>CAZRJT010000077.1:0-9834 GCA_964600585.1 uncultured Bacteroides sp.
GCAATTGTGAGCCCCAGCCCTACGTTCACACCCATTTTTCGACCCCAGTTGAATCGATGGCCTATCGTAGGGGAGAAGTATGCGCCCACACCCTCGGACATATTCACTCCGGCTCTGAGGTCGCAGAACGGAGTAAATCTACCCCATTTGAAGTCGGCGCGTCCCTGTAAGAATATTGGAGCTATCCAGTTGGCCAATTTGCCACATTTTTCCAGGCCAATGCCTATCCCGGCGAAAAACATCGGGTTTATCTGATAGCCATGGGAAGTGGTGACGCCCTTGTATAAAGTTGACTCGCGCTTATCGAAGCCATAGAATTGTTCGCTGCGCAAATCATTGCTCCATTCAATGAATCCGCGATATCCGCGTTGCGGCTGACGGGCCTGTGCGGCGGTGATTGCAATCAAAATGATTGTAGCTGTGATAGTAAGAAGTCTTTTCATTTGATGATATTTTTTTGTTATCCGGTCTTATGACGGTATACACTACGAAAAGTCCTATCGCAAAAACAAAAAAATTACAAGAAAGGCAGAAAAAATGGCCTATGATTAGTTGAAAGCGATTCCCTCAATCGAGATAACGCTTTGGTTAATTGGTTTTTCACCGTTTTTATCGACAGATTTAGCTCAGATGCTATTTCCTCATTTGAGAGCCCATCGCGCTTACTCATCAAAAATATTTCGCGGCATCGTTCAGGCAGTTCGTCTACCGCCTGCCATATCCGCGCATCAAGTTCCGAAGTGTCGATGTCGTTTTCGTCCACGTCATCATATTCATCTATGGTCACTATCGTTTTTCGTCGGCGCAGGTAGTCCACGCACGCATTACGCACACATCTGTAAAGCCACGCCTTGAAATTGTTTATCTCTCCACCGTCTTTCAGCTGTTCCCAAGCTTTTATGAAAGCTTCCTGCGCTATATCCTCTGATATGTCTATATCGTCCACCATACGTAAGGCGTACATGCCCAATGGCAGATAAAGAGTGTCAAATTGCTTTTCAAATTCCCTGAGATTCATAAACTGATTCGATTCGCTCCAATGATATTTTGGCAATGGAGCGGATACGTTGTTGATACCGATGCAAAGGTAGTCCAAAAAATCGATATATCATCCGGCAATGGATCTTATGCGGCGTTTTTACAGCGTAACCCCGCTTTTGAATATGGCTATTTCTTTATTGCCAGTAAGTTCCTGGTTCACCTTTTTCCCGTTTGCTATCGCAAGAATTGTTGTTGTAAGACGGTCAAGTGCTGTTGTCGGGAGTTCATCGCCGGTCAATGTCCCGGCATCGAAGTCTATCCATCGTGGTTTGCTTTGTGCAAGATGTGTATTGGTCGAGATTTTCAATGTTGGAACACATGTGCCGAACGGCGTGCCTCGTCCGGTGGTGAAGAGAACCATCTGGCATCCCGAAAGTGCCAGTGACGTCGAAGCCACAAGGTCGTTGCCCGGAGCATTTAGCAGATTGAGCCCTGAACAGCGCACGGGCTCGGCGTAGTCAAGCACATCTACAACCGCCGATGTACCGCCTTTCTGTATGCATCCAAGCGACTTTTCTTCAAGTGTCGTTATGCCGCCGGCCTTATTTCCCGGCGATGGATTTTCATACACAGGCTGTCCGCTCTGTCTGAAATAATCCTTGAAATTATTTATCAGACTCACTTCGTCCTCAAATATTTTGCGGTTTTTCGCCCTGGCCATCAATATTGTTTCGGCCCCGAACATTTCAGGCACTTCTGTAAGCACGGTAGTTCCGCCCCAGCTTATTATGCAGTCCGATAGCATACCCACCAACGGATTGGCTGTTATGCCCGACAGACCATCCGAACCGCCGCATTTAAGGCCGACTCTGAGCATCGATGCCGGTAACGGGGTCCGTTTGTCGCTCTTCATAGTTTCGATGATTCTGCGCCCTGCATCTATGCCGGTTTCCACTTCGTCCTCAACGTCTTGCGCCGTAATGAAGATGATTCTGTCCGGGTCGAAATCCCCGATTTCTTCACGTAGACAGTCTATGCGGTTGTTTTCGCATCCGAGTCCAAGCACTATTACTCCTCCTGCATTCGGGTGGCGTGCCAACGCGGCCAATGCCTTGCGGGTGTTTATGTGGTCTTGGCCAAGTTGTGAGCAACCGTAGTTGTGGGTGAAGGCAATGATGTCATCCACGTTTTCTGTGTTGGCGTATTCGCGCGCGAGCTCACTGGCTATGGTGCGGGCACTTCCGTTTACGCATCCTACGGTTGGGATGATCCAAAGGTCATTGCGTATGCCCATCGCACCGTTCGTCCTTAGGTATCCGTTGATTTCAGGCACTGTTTCTGATGTTGTGGCGTCGGGGAGTGCAGGTGCATAAGTATACTCCAGGTTGCAGTCGAGCGAAGTGACCAGATTATGGGAGTGTACCCATTCGCCCGGCTCTATCAGAGCCGTAGCATGGCCTATTGGATAACCGTATTTCACCACATTCTCGCCCGGCCGTATGGACGATAACGAAAACTTGTGTCCTCGGGGAATGTCGGAAAGAATGCGCACTTTCGTCGTCCCGTCAGAATAATATTCGCCTGCTCTTACGTCGTCGACCAATGCGACTGCAACATTATCGGTAGCGTTTATCTTGAGAAAACGTTTCATAGGTGAGTGTCGTGCATTAAAGGAGTATGGTCAAATCAGCGCGTGGCAAGAAAATTGTCTAAGGCTTTAGCCATACCATTTTTGCGTATAGAGATTAGATGTTCTGCAACTCTGTTGCAGAATCCCGGAACTATTTTTTCGAAGTCGTTAATGAATATGCCTCCTTTTACTATTTTTGAAACGGTGGCATGTGCATCGTCGGCATTCCAATTCTGATGGATTAAACGTATATGACCCTGATTATCGTCGGGGATGAAGCCGGAATCAGGAGCATATAAGGCAAGCAACGCTGCAAAAGTGAATAGTTCGTAGTCGGCCAATCCGTTTTTCTTTTCATACATATCGCGTACGGTTGGGAAATTTCGGGCCTCCCATTTTGACAGTGAATTCAATGATATTGAGCGTAGCATATGTCGTATGTACGGGTTATAGAATCGCTCGAGTATGCTGTCGGAAAAACGTTTGAGTTCTTCAGGAGTTTCGTCTATGACGGGAAGCACTTCGCGTTCCACCATTTGATTGATGAATGCATTCACGTTTTTGTTTTCGAATGCGTCACGCACTGTTTCGCAGCCGAGTTGCAGTGCGATGGGCACCATGCCCGTGTGACTACCGTTTAAGACGCGCACTTTTTTATCTCTGAAGCTTTTCACCGATTTTTGGAAGTGTACGTTTAGGCCTGCCTTATGAAGCGGCAGTTCCGACATCACTTTTTCTACGCCGTCGCCTCCAATCACCCATAGATGATACAGTTCGCCTTTCACCAGAAGTCTATCGTCGTATCCCGTAAGGCGGTTGATTTCTTTGGCCGAATCGGTTGGATAGCCCGACACTATGCGGTCAACGAGTGTGTCGCAGAAAATACAATTTTCCTCGACCCACTTTATGAAATCGTTGCCGAGTTTGCACTCTCGAGCGTGTTTCATCACATATTCACGAAGTAGCTGGCCATTGTCCTCAATCAGTTCGCAGCATAGAAAAATGATGCCTCGTGCGGGGTCGCCATCGAAATGATGATATCTGTGATAGAGCAATGCTGTAATTTTTCCCGGGAATGTGGCGGCGGAGAGCTGTGTCGCATCGTCCTTTTCGTAGCGTATGCCCGCTTCGGTCGTATTTGAGATAATGAATCGCAAATCGGGGGAGGTGATATACGATAAGTATCTCTCTTCGTTCTCTAATGGAGAGAAGGCTTCGGCAACGGAAGTGATAAGCCTTGTCTCTTGCTTTGGTTGGCCGTTTTCTATGCCCTCCAGGCACACATGATAAAGGCCGTCCTGTTTGCGTAGATTCTCTATCGTTTCGTTTGCTCTGAAACGGGGCGATACGATGGCGATTGAGCTGTCTGTGATTCCCTGTGAATTGGCTACGTCAATCATCCAGTCGAAGAATGCACGCAAAAAGTTGCCTTCGCCGAATTGCAGTATTCTCACCGTGTGCTGTTTTTTATCAGCGGTGGCATTGTTCATTGGCTTCATCAGTCGTCGTATAAGTAGAACATACGTTCCATTAATTGCCATTTGCTGTCGGATGTGGCATCGGGGTCGCAGCCTTGCATTTCTGACACAAATCGTTCCCATTCAGCTTGTCGCGGAAGGGTGGCGAGTTTTGCCATAGCGGTTTTCCAGTCGAAGTCAAGAGGCGTTTCCACTATCATCACCACTTTATTGCCGAGGATATATAGCTCCATTTCGAGGATTCCCACTTGCTTTATGCCGTCTCTGATTTCTTTCCACGAATGGTCTTTGTCATGACATTCGACATATCGGGCTATGAGTTCCGGACAGTCGGTGATTTCCAGAAATTGGCAATAGCGTTTCACCGGACGGTCGAAAGAACGCACGGCATATCCATTCTGTTTGTTAATTGTTGACATATAGCAGTCTGATTAAAGTTTGGCAAGGATTCTGAACACTTTGCCCGGATTTTCCGACCACTCTTTGAGTGCCTCGCCGGCCATATCGGGGCTCACAACGCGTGTAATTAGGCTTTCTATCGGACACTCTCCGCGTCGCAGATAGCGGATTACCGCGTCAAAATCAGAAGGCATAGCATTGCGTGAGCCTCGTATGTCAATCTCTTTTTTAACGAAAAGGCCGGTATGGAATGTGACGTCGTTCTTTGAATAGCCGATGCACACCACGCGGCCGGCAAAAGCCACTTCGTCTACCGCCATGACATAAGTAACAGGAGAACCTACGGCTTCAACCACGACATCCGGGCCGATGCCACCTGTATATTCTATGATACGGTCGTGGGCGTCCTTGTGCGACGTATTCACGACATGAGTGGCGCCCAGCTTCTTGGCGAGTTCCAATTTCTCGTCGTCGAGGTCGGCGGCAATCACGATGGCTCCGCGCATGGCGGCACGCACTACGGCTCCCAATCCAATCATTCCGCAGCCAATCACCATAACCGTATCTATGTCAGTTACCGCTCCGCGGTCGACAGCGTGAAAACCGACGCTTAACGGCTCTATCAATGCACAATCGCGAGCACTTATACCTGCCGCTGGTATCACTTTGCTCCATGGAACGGCTATGTATTCGCACATTGCGCCGTTACGCTGCACCCCGAGCGTTTCGTTGAATTCGCATGCGTTCGGTCGGCCTTTGCGACATGACGAACACTTGCCGCACGATGTATATGGATTTACGGTTACAGTCATTCCGGCTTCGAATAGACCTGCGGGCACCTCGCTGCCCACTTCCTTTATCACTCCTCCAATCTCATGGCCAGGAATGACGGGCGATATGGCCATGAGATTGCGTCCGAGGTAAGTGTTGAGGTCGGAGCCACAGAAACCGACATATTCTATTTTAATCAAAATCTGGTCAGGCTGTAACGTGGGAAACTCACGCTCTGTGATGTCCACAACGCCCGGTGAAGAAATCTGAATAGCAAGCATTGTATGATGTATTTACGATTAATTACGATTTTTGTCGAAGTTATCGGCCGGACGGTAGGTGATGCCGTACCAGGCACATACCATAAAGCATATCAGTGGCACTATGTAAGCTATCTGATAAAGTATGGCATTTGTCATTATATAAGCTGTCAGTTGCGGAAGACAGGCGTTCCCAACGATGGCCATTACCAGGAATGCCGAGCCGCTTTTTGTGTCTTCGCCCAGTCCGGCGATGGCCAGAGAAAATTGGGTGGGATATATGATGGACATAAAGAATGAAACGCCAATCATCGCATAAAGTCCTACCATGCCTCCGAAGCACATTATGATCGCGCATAGCAGCACGTTGATGGCCGCGTACACCGTTAGCATTGACTTCGGACTGAAACGCCCCATCAGAAGGGTGCCTATCCATCGTCCAAGCAGGAAGGCAAGCATGTATATGCCGAAAAATGTGGTGGCAGTCGACTCTTCCAGACCGGCGAATGTGCAGCAGTAGACCAGAAACAAACTGTTTATTGCCGTTTGCCCGCCATTATAGAAGAATTGTGCTATTATGCCTTTGCCAAGGCGAGGCTGACGCATAACGGCGAAATTGATTAGCTTACCCGTATGCGATTCCTCGTTTTTGATTATTGGAAGGCGTGAAAAAACGAATATGAGCGCCAATACAATCAGCAACACGGCCAATGCCGCATAAGGGCCCATCATGAGGCTGGTTTCCGTATCGATGTATCCATCCCATCCGCCCGCATAATCTTCGGGTAGAGTTTCGCGTGTATAGCTGTTGCCGCTGAGGATTAATTTACTCAGAAACATTGCCGCAATGAATGCGCCGAGTCCGTTGAACGATTGGGCGAGATTGAGCCGGCGTGAGGCTGACGACGGGTCGCCAAGTGCGGTGACGTAGGGATTGGCAGCCGTTTCGAGAAAGCACATACCCGTTGCTATTACGAAAAACACGCACAGATACCCTCCGTAAGCTTTCATCGACGCTGCCGGGAAAAATAGCAGTGCGCCGGCTGCGGCCGTAAGAAGTCCGAACACGATGGCCGCTTTGTAGGTATATCGTTTCATGAACATCGCAATCGGAATGGGGCAGATGAAATAAGCCAGCCAATAAGCCGTTTCTGTGAACGAAGCTTCGAATGGCGTGAGCTCGCATGTTTTCATCAGTTGTCTGATCATAGTTGGGAGCAGATTGGCACTCACCGCCCATACGAAAAATAGCGTTATTACCAGAGTAAGTGGCACAAGATATTTGTTGTTTGATTTCATGTTGTCTAATGATATGTTGTTTTATATGTTTATTGGTATTCTCCTATTCCGACATATTTTTTATGTATGGAAGCTCTATAAGTTTGCCGAACCCGTAGAAACGACGGGCATTTTCGCCAAGAAAGGCTGCTTTTTGGACGTGTGTGAGTTCCGGCGACTTTGTGATGAAGTCATATGACATCCGGTATGTTATGGCCGTTATGGTTCGCGGATAGTCGGAACCCCACATCAGTTTGTCCCATCCTACCGTGTCGGCGGCTTCACGTATTGCCCTGATGGCACCTTTGAATGGATAGAATTCCGAATTGAATAGCCATGTTATACCACCCGATTCCACCATCACATTTTGATGGCGGGCGAGTTTAATCTGTTCGAGCCAGTTGTCGGCCGTCACCATTCCGAAGTGTGCTATTGCGATTTTCAGCTTGGGACATTCCTGTATAATTTCCTTCATTTCGCCCACTTGGATGTCGCTTTCCGCAAGAGCTATCGACAATATCATATTATGTTCTTCCATAAATCGGAAAAGCTCCATTTTTTCAGGCGTGTTGAGCCACACTCTGCCTTCGGGCAGAAATAAGCGGTGCCCCGGAATGGCAAGTGCCTTGAATCCTCTGTCGTACAGGCTTTTCGCCTGCGACATATAGTCGTCGCGACGCAAATCGCACAGACCGCAAACGATGAACCGGTCGGGATATCGGCGTTCCACCTCTTCAAGGTATTCATCTTGGTTGCCGTCAATGAATTCCTGTGTGATGACGGCTGCCGATACTTGTGCATAATCCATATTCGACAGAAATATCTCGGCGCTGTTTTTGCCGTCAATTATGAATGGAGGAAGCATCTGTCGCTCTTCGCCCATGAATGATGAGCGTCCGTTGGGGAGGGGAGTGATGGGCAGACCGTTTACAACCGTATCCTGACGCAACCACAGATGTGCATGTGCATCGATGATCTTATAGTCCATAGCTGTCGTAAATCAAGTGTTTTTCCAGCTTACGCGTTTTTGTTCGCCAATTATGTCCATCACTTCATTCAGTAAAGTGACATCGATGGGTTCTTCTACGTAGCGTATGTTCTTGGCTACGTTTGCGGGATTGGCCGAACTGAACAGTGTCGAAGCTATCCGTGGATTGGATGCTGAAAACTGCACTGCAAGCTTTTCGATGGGATAGCCTTTTTCGCGGCAATACTCCGCTGCGCGGCTGCAAGCCTTGACGAGCGATTCGGGGGCCGGATGCCATGTCGGAATGCCTCGCTCCGAAAGAAGTCCCATCGAAAGGGGCGATGCATTTATGACGCCTATGCCTTTGTTTTCAAAATAGTCAAGATAGTCGGCCAGTTTGTCATCGTTTAAGGTGTAGTGGCAGAAATTCAGGATGCTTTCCACCGTTCCGGCCGGGACATGGTCTATTACCCACACCAGATTTTCGAGTTGCAGGTCGGTGATTCCAACATGGCCCACTACGCCTTTATCGCGAAGCTCCACTAATGCTGGCAGAGTTTCTTTGGCAACTTGTTCGAGGTTGGCAAATTCGATGTCATGGACGTTGATGAGGTCGATGAAATCGATATTGAGCCTTTCCATACTTTCAAACACACTTTCGGTTGCGCGCCGGGCCGAATAGTCCCACGTATTTATGCCATCTTTTCCGTATCTGCCAACTTTGGTCGAAAGATAGTATTTTTCACGGGGGATGTTTAGCAAAGCCTTGCCAAGCACTGTTTCAGCTTTATAGTGTCCGTAATATGGCGACACGTCTATGAAGTTGATACCATTGTCTACCGCTGTGTACACAGCATCGATTGCCTCGCTTTCTTTTGTTTCGCGAAACACGCTTCCAAGCGATGATGCGCCGAAACTTAGCTCCGACACTCTCATGCCGGTTTTGCCGATCTCTCTGTATTTCATAATGATGATTTATTTTTTTTCAAAATTAGATGAATTACAGTTGCCGATGATAGAACTTTATTATTTAAAAATAGGACAAAATGGGCATCTGGGCCCTATTGCCGATTAGTCACAATTTTTATTGTAACTCTGACGATACAATCGAGGTGTCGTGCCCACGTGTTTTTTAAAAAGTCGGGTGAAATATGACACGTCGTCATATCCTAAACAATAGGCAATCTCTTTGGTCATAAGTGACTTTGTGGCAAGCATAAGTTTTGCCTTCATCATTTTGCGCTCAATCAGAAATTGCGCCGGCGTACAACCTACCTGACCTCTGAATAGCCTTATGAAGTGGCCCACCGACATGCATGTTTCTCGGGCAAGCTCGTCTACGGTTATCGGCGTATAGATTCTGGTATTGATTATCTTAAGGGCCTGGCTGATTCGTTCGTCCGATGCCTGGTATTTAGGGCGAGCATGTTTTATGAATCGGCTCAATAATTGGGATATTATGCCCATTGACTCCATACGCACGTCAAGTGGCCTGCTACGGTTGAATCTTACGCATTCTATCAGTGAATGTTCGTTGTCATACATTTTGGGGTCGCTTGACTTCAGATTCATGGCTTGGTTGCTTTCAACGAGTCTGTCGAATAGCAAGCGGTCGATTTGACTTCCGGTGATTTCAAACGGAAACTCGTATGAATCCAGTATGTCGTCGCCGCGCGATGACTCTTCATAGATATGCACATAATAATGATTGAAGATTCCGTGGCAGATGTCGGTATGTGTGGTGAACGGCGGAATTATGTACATATGTCCAGCCGTGAGATTATGCTTGATGCCGTCAATCACAACCGATGCCGCACCATCGGTGACGAGATAGACGCGGGCAAACGGACTGTTGATGTCTTTGAAATTCCAATCACTGTTATGATGGGCAAATCCGACATTGAGCATCAGGAAATCATTGATGTGCATGGATGAATTATGGGGTTAGATGAGGGTGGACGTGTGACATATACTGATACAATGAAGCCCACTGAATTTCAGCGGGCTTCATTGACCTGGCGGAGAGAGAGGGATTCGAACCCCCGGAGGTGTGACCCTCAACGGTTTTCA
>CAZRJT010000078.1:0-9791 GCA_964600585.1 uncultured Bacteroides sp.
AAGCAACTACTTCTTTAATTAACACTTTAGTGAAATACTGGCGGTGACCGTTTTTACGACGATAGCCTTTGCGGCGTTTCTTCTTGAAAACGATTACTTTTTCGCCTTTCACCAGCGGTACGAGAACTTCGCATACCACTTTTGCACCTTCTACAACGGGGGCGCCAACCTTCACGGTTCCGTCGGCGTCAGCGAGGAGAACACGGTCGAATTCAACCTTGTCGCCTTCTTTGGCATTTTCGCCGAGATAGTGAACATACAAGAACTTTTCGGGCTCTGCCTTGAATTGCTGTCCTTGAATTTCTACAATTGCGTACATCTTAATAAAACAGATTTTACGTTAAATCCATCAGGCGAAAATCGCAATCGCCGCGATTTTACTTCAATCAAGCCTGCGTGGAAAAATTAGCGCACAAAGATAGCGTTTTTTTGTGAATTGTGCAATATCAATTTATCTATTGGCGCGAAAAAATATAACAATGTGTTGTTCGACACACGATTTATATCATAGTGTGGGATATGGTAGAATGAGGGATATTTAAATATGTCAATGAATTGGGAATATGTTGTTATTTTTTTGGAGTTAAGAAATATTTCATTAACTTTGCCGCACGTTTTGGTTCGCGGCAACGCGATTAATAGGGAATCCGGTGAGAATCCGGAACAGACCCGCTACTGTAAGTCCCGTATTAACTCGCCAACGAAATGCCACTGTCGTCTATCGGTCGATGGGAAGGCGTTGGAGTAGATGAGGATAAGTCAGGAGACCTGCCAAAGCAACATATAGTTTTGTAGTTTTCGGGTTATATTACCACAAAACAGCTTTCATCTTCTATTCAGGGAAGTCTGAAGCCGGTTTGCTGTGTAATGTCACCCCGTTAAAATCGGATAACAGCAAATCGTTATGAGAAATTGCATTAGTATAATATTGTTGTTCTGCCACCTGTTAGCGCAAGGGGCGGCCGCCGATTATGTTCTGTCGGGAGTCGTCGTCGATGCCGACAAGGCACCTATCGCATATGCAACCGTGAGCCTGAACAAAGGTAAATGCGTTTCGCTTACGGACTCAGATGGACATTTTGAATTCCGGCTGCCACAGGGCCGTTACGATGGAAAGGTGTCGATAATTGGATATAAGACAAAGACATTCGAAGTGACTCTTACTAAAAACATGCATTTGAATTTTGAGCTTGAAGAGTCGACTGTGGATTTGCAAAGCGTGAGTGTTTATGGGAAAACGGCTTCAAAGCAGCTCGAAGAGGGAGCTTTCACTGTAAATGCAGTGGACATCAAGCCCAACATAAACAGGATGGTGACGTTGAACGACTTGGTGGACAGGACGGCCGGAGTTAAATTGCGGCGCGAAGGTGGCGTTGGCTCCGACTTCGATTTGACCATCAATGGAATGTCGGGCAATTCAATTCGCTATTTTATTGACGGTGTTCCCCTCGAGACCAAAGGCTCCGGGCTGACGCTTGATAATGTTCCTCTTAATATTGTTGATAGGGTAGAACTCTATAAAGGTGTAGTGCCATCTTATCTTAGCTCCGACGCTCTTGGTGGTGCGGTGAACATCGTGACAAAACGCAACCGACAGAATTTTCTGGATGCTTCATATGGCATAGGCTCATTCCATACGCAGTCGGGCGACATCACTGGGCAATATTATATTCCTGGAACGGCACTTGTGATTCGTCCGACATTAAGTCTGAACTATTCTAAAAACGACTATCTTATGAAGGGCGTTGAAGTTTGGAGCGATGCCGAAGACAAATATGTCAGAACAAACAAACGTAGATTTCACGATGACTATTTTTCTCTTTTCGGACAGATGGAAATAGGTGTAAATGATGTGAAATGGGCTGATAATTTCTTTGTTGGAATGTCGTATAACAAGCTTGATAAGGAGATTCAGACCGGTGCTATGCAAAATAAGGTTTATGGTGAGGCTGAGCGACGTTCGCATTCATTCGGAGTCTCGGCGAGATATTCTAAACGTATAGGCAATTTATCCGGGCGGATAAATATGTCGCACACTTGGGACCATAGCGAGACGGTGGACACGGCATTTCGGAAGTATTCATGGGATGGCAGCTGGATGCCGTCGTCGGGAAATGAAATGACCAATCGTGCGCGCACAATCAGAGTATATAAAAGACCCTTGACTGTTTTGAGCGTCGGTGCCGATTATGAGTTGAACCACCATCACACGTTTGCATTCAACTATATGTTCAATCGGCGCGGAAACGACCGTTATGATAAAGTAGACCAGTTTTTCGAACCGACAAACGACGTGGTGTGCAAGCATATAGTTTCGGCCACTTATATGCAGTCGTTTTTCGATCAGAAGTGGCAGACCTCATACTTTGTGAAAGATTATATCAATTCTCTGTCAATTGGACAGAAGGAAGATTTCACTATTACCGGCGCCGATAAGATTAATCCCGATGCTACTAAGAACTACTGGGGAGCAGGAGTTGGCTCGCGATATTCGTTATTGAACCAGCTGGCGGTTAAAGCTTCGTATGAACACAGTGTGCGGTTGCCTCTTTCGCGTGAGTTGTTGGGTAACGGCACCACGGTATACCCCAATCTGACGCTTAGTCCAGAATCGAGCAATAACTATAATGTAGGATTGTTTGGAACGTGGTTTGTTGCCAACGACCATCAGATAAGTTATGAGGTGAACGGCTTTCTGCGACATGTGCAGAATTATATACGGGCTACGGTGTCGGAACGTGAGGGAATGATGCAATATGTCAATGAGCCGGCGGTGAATGTGAAGGGTTTTGACTTCGAGATTGCATATTTTTGGCGCAGTAGCCTGCAGCTGTCGGTCAACGGTAGTTGGAGTGATGTACGTGACCTTAAAAAATATAAGTCTGACGGAAATCCCTCGGCTACGTATAAGAATAGAGTGCCGAACCGTCCTTGGATGTATGGCAATGTGGAAGCTGCTTATAATTTCAGGTGTTTGATGTCTAAAACTGATAGGTTGAGGCTTGGCGCTGCATATCAGTACATTCATTGGTATTACCTCAGCTGGGAGGCTTTTGGCGCGGCATCATCTAAAGCTCGCATACCGACACAGAATGTCATTGACTTGTCGATGACATATTCCTGGCACAGCGACAGATATAACCTGTCGTTAGAGTGCACTAATGTCTTCGATAGACTGGCATACGACAACTATATGCTTCAAAAGCCCGGCAGAAGTATTGCTGCCAAATTACGAGTTTTTATAAATTAACCATAATATCAAGACAATGAGAAAAATGAAATTACTTCTTTCGTCATTTATGGCGCTTTTCCTTGCGTTCAGCGTGACAAGTTGCTCGGACAATGATGGACCTGATGAACCGGATGATCCTACAATTATCCAAGACTACCACTTCGACCTCTGGGTTGCTCTCGACCGTCACGGCGGTATGGGACGTGATGTTCAGACTTTGGTGCGCAGCGTAAACTCGCTTGAAGCCGACCAGCCCGAAATCACGTTCCAAGGTACAGGAACCGAGGTGAACTCGTTGCTGTCGCTTGAAACTATATTTAAAGGTGCATACTATTATCAGGTGCCCGTATCGGGCGACCGTTTTGCAAAGTATGAGATTAAAGACAATCAGGTGAGGGTGATAAAGGAACGTCGATTCCAGACCAACACCTATGCAACCCGAAAGTACACACATGCGTGGCTTGATGATAAAACGTTGGTTATTATGGCTGCCAACGGCGAAGCTGATAAAATTGTGTGGACAAAGCTCAATGCCGAGGACATGACCATTGTTTCGGAAGGGACGTTGGACGTGGAGATGCCTAAAGGCGGAGAAATGTTTACCACTTCCGGCATCCTTTCGTATCGTGCTTCGGATAACAAGTTGTTTTATTTCTATTATGCGAAGACGGGTGGCAAACGAGGCAAGCGTGTGACACCTATGATGACAGCTGTCATAAATCCGTCGACAATGGCGGTGGAGAGTGCGACGCAATGTTTCCTCGATTGTGAAATGGTGGGCACGGCTTACGGTGAATTGCTTCAGACCACCACTTTCATCGATGGCAATAATAATCTGTATATAGCATGCTTCACTAATGGAGACGATGGCAATGAACACAGCCATTTGTTGAAAATTCCGGCTAATTCAACTTCGTTCGATCAGAGCTATGACGGATTTACTGCCGATGGCAAACTTATTTCCGTGATGTATCTTGGCGACAACAAGGTGATGGCTTATGCACGCGAAGACCAGAAAGGCACCGATATTGATGCATTCAGCCACTATTACACTGTGTTGGACGTAGTTACAAAGACGAATACTCCGATTTCATATAACGGCCAGCAGTTGGCTTATAGCAGCGGACGCTTTTCGTCAAGGATGGCGTATGTAAATCATAAGGCATATATCGGCGTTGATGCACAAGGAGCCAAGCCACAGATTTATATCTATGACGTTAAGACTGGTCAGACGACGCTTGGCGCCACAATGGCTTCGGGATATTACTTTGAGCAGATTCGTGTGATTGAAGATGTGAAATAACCTCCAAACAAACAATTTTCTATATTTCTGCGAAATCTCCCGGAGTGATGGGAATTACTCCGGGAGATAATTCATACACCATTGTCAATGATGAATATGAATAGATTTCTGTTAACTGCAATGTGGGTAGTAGTCGCATCGGTGTGGGCTCATTCCCAATCTTTCATGAATTTTACCGAAGCCAAGAAGGCAATCTTGATGGTGCACTTCGGCACGACGTTCGACGATACTCGCTCAGTGACCATAGATGCAATAAATTCGAAGGTCAGAACGGCGTTCCCGGATTTTGAAGTTTTCGAGGCATACACGTCGCGTATCGTAATCAAACGATTGAAGGATAGAGGCATTGATAAACAGACCCCTCAGCAGGCTTTGTTGAAGCTGGCAGCCGATGGTTACACACACGTAGTAGTGCAGGGGACGAATGTGATTGACGGAATTGAGGCAGAAGTGTTGCGCAACGAAGCTGCCCTGATGTCGCCTTTCTTTGAGGAGATAAGGGTGGGGCGGCCATTGCTCTATTCCGTTGAGGATTGCGAAAAAGTTGTCGAGGTTCTCTCTGAGCGATACAAACCCGCTACAGCAAAGAATGGCGCCGTAGTTCTTATTGGACATGGTACATCGACTCCCGCCAACGCCATCTACTCACAAATGGATTATATGTTCACGGCCAACGGCTATCAGGCATTTCATGTGGCTACCGTGGAAGGATATCCTACACTGGAGACCACGGTAGAACGCCTTAAGGCGACAAAAAATAAAAATGTGACTCTCATTCCATTTATGTTTGTTGCCGGCGACCACGCACGAAATGATATTGACGGAGAGATGCGTGAGAAACTCACCACTGCCGGATTTTCCGTTTCTACTATTTTAGAAGGTTTAGGTCAGATTCCTGAGATACAGGACATTTACATTGATCATATCAAAGATGCTCTTACTGCGCCCATACCGGATGCTGCCAAGCAAAAGTCAACCTATATCAAAGAAAACTTGTAAGAAATGGCAAGAGTCAAGAAGCTGTTATCAGTCATTATAGTATTGTTGGCGATAGCCGGGGCTGTATGGGCCGCTTATCTCATCTGGTTTAAGCCGACAAAGATACTGGTGGTTAATCCGCTCCCTGCTCAGGCTGCTGAGTGGGTGCTTAACAATGACAGTCGGCATATCGAGGTCGTTTGTACCCCCAAGGAGGTTGCAAGTGATTTTGAAGACTATGATGCAGTGGTGATGTATGGTCGCGGCCTATATCTTGACTCTTTGCAGATTAAATCGCTCGACAAGGCGGCAAAGAAGGGGGTGCCGGTATTTACCAACGCATTGCGAAATTTCAGTTTCATAGTGAACCATAATCTTGACTCCACGCAAATCGCACTTCTCCAGGATTATTTTTCCAGCCCTTGTCGCGACAATTACCGCAATATGCTTCGTTTTCTCAGAAGCATAGCTACCCCAGCCCGCATTGGCGACAAGAACTATGATTTCCCAAAGGAGATGCCTTCGTATATGTTTTATCATATTGAAGCCGGTCAATATTTCAATTCCTCAGAAGAATTGACAGAATATCTGGAGAAGAAGGGTCTTTACAACCACGATGGCAAAAGAATAGCATTCGTGTCAGGTGTCAGCTTCCCGGTCGAAAACAACCGGGCGCATGTCGACACCCTTGTTGACAGACTCACTAAAGAGGGTTATAATGTCTATCCGTTGATGGCCACCGGACGTATGAGAGCGAAAATGATTAAGTCTGTCAAGCCGGATGCTATCGTTTTTCTGCCGATGGGGCGTCTGGGCAATGATTCACTTGTTAATTGGGCCTACGACCAAAAGATTCCATTGTTTATGCCATTCCCACTTATACAAAGCCGTGAAGATTGGCTTGACATTACCCATCCTATGGGAGGCGGCACGCTCAATGCCCGAATTGTAGTTCCTGAGATTGACGGTGGTATGACTCCGCTCTGCATCTCCACACAAAACCCAAGTGAGGAGGGCTATTTGCTTTATACGCCTGAGCCGGAGAGAATCGATGCCTTTGTGGGGCAGTTTGACCGTTTTATGAAATTGAAAGAGAAGCCGAATGCCGATAAGAAAATTGCAATCGGCTATTTCAAATCTCCCGGCAAGGATGCTTTGCTTGCGTCTGGCATGGAGGTGGTGCCGTCTCTTTACAATTTCCTTCGGCGTCTCAAGGACGACGGGTATGATGTGACCGGACTTCCGTCTACGGTAGAAGAGTTTGGCCGTCAGGTTATGGAGCAAGGGAGTGTTATGGGATCGTATGCCCCTTCTGCGCAAGAGTACTTTATGAACCACTGTAACCCGATATGGATTGATGCGTCGGACTATGAGAAATGGGCCAAATCCTCTTTACTTCCCGAAAAATATGCAGAGGTAGAACAATGTTATGGGAAGGCCCCCGGCAATCTTCTTGCCCGTGGCGACAGTCTGGCAATAGCTGCAATTAGGTATGGCAATATATTAATATTTCCTCAGCCGCGTCCAGCCTTGGGGAGTGATGACTTTAAGCTTGTGCATGGGGCCGAAGTAGCTCCTCCACATTCATATATCGCTCCTTATCTGTATATGCAAAAAGAGTTTGATGCTGATGCAATGATTCATTTCGGTACACACGGCAATCTTGAGTTCACTCCCGGTAAGAATGCCGGACTTTCACAAGCCGACTGGGCAGAAGTCTTGATTGGCAACCGACCTCATTTCTATTTCTATACAACCGGAAATGTGGGCGAGGCGATCATTGCCAAAAGACGTTCCCACGCGGTATTGGTCACTTATCTGACTCCTCCATACGTTGAAAGTGGAATGCGGCAGAAATATTCTGCTCTGCTGGAAGAACTGCACGACGGCATTGCATATCCTGAAAAGAATACACCTGCCCTTAAAAATAAGATTATAAGCTTCGGATTTCATAAAGATTTAGGCTTGGACTCGGTAAAAGGGGGGAAGTATACAGCTGAAGAATTGGAGAAAGTAGATGGGTTCGTAGAGGAGCTTGCCAATGAAAAAATCACCGGGTCATGCTATGTCATGGGACTTCCCTATTCTGATGCTGATATGAAAACAACTGTAATGGCAATAGCGGCAGATCCTTTGGCATACGGCAGAGCTAAGGCAGACTATGAAAAAGGGAAAATCACCAAAGAAAATCTGCAAGATTTCTCCTTTATCTCTCATCACTATCTTCCGCAGGCAAAGCAAGATGTCGTAAAGGCTTTATCCGGAGGCAGCAATTCAGGCGGCGAGCTGGCAGATGCTCTTGAATATCGCGAATTGTTAAGACAGTCTGCCGGAGCTGAGCTTGATGCTATGGCCGACGTCCTTAACGGGGTGCCCGTAAGACCTGCTCCCGGAGGTGATCCTGTGCTGAATCCTAATGTGTTGCCGATGGGGCGCAATATGTATAGCATTAATGCCGAAGCCACTCCGGGGCCCAAAGCGTGGAATGATGGTGTGGCACTTGCAGAGCAATCGTTGAAAGATTATTATTCTAAGCATGGCGAATACCCTCGGAAAGTAAGCTATACTTTTTGGGCAGGAGAATTCATTTCCTCACAAGGAGCTACGATAGCACAAGCCTTGCGAATGCTTGGAGTTGAGCCGGTAAGAGATGATCAAGGTCGCGTGATGGATCTAAAACTGACACCAAGTTCTGAACTCGGACGACCGCGAATCAATGTAATGGTACAGGTTTCAGGACAGTTGCGCGACATAGCCGGCTCACGCCTTAAGATGCTTACTGATGCAGTCGCTCTGGCCGCCGACAGTAAGTACGATATTTATCCAAATTTTGTAGCCGACGGATCGTTGGCACAGGAAAAAGCTCTCGTTGAAAACGGGTCTTCTCCCCAACGTGCCCGTGAACTGGCGAATATGAGAATTTTTGGCCCGGTAAATTCCGGCTACAGCACAGGCATGCTGCGCTATACCGAAAGCTCTGGAGAATGGGATGACCGGCAGGAACTCGTAGACGGATATCTCAATAATATGTGTGCAATTTATGGTGATGATGAGCATTGGGGCGATATGGACAAAAAACTTTTTCAAGCGGCTATAACTAACACCGATTTGATTGTGCAACCACGCCAAAGCAACACCTGGGGGCCTCTTTCTCTTGACCATGTGTATGAATTTACGGGAGCACTGTCTCTGGCGGCCACATCAATCAATGGCAAAGAGCCTGATGCTATGTTGGCCGATTATCGCAATTCATATCTTCCGCGTTTGCAAAATACTAAGGAAGCAGTTGCAATAGAAACCAGAGCCACTATCTTAAATCCAGAGTATATAAAGCAAAGGATGAAGGGGGAGGCAACCACCGCACAGATGTTTGGCGAAATATTCCGCAATATCTTTGGGTGGAGTGCTACACGCCCGAGCGCATTGCAGGAAGATATTTATGACAATCTTTACGAGGTATATGTAGAGGATGTTAACGGGCTTGGAATAGAGGAATATTTCGAAAGGGTTAATCCGGCAGCCCTTCAGGAAATGACAGCAACGATGCTTGAAAGTGCGCGGAAAGGCTTTTGGCAAGCTGATAGTCGTAAAGTAGAAGCGATAGCTCGACTCCATGCCCGGATTACGGAACGCTATGGAGCACCCTGTACTGATTTCGTTTGTGCAAATGTCAAACTTCAAGAATTCACGGCTTCAAAACTTGACGGCGCGGAAGCTGACATGTATCTTGACAATATATCGAAAGCGACCGCTCAGAATTCTGATGCAAAGGTTCTGAAAGAAGAGAAACAAAATGTGCTTCCGGGCATCGTTTCGAAAACCTCTTCAAATTACGCCATCGGAGCCGTTTTGCTCTTGCTGATTGGAACCATTGTAATCATGATAATTAAGAGGAGGAAAAGCGCATGATTTTGATATTGATTATTCTTTGTCTTGTCATTGTGCTGACCGACACTATCCGGCTCTCACAGATGGGATGGAAAGCTACGTTGCTATGGAGTTTAGCTTGGATGATTGTTGCTTATTTCTCAACTATGTGGCTGACCGGGCTTTCTTTAGAAGAGATTTATAAGTATCTTAATATCCGAACTATTTGTTTGTTCGGTTTCATAGAGTGTTTCATCTTTATATCCTACGTGTTTTATGTAGGCAAGGGGAAAGCCATATTTTCTTGCTACCCAGGATTAATGATGATATTCCCCGTGATAATATTAGCGTACTGGATGAGCCGTGCAATCAACGGAGTGAGTTTTATGGCAATCGGAATAATAGCATCGT
>CAZRJT010000079.1:0-9723 GCA_964600585.1 uncultured Bacteroides sp.
CGATGTTAACCACTGCTTCGCGCTTGTTGAGGGCGATGATGGTACCTTCGATTACGTCTTTGTCTTTGACGGTGTTAAGTGACTCGTCGTAAGTTTTGGTAAGTTCTTCGCGAGTCTTTGCGCCGCGGGTTTCGCCATTTTCATAGGCGTCCCAATCGAAATCTTCGATCGGAGAATTTTTTAATTCTTCAGTCATTTAATTAGTTAATAAATAAGTTAATTCAAAAAGCAGGCGTTGGCTTTTGCCCCAATGCCTATCAAGCGACAAAATTAGTCATAATTTCACATAAAACCACAATTTTCAACTCGAAAATTGTGGTTTTATGGCATTTTTTTTGTTTGACTGGCAATCAGTTTTCCCATGTGCGGGCCAATCCACCTTCACCGGTTTCTTTATATATGGAAGGGAGGTCGTGTCCGGTCTGTTTCATCACTTCAACCACGCGGTCGAACGAGACGCGATGTCCACCGTCGGTGAATGCCGAATACAGGTTTGCATCAAGGGCACGCGCAGCTGCATAAGCATTTCGCTCGATGCAGGGGATTTGGACAAGTCCGCATACTGGATCGCATGTCATGCCGAGATGGTGCTCCAATCCCATTTCGGCTGCGTATTCTATCTGGGCCGGACTTCCGCCAAACAGCTGGTTGGCGGCTGCGGCTGCCATAGCACATGCTACTCCTACCTCACCCTGGCATCCGACTTCTGCTCCTGAAATTGAAGCATTGTGCTTTACAATGTTGCCCACAAGGCCTGCGGTGGCCAGAGCGCGATAGATACGTGCATTGGAGAAATCGCGGCTTTTCTGCAGATGGTATAGTACGGCAGGCACTACTCCGCATGAGCCACAGGTGGGTGCGGTTACTATTTTTCCGCCTGATGCATTTTCTTCAGTAACGGCCAGCGCATAAGAAAATACGAGCCCGCGCGACTGAAGGTTAGATTTGTAGCCTGATGCGCGTACATGGTATGTCGCGGCGCGGCGCGGCAGATTCAACGGGCCCGGGAGCACACCTTCACGGTCGAGGCCACGCTCAACGGCCTCGCGCATAGTCTGCCACACTTCGGCAAGGTATTCCCATATTGCCGGGGTTTCACATTCTTCGACGTATTCCCAATAGTTGCGACCGTATTTCTGGCACCATTGCAGTATGTCCGTCATAGTCGACAATCCATACACATCGGGAGTTTCGTTGGCGGTCGACAATGATTTATTTTCTTCAGCCAACTGACCTCCTCCTACGCTATATACAGTCCACGAATCAATTAATGCACCGGTGATGTCGAATGCTTCGAATTTCATTCCGTTGGGATGAAACGGTAGGAATACGGTGGGCTGCCATTCGATTTCTATTGGAGCGATGGATTTCATCGAATCGATGATTGCTGCATCGGTAAGGTGGCCTTTGCCGGTGGCGGCCAAACTGCCGTAGAGTGTGGCTACGAATCGGGCTGCGGACTTATTGCGCATCGCGAATTCGGTGGCAGCTTTTCGGGGGCCCATTGTATGGCTGCTCGATGGGCCTATGCCGATACGGTATAGTTCTCGGATTGATTTCATAATGAATAACAGTTTCGAGGTATTGACGATTGTTGGGAAAAGATAATATTTCAGCCCGGCGAGTTAAGCACCGGGCTGAAATTATTTACGGTAAAAATCGACGACGTAAATCACGGCAAGCGATGGACCGGATTAGTCGTGATAAAATTTCAGTATGTTGTTCTTCACTTTCTTGTTGCCACGGAGAATCTGCTGCAACTGATTTGCGAGGAAGCCTGCGCCGCGATTGCGGACATAGTTGCTTGCGCTTTCGTCGAAGTTGTAAGGACGTCCCTGATTATCGACGTTGATGACTTGAAGCACCATAACGCCCGAAGTGCCTTGAGCCGGGCCAATGAGTTCGCCATTTTCGGCAATTGCAACCCGGGCCACAACTTCCGGACCGCCAACGCCTGGATTGAATGGTGAAAGTGCGCCAAAGTTGATGTATGTCGAATCGATTTGAGTTTCCATCAAGGCTGCATATCCGGCAAGGTCATTGGCTTTTCCCTGATATTGAGCAATGAGATCGGCTGCTTTCTTGTTGTTTATGATGTCGCTAGACAGCACTGCGCGTATTTGTGGGTCGGTAGCGGGCACGAAGTCATCGTAGATGCTGGTGACGGTGGCTGCCATAAAATGACCGGTGGTTTCGTCGCCGAAAATCGGAGAAACGTCGCCCTTGTCGGCGTTCATCGCCCAGCTGATGGCGTTTCTGGTTTCAGGGATGCGGTTGATTTCGGCGGTAGAGGCTGTGATTTGTGCGGGGAACGCCGTGTAACCGGCTTCAGCGGCATTGGCCATAAAGTCGTTGGCGTTCTTGTTGGCATTCAGGAATGCCTGGAGGTCGGCCTGAAGCTTGTTGACAGTAGCATTGGATGGCTCAGCAGTGAAGTTCACTACGGCTACGTCGTATACAGTGACAGGAGCTTTGCGACGATTTACACGGAAAATGCGTGCGCCTTGAGTCGATGCGGTATCAGGCGTGAAGAAAGTGCCTGTGGCATTGGAGAGGAATGCATCTTTGAGCATGCCCATCTGAGGGTCTATGGCCGAAACCCACAAGCTGTCTTGCGAAGATTGGACATTTGGATTTTTGCTCAACTCAGCAAGCGTCGAGCCATTATTGAGAGCCGTAATGATTGAATCTACTTCGGACTTTGAGCCGTTGACAACGGCGTAGTCAATGTTGATTGAATCGATTTCGTTGCTGCGTCCTATCATTTTTGCGAGCGTAAAGTCGTTCCCGACACGCGAAATCATTGCGGCTTCACCAATAGAAGCGGTGTCGGCAAAGCGTTTCAGCTGGTTGTCGATTATTGAAGCGGGGGTAACTTTCTGGCGGTTTACGATGAAGTCGGTCATATCGGCAATGCCGTCTGTGCCTTCGGTTGAGCGGAGTGACGCCAAAGCTGATTCGACACGCTGTTCGGCAGCAACGACGTCTTCTTCAGAAGGTGCGATGTCTACATTTATGTAGCTTATCGAACGGAGTTCTTCGGGCAGACGATACTGTTCTTTGTTCTTTTCCCACTCTTTCTGTATTTCAGAATTTGTAGCTTCGTAGCCTTCGGTGCTCACAGATGAGAAGGGCTTGTTGACATAGGCTATCTGGGCCGTCGAAATGCCTTCGTCGTACATAGCTTTTGCGTCAAGCTGATTTGCAACGAGTGTGCCGGCAAACAGATTTTGGAATTTTTGTTGGAGAAGCGACTGCTCAATTTGGCTCTCGAGCATCACCCAATAGCTTTGAAGCTGTGCAGCCTGGGCTTGGTCAAGACCGTATTTTACGGGATTGAATGCCATATCGTGCAGCGTGGCGGCATTTTCGATGCCGGTTTGCGTCTGTACCATACGGTTAAGGTAGGCTGAGCCACTGCCGAGCATTGCATCTGAAAGTTCGCTGTCGGTGACAGTGAGTGCGAGGTCTTCCAACTCCTTCTGGAGCAACTTCTCGTTTACGAGAGAGTTGAGCACTTGCTGCTGAAGAACCGCCTGGTCAATTTTTTGTCCAGACTGTTGTGCTTGCTGGTTAGCTTGCTCCATGCTTCTTTGGAAGTCCTGGATGCTGATTTTTTGGTTTCCAACCTTAGCGATGGTGGTTCCGGTGCCAAAAAGAGTGCGACCAGAAGTGAAGAAGTCGCCGATGATGAAGGCTAAAAGAGCCAAACCGACGACTACGAGTAGAAGTCCCGATTTGCTTCTGATTTTTTCTAATGTTGCCATTGATATTTAGATGTTTTTTGTTTTTAATCGGTTTATAATCTTGCTAACCAGACTTTGGTTTTGGTCAAAGTCGGATTTTAGCGCACAAAGATACGTTTTTTTTCGCTTATGTCAAAATTCTGGGTGCGTTTAAATGTCTGTTTGTCGTTTTGAACGATATTTAAACGCACCCAGAATGGGTCGGATCTTGTCTGTGCGGAGAAGAATTATATGCGATTACGACTATAAGCTAAAGGCTTTTTTGATAGGCTCCACCATGTCAAGTTTTTCCCAAGTGAAGAGCTCGACTGTCATCACTTTCTCCTTCTCGGCTTCATATTTTGAGGTGAATTTCTTGACGACGGTCATCGGTTCGCGCCCCATGTGGCCGTAGGCTGCCGTTTCCTCGTAGATTGGTTGGCGCAGCTTCAAGCGTCTTTCGATGGCGTTAGGACGCATATCGAATAATCGGGCGACTATCTGCGATATTTCAGCGTCGGAAGCTTTGACTTTGGAAGTGCCCATCGTGTTGACATATAAGCTTACGGGCTGGGCTACGCCGATGGCGTAGGCCACTTGCACCAGAGCTTCGTCGGCAACTCCTGCCGCCACCAGGTTTTTGGCTATGTGGCGGGCTGCATAAGCGGCCGAGCGGTCGACTTTCGAAGGGTCTTTGCCTGAAAAAGCTCCGCCTCCGTGGGCTCCCTTTCCGCCGTATGTGTCAACTATGATTTTACGTCCGGTGAGGCCGGTGTCGCCGTGTGGACCGCCGATTACAAATTTTCCGGTGGGGTTTACGTGCAATATGTAGTTGTCGTCGAGTAATGCGGCCACTGATGCCGGAAGCTTCTGCTTGACACGCGGTATCAGCACATTGCGGACATCGCGCCTTATGATGTCGAGCATGGCTTTGTCGGCTTCGTCCTGTGAGACGGAGTCGGTAGCGTCGACGAATTCGTCGTGCTGTGTCGAAATTACTATTGTGTGGACGCGCTTTGCGTGGCCGTCAGGGCCGTATTCTACGGTGACTTGGCTTTTTGAGTCGGGACGTAGGTACGAGCGTTTTTTTCCGTGGCGGTCGACGTAGGTCATTTCTTTTTCCTCACGGCGTATTTCGGCGAGTTCACGCAGAAGCATATGGCTTAAATCGAGCGGTAGCGGCATATAGCTTGAGGTCTCGTTGCATGCATAGCCAAACATCATTCCTTGGTCGCCAGCGCCCTGTTCCTCTTCGATGGCTTGCTCTACGCCGCGGTTTATGTCGGCACTCTGTTCGTGGAGAGCCGAAAACACGCCGCATGCCTCAGCGTCGAATTTTAATTCACTGCGATTATAGCCTATTCGATTTATCACTCGACGCGTCACGTCCATAAGGTCGATGTAAGCTTTGCTTTTGACCTCGCCGGCAACTACGACTTGTCCGGTGGTTACGAGCGTTTCGCAAGCGACTTTTGATTGTGGGTCATAGGCAAGAAATTCGTCAAGGATTGCGTCTGATATCTGGTCGGCAACTTTGTCAGGATGACCTTCCGACACCGATTCTGATGTAAATAGATAGTTTGAATTGTTTGTCATATTAAGTGCGATGTTATTATTGGTCTATAAAATAAAAAAATGCGAACGGAAATCGTTGGCCGATTCGTCCACATATATATAAATGCTTATGTTTGTCAGGTGCCGTAAGTGCGGTTTTAGCATTTTTTATGAGTGGTTGCAAGCAGCCAAATTTTTCCACTATGCCGCGTAGTGCGGTTGTTTTCGTTGGCAAAGGTACGGATATATGTTGTCATGACCAAATATCAAAGCTTAAAAATGGATATATTTTTAGTTGAAAGCGTGGTGTGCAGATGGTGTCCACATTATTATTTTATTGAATTTTTACGATTGGCACAATTGTCACATAGCTTGTCCGAATAGTCTAACTATGTTAAGTATTGCTAAAATAGCGATATTTTATGATATATATCATATTGCAACGGCTATGTGTTGAGTAACTTTGCACCTTGAAAAAATAGAAATTATAGGTAGAAAACATATTTAATGCTAAATTTATGAAATTCAATTCATTGAAAGTCGTAGGCCTGATTTTGGCCGGTGTTCCTGCCACGTTGTTCGTGGGATGTGGTGGCGGACAAGAGCAGATGCAAGCTCCCGCTCCTTCAATTGCAACAATCACTTTGGCGCCGTCAAATTCGGATGTCGAAAGTGCTTATCCAGCTTTGATTAAAGGTAAGACTGATATTGCAATTCGTCCACAAGTCACAGGATTTATCACCAAAGTACATGTCGACGAAGGCCAGAAGGTGAAAAAAGGGCAGACTTTGTTTACTCTCGACCAGGTGCAGTTTCAAGCAGCTGTCGACCAGGCTGCTGCCGCTGTTAATGCGGCGCAAACCGCAGTAAATACCGCGCAGCTTACGGCTGACAATAAAAAAATGCTTCTTGACAAGAATATAATCAGCCCCTATGAATGGCAGCTGGCTGACAATAATTTGCAGAATGCCAAGGCGGCACTGGCTCAGGCCAATGCGGCATTGGTGACGGCTCGTAAAAATTTGGCATACACAGTGGTTACGGCTCCGTCGGACGGCATTGTGGGCACAATTCCCAATCGTGAAGGTTCGCTTGCCTCGCCATCGTCGGCACAGCCCTTGACAACAGTGAGCGACAATTCGCAGGTATATGCATATTTTTCTCTGACAGAAAAAGACCTGCTTGAACTTTCGGATAATGGACTGCGTACGCTTGAGGCCGCCATAGATTCAATGCCGGCTGTGCAGCTTCGATTGGCCGATGGCAGCATTTATCCGGTGTCGGGCAAAGTGGCAACTGTGTCGGGCGTAATTGACAATACAACAGGATCGGCTAGCGTGCGAGCGCTGTTTGACAATGCCAACGGTCTGCTCCGTAGCGGTAGCACCGGTTCAGTCCTTATGCCGCATGTTAGCGAAAACGTGATTGTTATACCGCAGAAGGCTACGTATGAGCTGCAGGATCGCCGATTTGTGTATGTGGTGAACGATTCTAATAAAGTCGTGTCCACTCCCATCACTGTGGCTCCGGTCAACGATGGCAAGAACTTTGTGGTGACGTCGGGCCTGAAAGCGGGCGACCGCATTGCCGTTGAAGGCGTGGGCACAAAAGTGAAGGATGGTATTGTGATAAATCCTGTAGACCCTTCAGCTCCCGCACAGGCTCAGGCGCAACAATAAGTATATTATTGTATATTCAAAATCGTAGATAGAATATAAGTGACAAGAATATGAAATTAGACACGTTTATTAACCGGCCGGTGCTATCGACGGTTATATCGATATTCATTGTGCTTTTGGGTATCATAGGGCTTGTTTCGTTGCCCGTAACCCAATTTCCCGACCTCGCTCCTCCAACAATTTCCGTTACGACGACGTATACCGGTGCGAATGCCCAGGCTGTGCTTAATTCAGTTATTGCTCCTCTTGAGGAATCGATAAACGGCGCTGAAGGTATGACATATATGGAGTCGACAGCAACCAATACAGGTAGTGCGACTATCAATGTGTATTTCGAACAGGGCTTCGACCCTGACATGGCAGCTGTCGATGTTCAGAACCGTGTGGCCAAGGCTCAGAGCCTTTTGCCAGCAGAAGTGACAAGGGTGGGCGTGTTGACGCAGAAGCGTCAGACGTCAATGCTTATCGGCGTGACGCTTTATGCCAAAGACGATGCATATCCTGAATCGTTTGTTGAAAACTATATGAAAATCAACATCGTTCCTCAGATGCAGCGTATCTCGGGTGTTGGCGATGTGATGGTGATGGGTGCCGATTATTCAATGCGAATATGGCTTAAACCTGAAGTGATGGCGCAATATCATCTGATGCCTACGGATGTGTCGGCAGCCTTGGCTCAGCAGAATATCGAGGCGGCTCCGGGCGGATTCGGCCAACAGGGCGACCAGACGTTCGAATACACGATGAAGTATCGCGGACGTCTCGTACAACCCGAGGAATTTGAAAATATAGTTATTAGGGCTAATTCGAATGGTGAAGTGCTTAGGTTGAAAGACGTGGCAGACGTTGAACTCGGCCGTGTGACGTATGGTTTCCATGGTAAACTGAATGGTCACACGGGCGTGACGGCCATCGTGTTCCAGACCGCTGGTTCGAATGCTACGCAGATTATCAATGACTGTCTGAAGTTTGTCGATGAAGTTAAAAAGGAACTACCTGAAGGACTTGCAATCGCAATACCGATGAACAATAATGACTTTTTGTATGCGTCGATTCATGAGGTTATCAAGACTTTGATTGAGGCATTCATACTCGTGTTCTTCGTGGTTTACATTTTCCTTCAGGATTTACGCTCAACCGTCATTCCTTCGGTTGCCATACCGGTTGCCCTTATCGGTACATTCTTCCTTATGAACCTTATTGGTTTCTCGGTAAACTTAATCACGCTTTCAGCATTGGTGCTTGCGATAGCGATTGTGGTGGATGACGCCATAGTGGTGGTCGAGGCGGTGCATGCCAAACTCGATGTCGGCTATAAGAACTCACGTAAAGCCGCCATCGATGCGATGAACGAAATAGGCAGTGCCATCATTTCGATTACATTGGTCATGATGCTTGTGTTTATCCCGGTGTCGTTTATGCCAGGAACCTCGGGCGTGTTCTATAAGCAGTTCGGATTGACTATGGCTATTGCCATCGGTTTGTCGGCAATCAATGCATTGACGCTTTCGCCTGCACTTTGCGCGGTGTTCCTCAAACCTCACTCGGAAGATGAGCATGGCCGCAAAAAGAATTTCATAAAGAGATTCCACACGTGGTTCAATGTGTTCTATGATCATCAGCTTGAAAAATACAAGAAAGGTGTAGGATTCTTCATCCATCATAAAGTGACTGTGGGCATCATTGTGGCTGCGTCGATGGCATTGCTCGTATGGTTGATGAGCATCACCCCGACAGCTCTTGTGCCTAACGAAGATACAGGTACGATATTCGTAATGGTGGATATGCCTCCGGGTACTTCTCAGGAGCGCACCGGTGCAGTTCTCGACCAGGTAGATTCATTGCTTTCTCAGATTCCGGCGATTGAAACCCGCACTATGATTAACGGTTATAGCTTCATTGCCGGTCAGGGGGCTACGTATGGCACATTCATCGTGAAACTTAAAAACTGGGAAGAACGCTCTGAGCGTGAAAGCGCAGACGCTATAATCCAGCAATTATATGCCGTAACGGGACAGGAAGTGAAAGATGGCCGCGTCGTGATATTCGCCCCGCCGATGATTACCGGTTACTCGATATCGAATGGGTTCGAGTTGAAGATGCAGGATAAAACGGGTGGTGACATAAACGACTTCTATGCCGTGGTTATGGGATTTCTCGGAGCATTGAATCAGCAACCTGAAATTCAGATGGCATATACGACGTTTAATCCTACGTTCCCGCAGTATCTGGTGGATGTGGATGCGGCAAAGGCTTTGCAGGCCGGATTGACACCCGATGCTATATTGTCGACGCTCCAGGGCTATTACGGCGGTATGTATGTGTCGAACTTCAACCGATTCGGTAAGCTTTATCGTGTTATGATGCAGGCATCGCCTGAAAGCCGCGTGTCGCCTGAGACGCTCAATAGCATAAAGGTGCGTAACGGCAACGAAATGGCATCGATTTCAAACTTCGTTACGATGAAACGCGTGTATGGTCCTGACTTGCTCAACCGCTTCAATATGTTCCAGTCGATATCGGTTACGGGTCAGCCTAATCCGGGATATTCTTCGGGCGATGCATTGGCCGCAATAGAGCGTGTTGCGAATGAGATGCTTCCGCAGGGATATGGCTATGAGTATTCGGGTATGACTCGTGAAGAAAGTTCTTCATCGGGCGGAAATACCACGGCCGTCATATTCGGGTTGTGTCTGTTGTTCGTATATTTGCTTTTGTCTGCTCAGTATGAAAGCTATATGCTTCCGTGGGCCGTTATACTTTCG
>CAZRJT010000080.1:0-9713 GCA_964600585.1 uncultured Bacteroides sp.
GCGCTTAGCTTCTTTATTGGCCGTCATCTTGGCTTCGTCCATAATGTCGTTGATATAGCTTGCGGCTGCGGTTTTTGCCTCGTCCTTTAGCGACTCGACGAGCTTTTCTTTGGCTTCTTCCGACGACAGGCCCGATATGTGCTCGAGTTCTTCCTGGGCTTTGCGACGCATCGCGTCAAGTTCGGCCTTTTTCGATTCGGCAATTGCGAATTGCTCTTCGAGTCGGGCGCGTGTCTGTTCGTTTTCGTTTTTATGGCGTTGGTTTTCGCTTTGCTGCTGATTGAGCTGAAGCTCGCGTTGCTTCAGCCGATTTTCGGTCTGTTGAGCTTTCGATAGTCGCTGGTTGGCTTGCTTTTCGGCTTCGGTGAGTATCTTCAGTTCTTCTTCTCGGGCTTCGAGGAGTTTGTTTTTCTTTATCACGTCAGCTTCTTTGCGTGCTTCGCTCACAATGGCTTTTGCGCTGTTGCGTGCAATCTTTTTCTGCACCGTGATGGTGCCAACCACTCCTAATGCAGCGGCAACTAAAGCGATTGCCGCATAAATCAATACTTGAAATACTATCATGATTAAATCATTGATTATTAAATTATAAAAAAACTGCATCAACAACTCGCCTTTGTCGGCCGGTTGCTATCGGTTGGCGATAGCGTCCGGACGGGCGCGATGTCGTGCAGGATTGACGGTTCACTCAAACGTTGGAGAAACCTGTTGTGCCTCTGACAAGTCTTGCTATGCTCCCTCTGGAGCCGTGCAAGGATATAAGCTTTATTTCATAGGGCTTTCTCTGATGTTAAGGAGCAGATTGTCAAGCTCCGCTTCAAAGTCGGCCAAGGTCGTATCAACTTTGTCCTCATGCTTTCGCTGAATCAGGAAAGCTTTGGCAAAAAGCAGTGTCACCATTGCCATAAGTTCGCGGTTGGAGCGGTCGGCAAAACGTTTTCGCCATTTCTCCAACGCTATGTTAATTTGGCTCGTTGCCTCTCGTAAGAGCTCCTCTTCATCACGGTCTATCGTCATTCGGAGGGCCACATCGCCTATGCGTAGGTTTATATCAAGCTCGTCTTTCATTGCATCAGTCGTTTAGCTCTGAAATGCACTTGTCGATTTCCCGCACTAATTCGGCCAGTATTGCTCGGCTGCGTTCTACGTCGTTGTGATCAGGCGCCAGTGTCGATGCCACTTTCAGGTATTCCACTTGCTGCCGCAGGCGGGCGATCTCCTTTCGTTGGCTGTCGACGATGGCCAGTAGTTCGTCGATGCGTAAATCGGCTTCCTCTTTGGACTGGCGGAGCCGCGCATATTGCTGCGTAAGCAGTTCGGCCTTGCTCCTTATTCTGTCAATCCTTTTTTCGAGATTGCCTCCCATTCTGGTTCCAAATTTTTACAAAATTAATCATAATTTCGGAACCGATAAGCGTTCTTCCCACTTTTTTTGCGTGCCGGAGCCGTAAAAATAGGTTAAAATGCGGCGGTGCTATGCCTATGGCATGGGAGTCTGTTACAATATAGGACTGAGTAGTCGCAATATTGATTCTTTTAATTTCTGTATCGGTGGACGTTTGCGCCATTCGGCTTCTTTCACGCGATGGCTTTCTTCGATGTCGGCAAGGAAGATGCGTGTGAGCTCGGCGTTCACTTTGCGGGAGTAGATGAACATATTCGACTCGAAGTTATGCTCGAAGCTTCGGAAGTCGATGTTAGCCGACCCGACGGAGCTGAAGTCGTCATCGACCACCATGGTTTTGCTGTGCAGCATGCCGCCTTCGTAAAGATACATTTTCACTCCGGCTCTCAGGCATTCGTTGATGTAGCTGTAAGACGCGTATGTGAGTATCAGCGAGTCGCTGTGTCGCGGCATCATGATGCGGACGTCGACTCGTGCCAACGCGGCAGCCTGAAGGGCGCGCAGAAGGCTTTCGGGTGGTAGGAAATAGGGCGTTTGTATGTAAATTCGTTTTTTTGCGTTTCCCACGGCTTTTAGCAGCAGTAGGGCGATGTTGCTCCATTCGCCGGTGGGGCCGCTCGTCAGCATCTGCATCCCGGCAGAATCGGCGTTCGGCGACGGGGTGCTCTCTATGGACTCGGTGAGCAACGGTTGTCCCATAAAGTTCCAGTCGACGGCAAACGATAGCTGGAGGGCCGATACGGCAGGGCCGGTTATGCGCAAGTGCGTGTCGCGCCATTTCGCGAATTTACCGCCATCGATATAGCGGTCGGCAATGTTCATTCCGCCGATATATCCCACTTCTCCGTCGATTATGCATAATTTTCTGTGATTGCGCCAATTGATGCGTGTGGCGAACGGAGGGAAGGTTACTTTGAAAAATGGGTAGACTTCCACTCCGGCCTCTTTCATGGCTTTGAAGAATTTGTTGCTTACGTGTATCGAGCCTATATGGTCGTATATTACTCTAACCTTCACTCCGGCCCTGGCACGCTCCATCAGGACATTGCATATGCGTTTGCCTACGTGGTCGTCCTCGATGATGTAGTATTGGATGTGGATATAGCGTGTCGCATTGCGTATGTCGGCTTCGAGCCGGTCGAATTTAGAGGCCCCGTCGCTGAATATCTCCACCTCGTTGCCTGAGTGGAATCGCGAGCCGGTCAAGGTCCTTGCCAGTTGTATCTGTTGCCGGTGTTCCGGACTCAGATGCGATGTGTCGGCGTCGCGCAGTTCTGGCCCCTCCGACTCCAGGAGCCGTCGCTTGTTTCGGCGCGATATCATGTGGGTGTTCTTTATGCTTCGGCCGAAAAAGATGTACAATATCGTTCCTCCTATGGGGAATAGGAGCAGCACTGTTATCCATGCCAAAGATTTGAGGGGGTTGCGATTTTCGAGGAGCACTATCCCAATAATGATGCACACGGTGATTGCATACCCTATTATCAGGGCCCAGTAAATCCATGAAAGGCTGAAATATGTCATCGTGCAGAGCATAGGGAGTTTTTTGCGTATAGATTTGCGCCTAAGTTACGAAACATTTCCATATCTGCTGCAAACTTTGCACATAAACTTGCTTGCCGTGCAATTTTTACGTGCGTACATAAATGAAGCCGCCGTATGAATCTGATTCATACGGCGGCTTTATGGTGAATTTAATTCTCGCCGGCTTGCGCCTGGCGGAGACTTTTATGTCGTGTGGATTATTCCGATACTACGGTAAACGGAATTTCAACTGCCACGTCCTTGTGGAGTTTGATAGTGGCTACATAGTCGCCCACTTCCTTCACGTTTTCTTTGAGAACGATTGTCTTGCGGTCGATGTTGTGGCCGAGTTTTTCCAAAGCTTCTGCAATCTGTATGCTGTTCACAGAGCCAAAGATGGTGCCGGTAGAGCTTGTCTTTGCACCGATAGTGAGCTTAACGCCTTCCAAAGCAGCTGCCATAGCTTCTGCATCGGCTTTGATTTTGGCCAGTTTGTGGGCGCGCTGACGCTGGTTTTCGGCCAGTACTTTAAGAGCCGAAGGCGAAGCGATGACGGCTTTTCCGGTTGGAATCAAGTAGTTGCGGCCATAGCCGTTCTTCACTTCAACCACATCGTCCTTATATCCGAGGTTGGAAATGTCTTCCTTCAATATAATCTTCATAATTCCTTTGCTTTTAAAGTGTTATTTCATCAAGTCGGTTACGTAGGGCAGAAGGGCCAGGTGACGGGCGCGCTTTACGGCCTGAGCCACGCGACGCTGGAACTTCAGCGAAGTGCCGGTGATGCGGCGGGGAAGGATTTTACCCTGTTCGTTAAGGAATTTCTTCAGGAATTCGGGATCCTTGTAGTCGATGTATTTGATACCGCTACGTTTAAAACGGCAGTATTTTTTCTTCTTAACGTCTACTGACAGCGGAGTCAGGTAACGGATTTCTGATTGAGTCTGTGCCATAGCTTAATCCTCCTTTGCTTCTACGGTTTCGGTTACTTCAGCTTCTTTGGGAGCGGCGGCTGCTTTGCCGGATTTCAGGCTGCGGCGCTTTTCGGCGTATTCGGCAGCGTATTTGTCAAGACGGAACGTCAGGAAGCGTATCACGCGTTCGTCGCGGCGATAAGCTGTTTCGAGTTTCTTGATCAAGGTCGGATTGCCTTCGAATTCTACGAGGTTGTAGAAGCCGGTAGACTTCTTCTGGATGGGATAAGCCAACTTGCGGAGGCCCCAGTTCTCTTCGTTCACGATAGTGGCGCCGTTGTCCTTGAGCACCGTGGTGAACTTTTCTACCGCTTCCTTCATCTGAGCGTCAGACAAAACGGGAGTTAAAATGAAAACGGTTTCGTACTTCATGTTTTTGTTATTTGATTAGTTATGTTTGTTGAAAAACGCCGCAAAGGTACGCTTTTTTTCGTAATTGTACAAGTCTGTCCGGCGATTTGTCGGCATTTTATGTTTTTATTTTATCAATATGGTGGTTGTGGGCGTATGTTTCCGGCGCGTCTTGTCTTTAGGGGTCTATGGTCAGTTCAGATTTATTTCAGTTCAGATTTATTATGGTGAGTGGATGCTTCAGCACTGGGATGTGCTTGCAGCATCGGGCATATTGCCTCAATATGGCCAAAGTGCGTTCCGAAGGGGCCGGTGTCGCTTCGGCGCCGTCTGCGGGTCGTGGTCGTTTGTCGTTTTGATTGCTTGGAGTAGTGGAGTCGGCCATATTCGCTGAATTTCGTTTTATACCTATATAACGCCGCATCCCCATCCTTTATTATATGCGGGTTCAGAAAATATTTCAGCTTTCCGTTTCCATTACGTGGCGCACGTCGGCTTCAGTTTGTGCGAATGGGCCGGAGTGCGACAGCTTCAAGGTGCACATTGCTGCGGCAAATCGTCCGGCTTCATCATAAGAGTCGCCCTCATTGCGCCGGTAGAGATATCCGGTCATATAAGTGTCGCCGCAACCGGTGGCGTCAACCACTTTTTCGGGTTTGTAGGCCGGAATTTCGTGGAACGTGCCGTCGGCATATATGAGCGAACATTTGTCGCCAAGCGTCAGCAACACTTCTTTCACGCCCCACGACGCCAAGATTCTGGCGGCTTCGCGAGCATCGGTCTGTCCGGTGAGCGTTTCCATTTCCTTTTCGTTGGCTTTGAGGATGTCGATGTATTTCATCGCTTCGATTTTGTCGGGCCAGTCAACGGCATGCACTGCTTCGCCTCTGACTTCGCGCAGGTAGCCTTGTGCGTCGACCGAGATCAGCCCCTTGCCTGAGAGGTATTTCAGCACTTCGGTCGAAAAATCGTCGGCCAACAGTGTGCCGAGATGAAATATTTTTGCTTCTACGTCGGCCAATGACTCCACGTCGAACGGACGGGCCTTTGCCAGCACGCGTTGTGTGCGGTTGTTCTGGTCTTCGCCGTATTTATTTTCGAAAAACACCGACGCCGGACTCTCGATGACCTTGACGCTTATACCTTTGGCGCGGATGTCGTCGACGGCCTGCATTTCAGAGTTGGCCAACGATGTTACGAGCAATATCCCGTCGCGGCGCAGATGGCTCATGCCGTGCGCGAAATAAAATGCCGTTCCTCCGGGCATGTTCACGCTGTGGCGCGGTGTAATGATTCGGTCGAGGGTTATGTGCCCTATGCAGCATATGTCACTTTTGTAACTCATAGTCCTTATAGTCGTTGTTGTTTCGATTCGTCGGTTAGTCTTTCTTTGGCATACATGAGGCCATAGATTAAAACTACGGCATATCCGGCCAGCGGTATGATGAACGACGCCGACATTCCAGCCGCGTCGGCCACGGCTCCCATCAGCATTGTGCCCACGGCGCCGCCTAAAGGAGTCATCATCAGGAAAGACGATGCAATCTTGGTCGATTCGCCGCCCGTGCGGCTTATGGTCATGGCGAAGATGGTCGGAAACATAATGGCTTCGAAGGCATAGCATGCGAAGAGTCCGCATTTCGACAGTATGCCGACGTTGAGCGTCACCGCCAACGCACCGGCCACCGTGAGGCATCCGCAGGCTACGAGCACTTTTTCGGCCGCCACTCGGCTCATCACCCAGCTGCCGACGACGCGGGCGAGCATGAACAGTCCCAGCGCTCCGAACGACAGCACGGCCGAAGCCGTCATCTTGTCCATCCATCCGTCGGCAGTCACGTAGTTGATGAACAAGCTGTTTATCGAGATTTCGGCTATTTCGTAGCAGAACAGCGCCAACACGCCCATTCTGAATCCACGACTGCTCCACAGGCGCTTGATGGTGGACGCAACGCTCCCGTTGTCGCTGTGGGCGGTTGTGTCCGATACGGTTATCTCTGGCAGCTTCACGCGGCTGAACAGTGCGGCTGCCAATAGCACCGCCACGCCCATTATGGCGTAAGGCGTCGCTACGTTCCCCGATGAATAGACAATGCCACCCACCGTCACCGGTGCCAGGATGCATCCGAGCCCGTTGAACGACTGCGCCAGGTTGAGTCGGCTCGCGGCGGTCGACTTGTCGCCGAGTTCGGCGGCATATGGGTTGGCTGCTGTTTCGAGTATCGCGAGTCCGCAGCCGATTACGAAGAGCGACACCAGGAAGAAGTTGAACGACCCCATCATATCGCCTGGAATGAACATAAGCGACCCGATGCCGAACAACAGCAGGCCGGCCACCACTCCGCGGCGATAGCCGTAGCGGGTGATCATTATGCCCGCCGGCAGCGCCATCAGAAAATATCCGAGATATGTGGTGGCCTGTATCATAGCCGAACGGGTTATGGTGATGTCCATCGACTCCTGGAAGTGCTTGTTGAGCACGTCGAGGATGGCACGGGCAAAGCCCCACATGAAAAACAACGAGGTTATGAGTATGAATGGCAGCACGTATTGGCGAGCCACTAATCGGGTGTCTTTTGACATTTTTTTGTGTTTTTTGCTTTGTGTGCAAAATTAGCTAAAAAATCAACACTCTGCGCACTCTTTAGGCAAAAAGATAACCCGCGCCGGTCGTACGGAGCGGGTTAGAAGCCTAAACCATGGGCGGTTGGCCGCACGGTCAGTATGGTTCATCGGAGTTGCTGCCCCTCGTCAGAGCTTTATCTTGTGGCGTTTGCCGCCGGCATCCACAACGTACACTCCGCTGTTCAGCGGCCCGATTACGCGCTCGCGTCCGGCATAAACCTGTCGGCCCGATAGGTCATGCACCGTCACCACGGCGCCCTCTTCGAGCCCGGACACGTGTATCTCACGGCCCCGGATGGTTATAGTTACGCCCTCTCCAGCTGCAACGTCCTCGATCCCCGAGCTTGCCAAATCCTTTATGGAAGTGAAGCGGCTCCAGTCCCAGACCTCGGCATACGCACCAACGCTCTCACCGGGAACATAAAGCGGCACACTCGCGTAGTAGTCGTCGCTAAACGCTCTTCCGTCAATCACCGGCGGCTCAACAGCTTCGCATATAACCTCGCCACTGTAACTATCACTTCCAAAATCAAATGCACTATCACCAATATTCTTCAATGAAGCCGGTAAACTCACCGTACCGTTACCAAAATTTTTACAACCCTCAAATGCATACATACCAATCGTAGTTACAGAATTTGGGATGGTCAAATCGCCTGTCAAACCGCTGCAGCCATAAAATGCACACCGGCCAATCGTAGTTACAGAATTGGATATGGTTAAATTTCCAGTTAAGCCGAAACAGAAAAAGAATGCATTGCTTCCAATGTATGTAACCGAGTTCGGAATTACTAAATCACCTGTAAAGCCATAGCAACTAGAGAAAGCCCCATCGCCAATCGCGGTAACCGAATTTGGTATTGCCAAATTCCCGGTTAAGCCGCTGCAATTACTAAATGCATACTCTCCAATTGTGGTGACCGAATTGCCTATTGTAAGTGTGCCGGTTAGTCCACCAAAAGAGTCGAATGCATTTGGCGCAATGGATGTGACGGCATATTTTACGCCATCACGTATGATATAATCCGGTATGACCAAATCATTAATTTCAAAAGCTAACGGCCCTGTAACAGTTGCCTGGCGTGCATCCTCATCTATTTCAAAGCAAAGTTGCTCCGACGTTTCTTTTTTGATGTTTTTAAATAGAGCCCAAGGTAGAGTTGATTGATACCGTTCTAACGTCTCTTCAAGATAGTCAAGGTCGGCATTTGCATATATCTCATTTGAAAATATACTTACATTAGCGTTTATGGGATTCTCTGTAATATAGTGTACCGTAGAAGCATTAATTCCCCAAAAAGCTCGATTACCAATTTCGGTTACTGTAGAAGGTATAGTCAACTCACCTGTAAGGCCGCTACAACAGTCAAATGCTTGAATCTCAATCGTAGTTACAGAATTGGGTATGGTCAAATCACCTGTAAATCCCCTACATCCATAAAATGCATATTCACCAATCTCAGTTACTGAATTGCCTATTGTTAAATTGCCATCGAAACCGGAACACCATCCAAAGGCGCGATTCCCAATTCGTATAACCGAATTAGGTATTGTTAAATCCCCGGTAAAGCCAGTACAGCAAGAGAAAGCATTTTCACCAATTTCAGTCACTGAGTTTGGTATAACCAAATCACCTGTAAATCCCCTACACTCATAAAAAGCGGATTCGCCAATCTCTGTCACAGAACTAGGTATTATCAAATCTCCTGTAAATCCGCTGCATCTTTCGAATGCTTTATTCCTAATTGTCGTAACGGAATTTCCTATTGTCAAAGTACCATCGAAGCCTATGCATCCCCCAAAAGCACTTTCGCCAATCTCCGTGACTGAATTAGGTATAACTAAATCACCCGTAAAGCCACTGCATCCGCAAAAAGTGCCCTCGCCAATCTCCGTGACCGAATTAGGTATAACTAAATCACCCGTAAAGCCACTGCATCCGCAAAAGGCGCCATCGCCAATCTCCGTGACTGAATAAGGTATAACTAAATTACCGGTTAAACCGCTGCATCCATCAAATGCATTATTGCCTATCTTAGTGACTGACTCGGGGATGGTCAGTGTTCCTGCAAACTTACAACCACGATATGTATCGCTGATTATCTCAGTTATCGAATTAGGTATAACCAAATCGCCTGTGAATTGACAGCCGTAAAAGGCTCTCAATCCAATATGCTTTACTGAGTTTCCAAGTATTAGGCGTCCGTCTAATTTATTGCAGCTGTAAAAAGCGTCTTGCCCAATTGTCGTCACACGATCTGGTATTATTAAATCTCCACTTACCCCACTTTCCGAAAAGGCTCCTTCTCCAATATAAACCAACGTGTTAGGCAGGCTTAAGAAGCCTGAGATTCCACATACAGAAAATGCACGGTCATCTATTATTTCCACAGATTTTCCCATCGTTACACGAGTCATAAACATACACCATGCAAATGCATATTTCCCAATTCGTTTCACTGAATTGCCAATGACAAGCGACTCCAGATGAAATCCGGTTATGCACCTATAAAAAGCATTGTCGGCAATTTCAACCACAGGGTATTTTTGATTTCGGTAAGTCACGTAATCTGGTATAACTACGGAGTAGTTAAAATATTCGAATCCCGTTACAATGGCAGTTTTGGTTTGTGTATCATCAATGTCATACGTCAAGCCATCAATTGCAACTGAGATTTTGGCATTAGCCGTAAGAATAGCGGCAAGGACAAACAGCAGTGACACGACACCGCGGATCGTAAGGTTATGTCGGCGCGGGCAAGAGGGTAGGATGATGGAGTTCATTGGTGTTGTTGCGGCCGCGGTCATCCCCTCGTTGGCTCGTAAGTCGTTGA
>CAZRJT010000081.1:0-9435 GCA_964600585.1 uncultured Bacteroides sp.
CAGGAACGCTTCTCCGACTATCGTTAACACTCTCCCCCATCACCATAGTTGAAAAGTTGAAGAAAGAAAGCACACGACTCTCCCTCACAAGAGTTTCCCAACCCCCCCCCCAAAAAAAGGTATAAAAGATTGACAAGGTTTCTGACAACCCACTGATTGACCAGGGCCGATAATATCAGCACCACGTTTCATTTCAGTTCGTTAAATAGAAGATTTAGGTAAAGATTAAGGTTAATGTTAAAGCACAGAAGCCCGCGTTCCATTGGATGCGGGCTTCTGTGTTCTTGTTGCCACAGCCCCTACGTAAAAATTCACGAAAAGGGAAAATTCGCCCGCTTACCCCACCTCGCCCGTCTTACCTTTGCACTCGCCGGAGCCCACGGCTCCATTTTATCATTAACCTGATTACTCTGACTTCTGACCTATGACCTCACTTCACTCCCGTTCCACCGTAAAATACGCCCGGTTGCGCCCACGGCCCCTGTTCAGGCCGCGGGCCAACTACGCCTATTCCTTCTCCCGGTGGTATGGCCTGAAGTACGGCACGCCGCTCACACCGGCTCAGCACCACGTCGTCAACGCCATCGAGCGACAGCGCCAGACCCTCGGCCGGGTGCGCATCTACGTCGACGACCGCGGCGATTACGACAACGAAGTCTTCGACATCCTCGTTCTCTACCTGCGCTGGCACAACGAGCGTATGACCCGCTACACCGATACTCTGGTCATCCACCCTTATGCCCGTGATGCCCGGTTGATGGCGCGCCACATCCCCGGGGCGGTCGGCTTCTCAGGCCGCACGCCCGACTACGTCAGAGGCCTTACCGTATGCAGCGCGCTTCTTCTCGACGCCGACGGCTACTGCTGCGGGCGCGGAGCGATGAAGCGCCCCTACGGGTACTACCGCACCTTCAGCGCAGTCATCCCCGCGGTCGCTCCCGGCGGCCTTGTCATCATCCACGGCTGTGGCCGGCCGGGCCGTCGCGAGACGTCCACCACTGGCTTCGCCCGCGAATGCCGTCGCCACGAGTCCGACCTGTCGACGCCCTACGGTGTGGTGTCGGCCACGCCCGAGGCCATCGAACGCGCCCGCGGCGAAACGCTGGTGGAGCTGCATCCACCCCAATCCCCACCGCCCGAACCCGGTCTCCCCGCAGTTTGCGAAAATCGCGGGGCAGGGCACACCCCACCGCCCGTAAGTCCGACAGTACGGCAAATCCCCCATCCACTAAAAACAGTGTCTTAAGCGGCAGCTGCCCTCGCGAGAGCTGAATCGTGAACTATCCGCCCCTGAGTCCCTCACTCCGCGGCGCGACAAGCCCGATTCAGCCAAAAAGGTAGCAAGAGAACATTGAAATCGTTGGTTTTTATCTCGGCCGTAGTCTTCTCCCGCCGAAGCTTTGCTACACTCTGATTAATCCTTTTTATGCAAGTGATGGTACTTGCAGTCTGGTGAAAATCCAAAAGTTATCTCGGTGAATCGCATTGTTAGAGCATCGAAATGTAATAGTCGGCCCGTTAGAAGTTTCCCTATCCCGGCGAGATATTTTATCGCCTCGGTTGCCTGAAGAGAGCCTATCACGCCCGGCAAAACGCCGATTGGACCGCTTGGCTTTTCCGATTGTGGAGTCGACGTGAACAGGCATCTGTAACACGGTGTGCCCGGTAATATGGTGGTCAGCTGACCCTCGTATTGCCGTATTGCCCCGTGGCAGTAAGGTTTTCCGGCCTCGACGCATGCATCGTTGATCAGAAATTTTATGTCGAAATTATCTGTCGCATCTATGATGAAATCATAATTGGCTATATGGCCCTTTATATTTTCAATCGTTATGAATTCTCGATGCTCTTCGATGATTACATCCGGATTTAGAGCCTTCATTTTCTCGGATGCTGAAGTCGTTTTTGGACGTCCTACATCGTTTGTCGTATGAATGATTTGTCGTTGCAGATTCGACACATCGGCTACGTCGCCGTCTGCGATTCCGATTCTCCCAACCCCTGCGGCGGCTAAATAGAACGCTATCGGTGAGCCGAGTCCTCCCGCTCCGATTATTAGCGCACTGCCGTTTTTCAGTCGTTTCTGTCCTTCCTTGCCGAATCCTGGCAACGTGATGTGTCGGGCATAACGTAAATGGTCGTTTTCAGTAAGTTCGTTCATAAGTAGGTGTTTAATGAGTGAAGCTTAATGCCAGCATCCCTATCGCGAATAATAGCATCAGCATTGCTGTCATTCCGAGTATCGGAGTAAGTTTGCGTCCGTTGAGCCTGCCCAAGGATATCGTCAGCATAGTGTGCACCCCCAGATATATGGCCGAAATTACGCATAGCGTAATAGTCAATGGCTTAAATGCCAAATATGTCAGCGCTACGGCAATCACACCGTTGAATGCATATAGCCACTGACATGCTCGTCGTCCCCATATCACGGCAAGTGTGTGCTTGCCCACGGCTGCATCAGCGTCTGTGTCACGATAATTATTGACTATCAGTACGTTGCTGCCCATCAAGCCTATGGCTATTGAGGCACATAGAGTTTCGTCGTTCCATTCTCCCGTGACGAGATAGTAGGTGAAATTCACAGGTATCAGGCCAAAGAATAAAATCACTGCAACTTCGCCAAGCCCGTGATGTGAAAGCGGATATGGCCCTGTGCTATAGGCTATCACGCCAACGGCTATTAATGCGCCCACTATGATGAGCCACCATCCGGCGAAAGCTATCAGTGAACATCCTATCGCGCAGGCTATGGCAAGCGTGACGAATGTTGCGTTGCGCATGGCTTGTGGTGTGATGTCACCCTCGGTCACTCCCCTTCTCGGGCCTTCTCTGCCGGGCTTGTCAAGTCCGGCCTTGAAATCGTAGTATTCGTTTGCGAAGTTCGAGGCTATCTGCGCCAATATGGCGAATATAAGGCACAGAATGGCCGGAAGCCAATTTATGGCTCCGCTCATTTTGGCCAACGCAATTGCCGTCAGCACTCCAGCCACCGACACCGGTAGCGTGCGGAGTCGCATCGCCTCTATCCAATAGCTGATACGTTTCATAATGAATCGTTTGTGTCATTGTCGTTCGTCATCCAGAAGCAGCGCGTAATGGCCTGGCGTATGCGTTCGCCATAGACGCCGTCATCCGCCAATATCGACAGGATGGTGGATATGTATTCCTCTTTGTTCTTGAGGCCGCACAACGCCGCCACGTTGCTCGACGATATCATCGATTTCTGGTTGTATACGCGCAGTATGTTGCGGTAATCGCCCTGTTCGACGTAATGGCTGAATTCGCGGCAAAAATCCTCATAGAGTCCACGTGGTTTTATTTCTTGCAGAAGGCCGGCCATATGTTGTTCGAGTTGCCTTATGTTGGTGAATTTCCCGTCAATGCGGTATTCCACCGTTCGCTTCACTCTGTGCCGCGTATGCTGGAGGGCCTGTTGCTTCAGGTCTTGCTTGAATTGTGCGATTAGTGATTTCTTCACTCTTTCAAACACCTTGGTCTCGTTTCGGTTGCGGCGTTTGGCCACGGTCCTAACCACCTCTTCGAGCATAAGTATGTTCTCTATTTCGGCCACGTCCGGCACCATTATCTTTTTACCTCGCAGATAAGCAACCTCGTGGGCATCGCGGCGGTCGCGGTCTACGATTCCGCAAGAATCCATATGGTGGAACGATTTCAGGTCGTTGAACGTCCGCGTGGCTTCTATCACCTTGTTGCAGCTTCCGAGCGATTTCACCGTATAGTCCTTGAACACTAAGGGATATAGCTTGGAGTCTATCGAGTGTACGCCATCCCCTTCGATGAACATCACGGGTTTGCGGGCCCCTATGATGGTGAGATACATCTCGTCGGTGAGACTCGACTGTGGCGGTAATATGTCATAGGTCCACGTCGAACTTTCCGGCGTGAAATCTCTCACCCATATTATGTTGGCTCCGCTGCGCGACGATGCGAATTCGAGGTCGTGGGTGGTATAAACGAAAATGCAGTCGCGCCGCAGCAGCTCAATCCTGTTCCATAGCGATTGCATTATCGATGGGTGAAGGAACATCTCCGGACTGTCCACGAATATCATCGCATGTTCGGGTGCGTAAAGCACCGCTCCGATGTAGTACATCACGGCCTTTTCGCCGTCCGAAAGTTTCAGCGCCGAATAACTGTCCGCATCGTAACGTCGTGTGAACAGCATTTTGCCCGTCTCGATAAGTATCCGGTTGTCCGGGAACACCTCCTGCCACATCTCAATCACCTTGTCGAGATTGGTCATGGGCAGTTTGGCGTCGGGGTGGCTCGAACGGGCCACTTTATAGCCTATGAGGTTGATCATCTCGTCGTGCATCAGCATCGACAGCAAAGCGTCGAATTCGGTCGATTCGTCGGGCACTAAATTGATGGCGCCCGATGCGGCGTACAGACGCGCGATGTCGCTCTGATGCCTGTCGGTTTCGCTGTTGTGGTATAGTGCGCGTAATGCTGAAAGCCTGAACGTCGGTCCTGCGAAGTCATTGGCGAGCCGCTCTGAGAAACGGGTCTTGCCGGCTCCGTTTGCGCCGACGATCACCAATTGTCTGCTGTCGGAACTTTGAAGCGTTTCAGCCGTGCCGTCTTTTCGCGGAGGTAGAGTTATGTCCATGGAAGTCCTCTTGATTTGTGGCTATATGAGTGTCCCTTTCCCTTCGCGAAGCAGCTCAGGGGCGTTACTGTCGGTCAGGTCTACTATTGTGGACGGCTCCGTACCTCCGGCTCCTCCGTTGATCATTATGTCAACGGTCGACGAATATCGGAGCGAGATTTCTCCCGGCTCTATGGCTTCGTTCTCGTCCGCCTCATCCCATTTGATTGAGGTGGTCAATATTGGATTGCCGAGCTCAATGGCCAGACAGCGGGCTATGTTGTTGTCAGGGATTCGGATGCCGACAGTCTTGCGCCCCTTGAACACTTTGGGAAGCGATGTCGATGCCGGCAATATGAAGGTGAAGGCCCCCGGCAGATTGGCACGCAGTATCTTGAAGGCATTATTGTCGATGCGTGCATACTCCGATGCCTGCGAAAGGTCGCTGCATACAATCGACAAGGTTTGTTTCGCCGGATTTATGCCCTTAAGCGCGCATAGCCGCTCGATGGCATTGTTGTTTAATGCGTTGCAACCTATTGCATACAGCGTATCGGTCGGATATATGATTAGTTTGCCGTCGCGCAATGAGTCTATGGCTTCCTGCACAAACCGTTGGTTGATGTTGTCGGGATATATGCGTAGAATTTTCACAGTGAGGGTAGGGGGTTATGGTTAAACGGGTCACCACAAAATTACACAAAATATATGAAAAAAAGAGATGTCTCACGACATCTCTTTTCCTTTAAACCTTTATCTTAATCTAATACTATGAAAAACACACGCACAAAAGTAATATTAATATTTTGAATCACATCACATTTATATGGTATTTTAACAATCATTTAGTAAAAAATACTCAAAATTAGTTGATGCATCGTCAAAATGGCTATTACTCGAGCCCGTATTCCTTGATTTTTCGGTAAAGCGTGCGTTCTGATATGTTTAATTCCTTGGCGGTGGCTTTTCTGCGGCCGCCGTTGTTTTCGAGCGAGCGTCTGATGGTTTCCTTTTCCGTGTCCTCAAGTGTCATCGTCGGTACCACCGGTTTGTAGGCTGTATCTGCGGGTGCCTGTATCTCCTCTGCAGCGATTGTCTCGGTATACGGCGTTTCAGGCAGCGGATTGTACTTGACCAGAGTTCGCGTGATTTCGGGTGTAGGGGTTATCGACGAACCTGTCGACAGTCTGTCGACGGCTGCGCGCAGATTGTCGATTTCATTCTGCATCCTGAATATCATATTGAACAGGAGTTCGCGCTCGTGCGAATACTCATGCCCGCGGTCGGCTGATACGGTCGGCGTGTAGATGGATGTGTGTTCCGGGATGTAATGCCTGATGTCTGCCGACGTTACGTCGTGGCCCGCATCGAAAAGCGATATTTGCTCTATTACGTTTTTGAGCTGTCGCACGTTGCCTGGCCAGCGGTAGTGCAGCAGTAGTTGGCGGGCTTCGTCGCTGAACGTGATGAGCGGCATATGGTAGCGTTCGGCGAAATCTGACGCGAACTTGCGTGAAAGCAACAATATGTCGTTGCCGCGGTCTCGCAGGGGGGGGATGGATATCTGAACGGTCGACAGCCTGTAATACAGGTCTTCTCGGAATCGTCCGGTCTCTATGGCCTTTTGCATGTCTACGTTGGTGGCTGCCACTATGCGGATATTGGTTTTCTGCACCGTCGACGAACCCACTTTTATGAACTCTCCGGTCTCGAGCACGCGTAGCAGGCGCGCTTGGGTTGTTAGGGGCAGCTCTGCCACTTCGTCAAGGAATATAGTGCCCCCGTCGGCTTCTTCGAAATAGCCCTTACGCGATGAAACGGCTCCGGTAAAAGCCCCTTTTTCGTGTCCGAACAATTCGGAGTCGATGGTGCCTTCGGGTATTGCGCCGCAGTTCACTGCAATATACCGGTTGTGTTTGCGGGCACTGAAAGAATGTATTATTTTCGGAAAAAACTCCTTGCCTGTACCGCTTTCGCCGGTGATGAGCACTGACAGATCTATGGGTGCCACCTGTATGGCGCGCGAAATGGCTGCGAGCAATGCCGGGGCATTGCCGATGATTCCGAATCGCATTTTGGCCTGTTGGACTTCGGGCGATGTGTCAGTGAGATTTATTTCCATTTTCTTAGTTCGTAGGTTTTTTGTTTGAGGAAGAGGCCTAATTCTTCTACTGATGAGGCATGTGCCTGTTGCTCTTCGACGGATATCGGATTGCCTATTGAAAGGTGGATGGTCGAATTCTTTTTACGGAACACTTCGGCCGGCAGACGCAATGTGCGCAATTGCCAGCTGATTTTTCCAAGCAGATTGAACCACCACGAGTTGCTACCGTGGAAAAATATCGGAATGACCGGCACCTTGAGCTGATCGATGAGGCGCACTATCGACGGTTGCCATGCGCGGTCTTCAAGTTCGAAGTGGCTGTTGATTTTTGAAACGGCTCCGGCCGGGAAAAATCCCAAGGCTTTTCCGCGTCTCACTTGCATAATGGCACTCTTTATTCCTTGCATCGACACGGCTTTTTTCTTCGGGTCGTCCGATGCCAGAGCATCTACGGCTATGAAATTGGGTCTCATGGCCGTTATGTTGTTTAGCACCATGTTCACCATCACCTTGAAATCGGGACGTCGCGCCCCGATCACGTTTATCAGTATTATGCCGTCGAGGGCTCCGAACGGATGGTTGCTCACAGTTATGAACGCGCCTTCCGGCAGGTTGTCTAGCACGTCTTGGTTGTCGATTCGCAATTTTATGTTCAGGTCTTTGAGCAGCCCGGTGGTGAAAGGCACACCGGGTGTCTTGTAATTGTGGCTGTGCAGCCAGTTCACTTTGTCGACCGAAAACAGCTTGAGGGCGAAGTTCACCAACTTCTCGTGGCCTTTGAGCTTCGGTGCCAACTCGGTTATTCTCTCGTAGTCGAGCACATTCGGGCGTATGTTGTATTGAGGTGTGTCCTGCTCCATATATATGATGTTGATGTGGATGCAAAATTAGCAATTTAAATCGAGAAATGAAATATGGTGAAGCCAATGTGGACTTCAGGCTTTGGGTGGTTGCCGTTTTCGTTAAACGTAAAATCGGGACGGCCCCTTGTGTGCGGTTCCGTCCCGATTGGATATTTAGCTAAGCGCGGCTTTTATTCCTTGCTTTTTGCCGTCTTGGTCTTAGCGGCTTTTTTTGTTGTCTTTGCCTTAGGCTTTGCCTCTTTTTCAGGTTTGCAAGCCGGGTCCGAAGATGCTTTGACTGGCTCTTTTTTTTCGCGCAGCAGATGTTCTTACGCATCGACGATTCTTCTTTGTTGAGCGTTTCGATTTCTCGTGCCTGGTTGCGGATGGTGGTCAGCAGTGAGTTGAGTTCTTCGTTTTCAATCGACAGCGGATACTGTTCTTCAACGCGCACTATGAAGTCCGACAATACGTTCATATAGTTGGTGAACGCCTGGAACGGTGTCTCATACGGGCTGAAGTGTGAATGAACGTCTCCATCGGCCATATGCTTTGTCGACATATAGAAGAAGTGGTCTGAAGCCTGAAGATAGTTCCAGTCCTGTTTCAGACGGCGGTCGTCGCACAAACGCACGCGCTCGGCCACTGAATAGAGCTTTTCGAATGCTTCCTTCTGGAGCTTGTTTCCGAGCCACGCCGAAGTGTCGCGGGCTTCGTCTGCCCATGAAATCGGATGCATTACCGACAGCTCGCCCACCGGCTTGATTTTTGCGATGGCCTCTGACGGGGTCCAGAATTCTATGCCGCGTTCTTTCGCGAAGCGGGGCAGTGCTTCCAGAAATTGGAATATGCCAGTTTCGCGGCTCTGCATTTCGCCAAATGTTTCGAGATTCATAAACAGGTTCACTATCTGTTCCTGTTCGGGTGTCGATGCAATCCAGTCGATGTATTTATCGGCAGTCAAAGGATATTCGTCCCATTCGTGGTTGCTGAAACGATATGATATGTCGTCGCTGAGCTTCGAATTTTTCAGAAGCATTTTGAGCTTCGGCGCTCCGGCGGCTGTGTACACATAGTTTGGCGACTTCCATCCGAGGATGTGTTTGGCTCCTTCGGTGATTACGCCCTTATAGCCCATTGCAAGAATCTGTGGGGCCATTTCGTCGCAATAGATTAACTCGGTGTTGCGCATAACGGTCGGGCGCACGCCGAAAAGCTCGTGGATTTTGTCGTCATGCATTTTCACCTGGCTGGCGAATTCCTCAGGATCGGCGAGCGACGATAGCGAGTGGGCATATGTTTCGGCCAGGAATTCAACGCGGCCAGTTTCGGCCAGTTTCTTCAGCAAGTCGATGAATTCGGGCACGTACTGTTCGCACTGTTCAAGTGCTACGCCCGTTATCGACAGCGCATAGCGGAATTTGCCTTTGCTTTCCTCTATCATTCGCAGCAGGCTTTCGGCTGCCGGGATATAGCTGTGCTGAGCTATGCGGGTGAGGATGTCGTCGTTGGCAAAGTCATCGTAATAGTAGTGGTCGTTGCCGATGTCGAAAAAACGGTATCTTTTGAGCCTGAACGGCTGATGAATCTGAAAATAAAAGCAGATGGCTTTCATAATTTGATTTTTTATGTTGTGGATGTTTTTATTGTTATTTCAATTAAAAGTGATCGTTTTACTGTTGGTTGAGCACTTTCTTATAGATGTCGATGACTTTAGCGCCGGCCTTGTCCCAGGTGATTCGGTTCACTTCGGCCAGGCCATCTTCGCGCAGCTGATTGTACATCGCCGGATAGGTGATTATCGAATTTATGGCATCGGCCATGGCATCAATGTCCCAATAGTCGGTTTTTATGACGTTCGACAGGATTTCAGCGCAGCC
>CAZRJT010000082.1:0-9339 GCA_964600585.1 uncultured Bacteroides sp.
GGCGCGACAAGCCCGGTTCAGCCAAAAAGGTAGCAAGAGAACATTGAAATCGTTGATTAATCTTCTTCGACCGGAGACGGTCGGCGATTGGTGTGCCTTTATTTTCCGATGCATCGGTACACTAAACCTTCTTCGGCCAGTTCCGTAGGGTCATAGATGTTGCGGCCATCCACCACTACGTTGCCACGCATAGTGCGTTTTATCACTTTCCACGATGGCACTCTGAATTGTTTCCATTCAGTCATCAGCACTATTGCATCTGCATCTATCGCCGCTTCATACATATCGCACGCAAAGGCTATTTTATTGCCATAGCGACGTTTTGCCTCATCCATTGCCACCGGGTCAAATGCCACCACGTCGGCCCCATCCGCAAGCAGTGAGTCTATCACCACTAAGGCAGGTGCCTCGCGCATATCGTCGGTCTCAGGCTTAAATGCCAGCCCCCATACGGCTATGCGGCGACCTTTCAAGGTGCCGAGCTCGCTTTTCACTTTCTTGAACACTGTGAGCTTCTGCTGTTCGTTCACCTCCTCGACGGCCTCTATTATGCGCATTCGGTAGCCGTTTTTTCGTCCGGTCTCCATCAGGGCCTTCACGTCTTTGGGAAAACATGAGCCGCCGTAGCCGCAGCCTGCGTATAGAAATTTATTTCCTATCCTGGCATCGGTGCCAATTCCTTTTCTCACCATATTTACGTCGGCACCCACAAGTTCGCATAAGTTCGCTATGTCGTTCATAAACGATATTCTGGTGGCAAGCATTGAGTTGGCTGCATATTTGGTCATTTCAGCCGATGCTATGTCCATGAATATGACCCTGAAATTGTTCAGTAGGAATGGTCTGTACAGACGCTCCATCACCTTGCGGGCACGGTCGCTTTCAATCCCGATTACCACCCTGTCGGGTGACATGAAGTCTTTTATTGCTGCTCCTTCTTTCAGGAACTCTGGGTTTGAGGCAACTTCAAATTCCACTTCTGCATTGCGTCGGGTGAGTTCTTCGGAAATTATGTCGCGCACCATCTTCGATGTGCCCACTGGAACGGTGCTTTTCGTCACGAATATCGTGTAATGGTTGATATGTTGGCCAAATGTACGCGCCACGCTTTTCACGTATTTCAGGTCGGCGCTTCCGTCCTCATCGGGCGGAGTTCCGACGGCGCAGAACACCACCTGCACATCATCGATGCACTCCGCAAGGCTTGTGGTGAAATGCAGCCGCCCCGCAGCGGCATTGCGTTTCACGAGTTCTTCCAGCCCCGGCTCATAGATGGGAATGTCGTTGTTGCGCAAACGCTCTATTTTTGTTTCGTCAATGTCTACACATGTCACGTCTATGCCCACCTCGGCAAAACAAGCTCCCGACACCAGTCCTACATATCCTGTTCCTACAATTGCAATTTTCATCGTGATTCAGATGCACCTTTGAAGTTTTGCACAAAGTTAAACATTTATTTTTTCTGTGATATAATTTTAAGGCAGCTTTCACGTTGATATAATTGTATGATGAAACGGATGCTTGTATTTCTGGTCGTAGTGTTTGGCGTATGCTCGGTGTGCGTCGCTGACGACGGCGTGTCATTCCATGGCAGGGTAATCGACGAGTCCGACAAGCCGCTCGAATTCGTGACGGTGAAAGTCGTGGGCACCACACTTGCCACTATGACGCGGAGCGATGGGCGTTATGATCTTTCGTGCCGGCAGTCCGATACAATCAGGATTCGTTTCTCTTATATTGGTTATCGCGATGTCACGCGAACGTTCATCAATCCCAAAGGCGATTTGGCCGTGAATGTGAGGATGCGGCCACAGGAACGCGAACTCAATGCTGTGGAAATTGTCGATATGAAACGTCAGACGTCATCTGCGCAGATTATCGATGCCTCGTCCTATCGCTTTGCTCCCGATGCTTCCGGTGGCAGTATCGAGAATATGTTGGGCACTCTTGCCGGAGTCAGTTCTGCGAACGAACTCTCCTCGCGATATTCGGTGCGTGGCGGTTCGTATGATGAAAACAGCGTCTACGTCAATGGCATAGAGCTCTATCGTCCGCTGTTGGTGTCATCCGGTAATCAGGAGGGGCTGAGCGTGATAAATCCTGCTATGGTGGGAATGGTCGGCTTCTCTACCGGCGGGTTCACTGCCGAGTATTCCGACAAGATGTCCTCGGTGCTCGACATAACCTATCGTACGCCGCAATCGTTTGAAGGGTCGCTTGGACTCAGCACTATGGGGGCTTCAGCCTCGATAGGGCAGGGAAGTGAGTCGTTCTCCCAATTGCACGGGGTGCGCTATAAGCGCAATTCCTCGTTGTTGGGTACCACCGATACCAAAGGCGAGTATGATCCTGATTTTTTTGACTATCAGACTTATGTCACTCTTAAGCCGGCTCGCCGATGGAAATTCTCCCTGCTCGGCAATGTGTCGTTGAATCGCTATCGTTTTAAGCCTCAGGATCGTGTGACGTCGTTTGGCACTCACTCCGATGCAAAATTGTTTAAGGTCTATTTCGATGGTGGCGAAAACGACCGTTTCAATACTTACTTCGGGGCTTTTTCGGCCGACTATGCCACCTCGTCAAACACTACGCTTGCCCTTACGGCCTCTGCCTTTATGACAAACGAAATGGTGGCGTATGATATATCCGGTGAATATTGGCTTGATCAGGCCGGAACCGGTGGCGATGAAGCCGTCGGTGGTGAGCTCGGTGTTGGACGATATCACGAGCATGCACGAAACCGACTGAAATCTACTGTTTATTCATTGGCATTTAAAGGTATGACTCATGCCGGAATAAATTCTTTTAAATATGGCGTCACTATAAATCGCGAGACTCTCTTCGACCGTTCTCGCGAATGGGAACTTCGCGATTCGGCCGGATACTCCGTTCCCGTGTCGTCAGAGGGTCTGAACCTTCAATACGTATTGTCATCTAATAACGACATAAATTCTACACGTCTCTCTGCTTATGTTCAGGATGACATTCGCCTTCGTTCCGATGTTGGTGCGTGGTGGCTGAATGGGGGCATACGTGTGTCGCGATGGAGTTTCAATCGCGAGACTATCGTCAGTCCCCGTTTCAACGTGGCTTTCATCCCCGAATCGCTCCCGGCCTGGACCTTCCGTATGGCGACAGGTGTTTATTACCAATCTCCGTTTTATCGCGAATTTAGGCAGCCGGTGGCCGATGTCGACGGTAGCGTTATGATGCGTCTTAATGATGACATTAAATCTCAGCGGAGCATCCATCTGGTCTTTGGCACCGACTATACGTTTCGGGCGTTCGGACGTCCATTCCGGCTTGGAGGTGAAGCATATTATAAGAAATTGAGTAATATAGTGCCTTATGAAATCGATAATCTAAAACTTGTCTATCAAGGGACTAACAGTGCTTCGGGATATGTTGGAGGAGTCGATTTTAAATTGTTCGGACAATTTGTCGAAGGCAGCGATTCTTGGATAAGCCTGTCGTTTATGAAGTCTCAGGAGACCCTGAATGGGGTGGATGTTCCGCGCCCTAACGATCAGCGTTATAATCTTGGATTGTATTTCACTGATTATTTCCCGAAAATTCCAAGACTTAAATTCTCGTTAAGGGGCATCTTTTCCGATGGATTGCCGACCGTTGCCGCCCGGAGTAGCCGCGATAAAGGCTATTTTCGTATGCCGCCCTATAAGCGTGTCGACGTCGGATTTTCTTATGCCCTGATTGCTAATGCCGATGATTCCGGCAAGGGAGTGTTTAAGAATGTCTGGCTTGGATTCGATATCTTTAATCTGTTGGATATTTCAAATGTTGGTAGCTATTACTGGGTATCAGACGTGAACAATATTCGTTATGCGGTTCCCAATTATTTGACTCGTAGGCAGATAAACATTTCTTTGTCAGTCGATTTTTAGCTGTGTGAAGATAGAGCATTAGTTAAAAAGAATTAACTGGGCATAGTTTTCTTTGGAAAAGTTTGCCAATTAAAACTTAATGCGTACCTTTGCATCAGTTTTTCATGGTATTAGATTTAAGGTAAGAAGATTATTCGTCGTGATGACGAGTAATTTTTTTTTGTGCTTTATAATTTTATTACCTTTGCACTCGCAATGAATAGATTTTTCACATATATCATAATGATTGCGGCCTTTTGCGGCTCAGCCATCGCCCAGACACGTAATGCTGGTGCTGAGCCAGGGGCTACGTCATCAAAGAAGAAGCAAGTCGTAGCACCGTCCTATGCTTGGACTATCGTGCCTCCGCTCGGATTGCATGAGCCGGCTACAATTGACACAACACTATATAATTACTTTCAGCAGGCGGTTCCATCGGCAATATCTCCGGCTTATGCCATAACCGGCAATCTTGGTGGCGAAGGAATGAATATGTTGTTTTTCGAGCGCAAACCCGTAAGCGATTTCTTTTTTCGCGATGCCTTGAGGCCTTGGTTGCCTATGCTGGGTAATCATAAGTTCTATAACACTCGCATTCCTATGTCGCTTGTTAGCTACAACACCGGTGGTGGACGTGATAATTCGCAAGATCGTCTGCGTCTCGATTTTTCAGGAAACGCTAACGCCAGGCTTCAGGTGGGTGCGATGCTCGATTACCTCTATTCAAAAGGCTCATATTCCAATCAGGCTGTAAAAGACCTCAGTTGGGGGTTGTCTACGTCTTATATGGGTGACCGCTATGAACTTCAGGCTTTTTTCAATCATTGGAATGATTTGAACAAGGAGAATGGGGGCATAACCGATGACCGGTACATAACCGATCCTGCAATATTGCAGGGTGGAACGGCGTCAATAAATCCCAAATCCATTCCCACCAATCTGTCTGACGCGCACAATCGTCTTGTTGGCCAGGAGCTTTATGTCAACAATCGTTATAAAGTGGGCTATTGGCATATTACTCCGCCAAATGACTCTATTCCGGGCGACACCATCGAACACCGCACTTATGTGCCGGTGTCAAGTTTCATCTGGACGCTTAACTATAATGGCGGACGCCATGTGTTCGATAATGGTATGGCATCTGAGGGGCGAGAATTCTGGGCTAATAGATATTTGTCTGACAACGGTACCCACGACGTAACGTCATACTGGTCGTTGAAGAACACTTTCGGCATCTCATTGCTCGAAGGATTCAGTAAATATGCCAAAGCCGGATTGGCGGCATATCTCACGCATGAGATACGTCGTTATAATCAGGCGGTAGACTCAATTCCGATTCTGGATGATGATCGTCCTGAACAGCTCACTCCGTATCCATTTGACTCAAAGCTTGCGCCGAATGCAACAGAAAATCTGTTGTGGGTTGGCGGACAGCTTACTAAACAGACAGGTTCGCTGTTGAGATATAATGGTACAGTGCGTTTCGGATTGGTTGGCCCTGCCGTTGGCGACGTTCATGTTTATGGCAATATCGATACTCGGTTTAAACTATTTGGCGACTCGGTTTCGATAACAGGATATGGGAATTTTTCTAATGAATCGGCGCCATACTTGTTGAATAATTTTGTGTCCAACCATTTTATATGGAAGAATGATTTTGGGAAGATTCGCCGAGCCAGATTCGGTGGCAGGCTTGACGTGCCGTTTTCTCATACTAAAATCGATGTCGGCGTTGAAAATCTTCAGAATTATATATACTTCAATCAGGATTGTATGCCGGTTCAGCACGGTGGAAATGTTCAGGTGCTAAGTGCTTCCTTAAATCAGGATTTCAAAGTAGGCATTCTTAATTGGAACAATAAAGTCACCTATCAGACCACTTCGGACGAGGCGGTGATTCCGTTGCCGAAATTGGCCGTTTACTCCAATCTGTATATGTTGTTCAAGGTTGCGCGTGTGCTCGATGTGCAGTTTGGCGTCGATTGCGATTACTATACTAAATATAAAGCACCAAATTATCAGCCGGCCACTATGTCGTTCTATAATCAGTCGGAGATTGAAATAGGCAACTATCCGTTTATGAACCTATATGTCAATATGAAGCTGAGTAAGACGCGGTTCTATGTCCTGTTCTCTCACATCAATCAGGGTATGACCGGCAATAATTATTTCTCATTGCCGCATTATCCGCTGAATCCACGGCGTTTTCAGATTGGATTGTCGGTCGACTTTTCTAACTGATGAAACCGTTGATTCCTAAACGAAAATCGAATATGGCGCTTTATTTGGCGCTGTTGCTGTTTGCTGTACTTGCTATGGTTTCGATACGCACGTGCAGTTCGTCATCTAAATCGTGGCGTGGATATTTGTCGGAGCATTCCGATGGCGATACAATCGATGTCGCTATCGAATATTCCCCGTTGTCGCTATATCGTTATGCCGATACGTTGGGAGGTTTTAACTACGATATTCTGCGGTCGATTATGACGGAAAATCGAGTCAGATTCAAATTTCATCCGATGGTGTCATTAAGCCGTGGATTGGAAGGGCTTGAAGATGGTACTTTTGATGTGATAGTGGCGGATATGCCGATGTCGGCCGATTTTATGGAAAATTTCGTTTACACGGAGCCGGTCTATCTCGACCGTCAGGTTCTGGTGCAGCTGAGAGATTCGACGGGACGCAAGCCAATAGAATCGCAACTCGACCTCGCCGGCAAGGAAGTGTGGGTGCCTGCAAATTCACCTATTGGCAGCCGAATCCGTAATCTTGCCTCTGAAATAGGCGATACGATAATCGTGATGCAAGATGACGAATATGGCTCTGAACAGTTGTTTTTGTTGACGGCCACGGGCGAAATAGGTTTGTCCGTAGTCAATGAGCGTGTGGCTAAGGCATTGGTAAAAGACTATCCGAATGTTGACATTGGCACTGATGTGTCGTTTACGCAGTTCCAGTCATGGCTTATGCGCAAGGATGATGGTGCCATGACCGATTCAATCAATTCAATGATTGTGCGGTTTAAAAATTCTGACGTATATAAATCGCTCGTAAAGCGATACTTCAAGTGATGATGTCTTTCTTCGCTCGGTCTCAATTGAGATTTTCCAAATCAACTGTTAGGGAGGCTGGATAAAGTCGGGCCGGATCGAAGAACGTGGCGCAACTGTTGACGATGTCCTCAAGTTTGCATTTCACCTTTCCATTAAAGACTTTGCGCCCGTTTACGGTCAATGTAACAGGCTTGTTCAAGTCGACCAGTTGGTCGTTGAGATATATGGTTATGGAGCCTGTCGATGCCGGAGTGTACGAACGTTTGAAGTCGAGTGCTATGCCCCATTGCGGGTCGGTCTCGATGGTTGAGTATGTCACTTCGTCGATCCGAAGGTTGATTACATTGTTGTCGATGTCCATTTCGTAATTGGTTCGCGATGATTCATCGTCGTTAGAACGTTGGTTAACCTTCAAGTTATAGAATCCTGAACGGTATTGGCCATCCATTTCGAAGTTTTCCCAGCTTATATGGCGAGGGTAGGGGTTACGGCTGAATTGTTTTAGCCACGGGGTGGTGGGCGAATAATCTATGCTGTGGCCGCGGTCGGGTATAAGTTCGACTGTGTAGTGGTTGAATTCGTTCGGATGAACGGTTTTTATGCTGTCAAGGGAGCGCTTTACGTATCCGGTGAGCTTATTTCGGTAGAATCCGAAGTCATTGGCACCTGTGCGTAGTGAAAACGCCGTATTGCGCAGGTTTTCGATTGGGGCGTTCTTTAGTGGCTCTCCACCGGCCATTGGTCCGGCGCCGGCCAGATAATCGGCGTAGAAAGAGGCCAGACGCTGACTTCCGTAGCCACCCTCGGAAATCCCGAATAAGTATATGCGGTTTGCGTCGATGGCATCGGATGCCAGAGCTTGTTGAAGTAGTTGATTCCATATGAATTGTTTTCCTTTTTGCCACCATCGGTAATATTCGCCTTCATTTGGAATCTGCGGTATGAAGTATGCTGACGGTGCGTCGTCGAAACGCTGGGCAAGTATCAGGCCGGTGGCCCATTCCTGAGCTTTGGGGCCTGAGCCGTGGAGGTAGATGAACATCGGGCGTTTGGTGTCAGTGACGTCGTTGGATTTCGCCACCCAATAAAAAGGCATTGAAGCGTTGGGTTCCAGCGAGTCCGGAATGTTCCACATATGTCCGATGGCCTCGGACGATATTTGCTGCAGTTGTGGAAGGTGTTCGTTGTTGGAGTTCGTCACGGCATTTTTCCATATGTCCCATACGGCATTCTGTATGTCCACTACGTTTGACGGCTTTATGGTTTTATTTGAAGAAAACGTTTCGTCATCACCGGCAATGTATCCGTTGAAATAGGCTGTAATCTTCTCGACTTCTTTATTCGAAAGGTCAGATGCTGTGAGCGTGCCATTAATCGACGCGCACATTGCAATGATGCAAAGTGAATGTTGGAATTTGGTCATAGTCAGTTTCGTTTGGTGCAAAACTACGCATAAAAGTCGAGATATGAAAGTGTATCAGCCATAACATTTGTCGATGCAGAAAAAGAACGGCCCCAAATTAATGTTTGGAGCCGTCATTGGTTTGATTTGTGTGTAGCTTATAGCAGAGCCACAGATCGTTTGATGAATTCGTTGAGAGACTGTCCGCGAAGCAATCCGTTGGCGAGCAGTGCGAGGTCAATCACTTGCTTTACGAGTGGTTGATTTGAAGCATATGCGCCGATGAGCTTGGTTTGTTCATGGCGTTCATGGGTAACGGTTTCTTCATAATGCTTTACTTGGTTTTCTTCGTCTTCACTGAGTTTGCCATCTTTTGCTTTGTCTCTCAGATTTTTGATTTTGTCGTTGTTTTCGGCTATCGCTTCGTTGAGAGGCTTGATGTCAGGCATCAATTTTGAATCGGCATCTTCTCTGATGCGTTTAATCACCGGATGTTCGGTGTTGACGATAAGATTATAGCTATCGGGGAGTTCACTGTAGAAACTCATGCCGGGTTGCATAGCTGCCATATCCTTCATACGGCGCATATATTCGTTCTGGGTGATGAGTATCGGATTCGCTTCAGGCGATAGAGCCTCGAATGATACTAAGAATTCAGCTTTCTCCACTTTAGGCACCTGATTGCGGAAGAGCGTTGATAATAATTCGCGTTCTTCGGTTGCCATGTCGACTGACTTTTTGTCATCTTTTGGAATCAAGTTGTCTACTACGTCAGAGTCCACTCTTACGAAACGCGATTTTTCGAGTTTCGATTCGAGAAGTCCGATGAAGTGGCTGTCGAGCTGACCATCCATCAGAAGCACATTGTAGCCTTTTTCTGTTGCGGCATTGATGTAGGTGTACTGTGCAACCGGGTCGGTGGCATAGATGTATACGACGTTGTTGTCCTTATCGGTTTGGTTCGATTCGATTAGCTGACGATATTCTTCGAGTGTGAAATATT
>CAZRJT010000083.1:0-5158 GCA_964600585.1 uncultured Bacteroides sp.
GTGGGCAAGCTTGTCGTGGTCATGATAACGGTATTTTTCGTCGCCGAGGCCAAGAGCCTTATGCCATTTCAAACGCCATTCTTTCCAAGTGGCAAACCACTTGAGCTCCTCGCCAGGACGCACGAAAAATTGCATCTCCATCTGCTCAAATTCACGCATACGGAAAATGAATTGGCGTGCTACAATCTCGTTTCGGAAGGCTTTGCCTATCTGGGCGATACCGAAAGGCAGGCGCATGCGTCCTGTCTTTTGCACGTTAAGATAGTTGACGAATATGCCCTGAGCCGTTTCCGGACGCAGATATACTGTCATCGCTCCGTCGGCCGTACTTCCCATTTCGGTGCGGAACATGAGGTTGAACTGACGCACGTCAGTCCAGTTCTTTGTTCCTGAAATAGGGCATACGATTTCCTGATCTATTATTATCTGGCGCAGTTCGTCGAGGTTGTTGTCGTTCATGGCCTTTGCGAAGCGTTCGTGAAGGGCGTCGCGTTTGTTCTTTATTTCAAGGACACGTGGGTTCGTTTCGCGAAACAATGCTTCGTCGAAACTGTCGCCAAAACGTTTCTTTGCTTTAGCTACTTCTTTTTCGATTTTTTCATCGATTTTAGCGAGTTCGTCTTCAATCAGAACGTCGGCGCGATAACGTTTTTTTGAGTCACGATTGTCAATCAACGGGTCGTTGAATGCGTCTACGTGTCCCGATGCTTTCCAAATTGTGGGATGCATGAATATTGCCGAGTCGATGCCGACGATATTTTCATGAAGGAGGGTCATTGCGTCCCACCAATAGCGCTTTATGTTGTTCTTAAGCTCAACGCCATTTTGTCCGTAATCGTATACGGCAGCGAGGCCATCGTATATTTCACTTGACTGGAATACAAACCCATATTCTTTGGCATGGGAAACTATTTTTTTGAAAACTTCGTCTTGTTGTGCCATAATTGTATGATTTTAAAGTGCAAATTTAAACAAAAATCGCGAAATGCGAGCCGATAAACCTCATAAAACATTAAATAAAATGGTATACGTCGTGTTAAAATGATTTTACAACATTTTGTCGCTGAGATGTAGAGGGGCACCGGAGACGGCTTTATGACTTTGATTTGTCAATAAAAAGGCGTAACTTTGCAGCTTGAATAAAGTATATGAAACGACCGCTAATCATTTTGGCATTGATGGGGGCATTTATGCCGCCGGGTGCTTCGGCGAAAGATATGGCCGATGCTGAACCCGATACGGTACGTTGGCTCGATGAGGTGTCGGTGACGGCCATAAAGCAGCGGACTGACGTAAGCTTGTTGCCCACGGCCCTAACCGTAGTCAATGCCGGACAGGTCGAACGGCTGAATATACTTTCGATGAAAGGCGTGAGTGAAATAGCGCCTAACTTCTTTATGCCCGACTATGGGTCGCGTATGACGTCGAGTATATATGTACGCGGCATAGGCGCAAGAATGGATCAGCCTGTGGTGGGGCTGAATGTCGACAATGTGCCGTTTTTAAACAAGGACAACTATGATTTCGATATGGGCGACATTGAGCGTATCGAAGTGTTGCGAGGCCCCCAAAGCACGTTGTATGGACGCAATACGATGGGTGGACAAATCAACATCTATACTTTGTCGCCGATGAAATATCAGGGCTTCCGTGCGTCGGTTGAGGGTGTCACCGGACCACTATGCCTATTAGGCGCGTCGTATTATGGAAAGATTAGGGATGACCTGGCGATGAGCGTATCTGGATTTCTGAATTACGAAGGAGGATATTTTGTCAATCGTTTTAATGGTTCGAAAGTGGGTACGGAGAAGAGCGGTAGCATTCGATGGAAAACCGAATGGCGTCCATCGGCGAAGTTATCGATACGGAATGTCTCGGCGTTTTCGTCTTCGCGTCAGGGAGGTTATCCGTATGAGTACGAACTTGCTGGCGAGATCGATTATAACGACACATGTTTTTATCGCCGTAACAGTTTTTCAGACGGATTGACATTGAAATGGTATTCGGGTGATTTTGAGTTCTCAAGTATTTCCAGCGTGCAATATCTAGATGATAATATGACGCTCGATCAGGATTTCCTGCCACTGGACTATTTTACTCTTACGCAGAAGCGTCATGAATGGAATGCGACGCAGGATTTGGTGATTAGTGGCAGAAATGGCGACTATGATTGGCTTGGGGGCGTTTTTGGCTTCTATAAACATACGTCGATGTATGCTCCCGTGACATTTAAAGATGAAGGCATAAAACAACTGATAGAGAATAAACGCAACGAGGTTAATCCCCATTATCCAATAGCGTGGGACTCACGTGAGTTCGTGTTGGGAAGCGACTTCTCCTATCCGGTTTACGGCTTGGCCCTATATCATCAGAGTTCGTTGGACCTTGGCCGTTTTAATGTGGCAGCCGGCGTGAGATTTGACTATGAATATGCTTCGCTCAGATATCGTAGCCATTGCGACACAGGCTATACCATATATGATATGTCGGATGGAGAATCTTCTGAAGTGTTCAGGCATGAGCCCGTGGCGATTGACGATGGCGGCCGCCTGTCTAAGTCGTTTTTTCAGGTGCTTCCTAAGTTTACGATGACCTATAATTTATCCACTCCGTCGCCGTCGGACATATATGTTTCTGTCGCTAAAGGGTGCAAATCGGGTGGATTCAACACTCAGATGTTCAGCGATGTCCTTCAGCAGCGTATTATGGGAATGATGGGCGTGGGAGCTGAATATAGCGTAGATGATGTGGTGTCTTATAAGCCGGAAAAAAGCTGGAATTACGAACTTGGTATGCATATGGTGTGCGCCGATGGTAGGGTCCATACTGATTTAGCTTTGTTCTACATTGATTGCCGCGACCAGCAGCTTACGATGTTTCCCGATGGTACTACTACCGGACGAATCACGGCTAATGCCGGTAAAACGCGTAGTTACGGAGTGGAGTTTCAGGTGGCTTACGATGTTACTAACCGATTGAGCGTCAATGCTAGCTACGGATATACGAATGCCCGGTTTAGGGAATTCTTTAATGGTAAAACCGATTTTGCAGGTAAACGCGTTCCATACGCTCCGGAAAACACAGTGTTTGGAGGGGTGACTTATGTGTTGCCAGTCAACAAAGCATTGAACGACATCGCGTTTAATGCTAATGTCAGAGGCGCAGGACGTATTTATTGGAATGAAGACAATGTGTACAGTCAGCCGTTCTATGCTCAGCTTGGTGGCGAAATTTCATTTGGCTTCGACCATTTCAGCCTTGCGCTATGGGGCGAAAACCTGACGGCGACAAAATTCCACACATTTATGTTTCAATCGATTGGTAATACGTTCTTGCAGCGTGGCAAGCCAATTCGTGGAGGAGTTTCGGTTAGAGTGACGTTGTGATGCGGCGGCTGTCGGAAAATTATGATGTGAGTAAAATTTTGGATTTATGAATAAATTACGCTTGATTTTTGGTTGTGCCATTTTCATGGCGCTTATTTCATGTGGAGGCAATGACGAACCTAAGCCTGTCGACGTGACCACGGTGATATCTTCAAAGTCGTTCAACTATGTTAATGTGTCTGGTCAGAACGGCGGTAAGGCTATGGCTGGGGCTAGATGTGTTGTTGCATTCGACAATATATCCAAGACGGCCGTGGTTGAATTTGAAAATGTGCGTTTGGCCGATGCGGATGCTCCGGTTTCTTATCGCATCGTAGATGTGCCTTGGACAATGGACGCGCAGCGAAATGTCAGGTCGATAAGTGTCAAATCAGTGCGTACAACAGGGTCGTCACCGGTTCAGATTAATGATTTGAACATTGTGTATTGCAATGAAATGAAGGAGTTTGATGGGGTTAAATGCCAAAGTCTGGCTGTCGAATATGGTGTGGAAGGCAAAGTTGCGGTCACAATGATTCCTTGCCTGATGATGTTTGACGGAACAACTGAGACATTGAATACGATGACGACAAAAAAATTTGTTACCACCAAGACCTCATATACAGTGAGCCTGGATGTGGATAAGATGGCGGCTGACGTTACGGTGGCCAATGCTTCGTTCGACCCGAATATGCCGGCAATGCGTGATATGTTGTTTGCAAATATACCGTTGACGTTGGTCGATGGCGGATTTAAGCTTAATTCAGAATTGTTCACGCCTTCAATCGGTGGAGTGCCTTATCCCAATTATGCCATATCTGATTTTGCTGTCGACTCCGATTTGGCGTCAGGAACAAAGCTGACTTTCAGGTGTATGAAGGTGTTTAGCGTTGAAGCCATTCTTTCGAGTGCATATTCTCCGGTTGATTGAATTTTTTTCAGTCGCTGAGTATATGACGTATGGCGGGGAAAGCCTTTTTCGGGGCTTTCCTCGTTTTGTTAAATTCCGACAGCGGCCCCTAAAATGTGAAAAACTGAAAAATTAGCCTTGTAAAGTAGGGGCAGTTTCTGAATTTTTGTTTAACTTTGTGCAGTTTAAAATCGAAGTGCCATTGAACACTCACATTTCTTGACGTGATATTGCTGCATCGTGTTATGGCATCTTGATTGTTTTGATGAAATTATTTGACTAAAAATATGGTATTTCTATCGATTCAAAACTCAACGTTGGCCATAGTGGCAGCCCTTACAGGCGTAGGTCTGGTGGCGTTAGCGTTGTGGCTCGCGGGATTGATTTCGCCGCGGTCGTTCAACCCGCAGAAAGGTGAAGCTTATGAGTGCGGTATTCCTACCCGAGGCGAAAGTATGGCTCAGTTTAAGGTGGGCTATTATCTGTTTGCAATTTTGTTCCTTATGTTCGATGTCGAATGCGTGTTCTTGTTCCCCTGGGCTGTAAGAGTCAAGGAGCTTGGCGGGGCAGGTTTGCTGAGCATCGCAATCTTTTTCGGAATTTTAGTGCTGGGCCTTATGTATGCTTGGCGGAAAGGAGCTCTTGAATGGAAGTAACTACGAAAAGTATGCCCTATGAAGCTTGGAAGGACAACGAGTACATCGAATCGTTGGTAAAGGAGCTTCAAGATAACGGCACAAATGTGATTGTCGGGACATTCGATAAACTCATAAATTGGGGACGTTCCAATTCGCTTTGGCCTTTGACCTTTGCAACAAGCTGTTGCGGAATCGAATTCGTGTCGCTTGGCGCGGCTCGTTACGATATGGCCCGTTTCGGATGG
>CAZRJT010000083.1:5168-9231 GCA_964600585.1 uncultured Bacteroides sp.
GACTTCATAATGGTGGCTGGTACGATTGTGCATCGTATGGCTCCGGTGCTTCGTCGCTTGTACGATCAGCTTGCTGAACCTAAATATGTCATAGCATGTGGGGCCTGTGCAGTATCGGGCGGCCCGTTCAAGAAATCATATCACGTTGTGATGGGCGTAGATAAAATCATTCCGGTGGACGTGTATCTGCCAGGATGTCCGCCTCGTCCCGAAGCGATGATTTATGCCATTATGCAATTGTCGCGCAAGGTTAAGGTGGAACGCTTCTTCGGTGGCGTTAACCGCCAGGAAAAGCAGGAGGAGTTTTTGAAGAATCATCCGATTGAGGGCGTCGACGACTGATTGATGCCCATACATTAATAATATAGTAATAGAAGAAACCAATCATTGATATGGCAGATATTCAGGAAAAAATAGCCAAACTCTTTCCCGAGGCCACTTTTGAGCAGGGAGATACCTTATTGGTTAATATCCCCGACGAAAAATGGGTGGCTTTGGCTCGTACTCTTCGCGATGATTCCGAATTGGATTTCGACTTTCTCGTGACAATAGTGGGTATGGACTGGGCGGAAACACTCGGATGTATATACTATCTATCATCTACCCGTCATAAGACACAGATTTCTGTTAAGGTTGCGACTTCCGACCGCGCTAATCCGATGTTGCATAGCATCTCTGATTTGTGGGCTATCGCTGGAATTTTCGAACGTGAAGTCTATGACTTTTTCGGAATTATATTCATAGGCAATCCAGATATGCGCCGTCTGTTCCTCAGCATCGACTGGAAGGGTTTCCCCTTGCGTAAGGAATACGACGATAATCCCGACGTAAATCCGGTGCCTGACGACAATGAACGTCAGAGCGATTTCACGGATACGTACGTTGAACTCCCGGACGGTAAGATTGAGAAACGCGAGGTTCGCATTTTCGAGCCTAATGATTTTGTGGTTAACATCGGTCCGCAGCACCCTGCCACTCACGGCGTGGTGCGTTTCCGCACTGCCGTGGACGGCGAGACCATAAAGAAAATCGATGTGTATATGGGGTATATCCACCGTGGAATAGAAAAGATATGCGAAAAACTCACTTACCCGCAAACGCTCCATTTTATGGATCGTCTCGATTATTTCTCGGCACATCCCTATCACCACTGTCTGTGTATGACTATCGAGCAAGCAGCTGGAATTGAGATTTCGCGTCGTGCTCAGGTTATAAGGGTGCTTATGGATGAGTTGTCGCGAATAGCCTCGCACTGCTTGTTTATGGGTACGTTCTGTATGGACCTCGGTGCAACCACGATGTTGTTCTATACACTACGTGTACGTGAGCAGATTCTTGACATTATGGAGCGCACGTGCGGTGCCCGAATGACATTCAACTATGAATGCATCGGTGGCGTGATGCAGGATTTGCATCCCGATTTTGTGTCGGACGTGAAGAAGCTACTTGCTGTAATACCCAAGAACATCAAAGAATACAACCAGATATTCACCGGCAATGTGATTGCCAAGAATCGTATGGAAGGCGTCGGCGTGCTGTCGCACGAAGATGCAATATCCTGGTCGATTACAGGTCCCTCAGGCCGTGCATCGGGTTGGGCTTGTGATGTCCGTAAGACTGATCCGTATAGCATTTATGGCGAACTCGAATTTGATGAGGTTGTGCGCCACGAAGGTGATTCTATGGCCCGCTTCAAGGTTCGTCTTGATGAGATTGTGCAAAGTGCGCGAATCATCGAGCAGCTTATCGACAATATTCCCGATGGAGAATATTGCGTTAAGGTGCCCAAAGTGCTTAAGCTCCCTGTCGGACATTGGTTCCGTAAGGTTGAAGGGTGTCGCGGCACGTTCGGCATTTATCTCGAAAGTGACGGAACGACGTCGCCTTATCGCTTGAAGATAGTGCCTCCGTCTTTGCCCGCTGCGGCTGTCGTCGACCACATTACCAGTGGAAACAAAATTGCCGACCTTATCACTATTGGCGGTTCGTTGGACTATATAGTTCCCGATATGGACCGTTAATTGGGGCTACAAGAATTCGAAAATAATAAACGAAAGGTAAAAACCTCAAAAATATAGCAAATCATGTTCGATTTTTCATTGCTTACCAATTGGATACACGAACTTCTCAGTTCGTTTATGCCGCAGTGGCTAACAATCACTACCGAGTGTGTGCTGATAGGCGTGTGTCTGTTGCTGGCTTATGCATTGTTGGCTCTCTTCTATATTTGGTTCGAACGTAAGGTGTGTGCCGCATTCCAATGCCGTCTTGGCCCGAATCGTGTTGGCCCGATGGGATTGTTGCAAAGTTTCGCCGATATGTTCAAAATATTGATTAAGGAGCTTATTTCGCTCAATCATACCGATAAATTTTTGTTTGCATTGGCTCCTTATTTGGTGATACTTGCATCTATGCTTGCTTTCGCCGTGCTGCCTTGGGGCAACGGCTTGCAGATAATCGATTTCAATATCGGCATATTTTTCCTAATAGCCGTTTCGTCGATTGGTGTACTCGGTATTCTATTGGCTGGATGGTCAAGTAACAACAAGTTTACGCTGATTGGTGCTTTACGTTCGGGCTCGCAGATGGTGAGCTATGAACTTTCAATCGGTTTGTCTGTGCTTACGATGGTGTGTTTCGCCGGGACAATGTCGATTACTGAAATCGTAACGGCTCAAAGCAATCTTTGGTTCATCTTCTCAGGTCACATACCTGCGATTATAGCATTTGTGATATATCTTATTGCAGGAACGGCTGAAACCAATCGAGGCCCGTTTGACCTTCCTGAAGCTGAAAGCGAGCTGACAGCAGGTTATCATACAGAATATTCGGGTATACACTTTGGATTCTTCTACCTTGCCGAATATTTGAACTTGTTCATTGTTGCTGGTGTGGCCACCCTTCTTTTCTTCGGTGGTTGGATGCCATTGCATATCCCCGGATGGGATGGCTTTAATATGGTAATGGACTACATTCCTTCAATCGTATGGTTCATAGGCAAAGCGATAGTGCTGTCGTTCGTGATAATTTGGTTTAAATGGACGTTCCCTCGTGTGCGTATCGACCAGATGCTTTCGTTGGAATGGAAATATCTGTTGCCAATCAATTTGTTCAATCTTGTCCTGATGGTGCTTATCATCGTCTACGGCATACATTTTTAATACAACCAACAATATTGCGCGATTATGAGCGATAAATTCGGAAAAATAGCCCAGGTAATCGGCCCGGTGGTCGACGTGTCGTTTGAAGGCGAGGGAAATGAATTGCCCCCAATTTTCACGGCCCTAAAAATAGACCGCCCAGACGGTTCGATGCTCATTCTTGAAGTTGAACAGCATATCGGTGAAAACACTGTGCGTTGTGTGGCAATGGAGAGCACCGACGGTTTGCAGCGAGGTCTGAGAGTGGACAATTTGGAACGTCCGATAGCCGTACCGACCGGTGATCAGGTGAAAGGTCGATTGCTAAACGTTATAGGCGAGGCCATTGACCGTCTGCCATCTCTTAAACGTGATGATTTGCGCCCGATTCATCAGCCGGCTCCTGAATTTGATGAGCTCACAATCGGAACAGAGATTCTGTACACGGGTATCAAAGTGATTGATTTGCTCGAACCGTATAGTAAGGGTGGTAAGATTGGTCTGTTCGGGGGTGCCGGCGTAGGAAAGACGGTGCTCATTATGGAGCTTATCAACAATATCGCCAAAGGCCATAACGGATTCTCCGTGTTCACAGGTGTGGGCGAACGTACCCGTGAAGGAAACGACCTGCTTCGAGAAATGATTGAAAGCGGGGTTATGAAGTATGGCGAGAAATTCCGTGAAGGAATGGAAAAAGGCGAGTGGAATCTCCAGGACGTGGATATGAATCAGGTCAAAGATTCACAGGCTACGCTGGTGTTCGGCCAGATGAATGAGCCGCCGGGAGCTCGTCTGCGTGTGGCTTTGTCGGGCCTTACGGTGGCAGAGCAATTCCGTGATCAAGATGGGGGAGGCAAGGAGATTCTGCTGTTCATCGATAATATATTCCGTTTCACCCAGGCTGGTAGTGAGGTTTCGGCACT
>CAZRJT010000084.1:0-9222 GCA_964600585.1 uncultured Bacteroides sp.
AACGTCGGATTGTGGTTCCGAAGGTCGTGGGTTCGAATCCCACTGTTCACCCCACAGAAAAAGTCATCCAGAACGGATGACTTTTTTGTATATCTACATTCATTATTAGTTATTAGGAAACCGAGCCGTGAGTCAATCAAGCATAAGTGACATATGGGGCCGAACAGAAGGGAATTTTATAATATCGCCAATCTTTCGGGAACTAAACACAATTTCATTGAACACTTCAAGCGAAACATCCAAATCAATATGCGAACGGTAGGCATCGTCAATAAAACATTCCCCATTGGACACGATATAAATGTGACTATTGTGTGGCAACATACGGTCGTATACGCGAATTATAGACGTGTAGTCAGGGCATGAACTGGCTATAACATCAAGACAAAGCTTTACGTTGACTATGCGTGCCATGCCTCGGGCATAGAGTTTGCGATGATCGGATAACGGGAGTGCAAGAAGCTTGAAGGGTTTATTGGGATAGTAGGCACGCAATTGGCGTAATGCGGCAACGCATGCTTCATCATCGTCAGCAAGAACTTCCTTTACAATGACAACATCATCGGCCTCGGCAGCCCAAGCCATAGATACAATATTACCGCTGACATCACTGACAGCCACAAAATGACCGCCATCAATCCGAAGATCATCGAGAATGTTTAGAAAATCGTCAGACGAATGGACTACGGAACATGGACGACCCAATTCGAGACGATGGAACGCTTCATAAACGTCTGGGGTATGTGGATTGTCGACCAAATCGTAATGCCCACTGACGGGAAATGTGTGACCGGAAGTAAACCGCTGTGCATCTACATAAAACACCGTAGAGAAGCCGAATTTATCGTAATAAAAATAGAGCCAGTCGTGGGCCGGAATAAGTGCGCACATCATATAGCCGCGCGAAACAGCATCCTGAAGCGCGAGCCGCATAAGCTCCGACATATAGCCCCGGCCACGACAACTACGACGTGTTGCAGCTCCGGCTATATAGCCTATGGGGAGTATGTCGCTATGAAATCGAAACGAATAAGGCTGCAGGAGAAGGGAACTCACCGCATGTCCATCCTTGACAAGTAGCATGGCATCCTCATCGCGATATACTCTATTAAAATACATATCAACATATTGCGTAGAGTCTTTGAAACTCTCACGCCAAATTTTCTTCACCTCGTCGCGCTTGTTCATAAAGAGATAGTTTTACGGTCACATATTAATAACGCATCGCGCCCCGCAAGAGTTGCAGGGCGCGTAAAAAAATATGGAATTGTAAAATTTTATCCTTGATGGGCCGGACGAAGCAGGTCGTTGACGGTCTTAACTGGATTGAACGTTGACACTGGCACTTCAACAAATGCTGTGTTCCAATCGCTCATTGCTCCGTTCCAAAGCCCGGGCAACTCAAGAGCTTTGAGTTCTTTGCCGTGGCTCGACTTCGAGGAAATAAATCCGGTGGCCGGGTCGACACGCTTGAGCAAATCATAATTGCGACCATGACGGTCTTTTATGTAACATACCAAATCAACTGGATTGAAATGAGTGGCATTTGCCATCATATCGCGATAAGCGGGATTGGACATATCAATCTGATGACTTTCGAGTATCTGAAGCGACGAAGATCCATCGGGGTTAACGGCAATGAATGGCCCGCCGCCAGGCTCTCCCTCGTTGCGCACCATTCCGCACACGCGTATAGGACGGTCGAGCTTTTCGTGAAGATATACGGCCTGATGAACCATATCGAGAGAATCGACAGAAGAATCAGACCAAGAGAAGGCTGAATGAAGGAATTGTTTGATTTCTGACAGCTTATCTTTCTCGTAATTTCCCTCAGCGAGATCGGATATATAGCGCAAAATGGTGTCGTGAAGTTCAATCAGATAGCCCCCAAGCACTTCTTTGTAGCGCACCGTTGATTCACGGCGCGAATCTGGCACCACATTGTCGATATTTTTTATGAATACGACAGCCGAGTTAATGTCATTAAGGTTTTCAATCAACGCGCCATGACCACCGGGACGAAACAATAGCTTCCCATCTTCGATGAACGGAGTGTTGTCGGGATTTACGGCAACCGTGTCAGTTGACGGTTTCTGTTCGCTCATAGAGACATTGAACTTAATGCCCGTGCGCTTTTCGGTCTGAGGAATTACTTCATTAAGCTTCTGCTCGAAAAGCTGACGGTGATTGGCGGAGACGGTGAAATGAAGATTAACCACTCCACTGCTGTTGGCTGCCGTCTGAGCGCCTTCTGTGAGCTGTTCTTCAACAGGCGTACGACTACCATCGGGATAGGAGTGGAATTTCAACAAACCTTTTGGTAGGCCACCATAATTAAGCCCATCAGGCTTTATGAGAGCAGATATGATGTTTTTATATTTGCCGGCATCCTTAAGAGCAGCCACATCCTGTCCATATAGCTTTAAGCATACTTGGTTCAATTCCGAAATGAATGGAAGCTTATCGGGATTGGAAAGCAGAACATCAACCGGTGAGCCGGGTGCAGGGATATCTTCAGAACCGTCGACAAACTCAAACAGAGCTTTAAACATTCGGGAAGCAGCTCCCGAAGCCGGAACGAACTTAGACACTTCGCCTCCGTCAGAAAGATATTTCCGCCAACGTGCGACGGCACTATCGATCTGCGATTCAGACAAAACGGTGATTCCCTTTCCAGGACAAGCCGGAGCTATGATGGCAAGATACGGAAATCCTTGAACAAAGCGCTTCAACTGAGACTCCAACTGACTCTCAGTGATGCCCTTCTCATTTAGCAATGCAACATCTTCGGGACGTAACATAATGTAAGCTGTTTTTTGAAGTTATTATTTAGTGATTGTGAATTATAGTTTATTATGCCTGTCTACAAGGGTAATAATTTAAATTGGCAACGAACCGTCAATGAATTTTCCGCATAGGCTTTATGATTGTAGCTGAATCGACTGTAATGTCATAAAGCGGCGAATCAAGAGATTTGCCAAGATTAAGCGTAACTATGCGTGTGCGTCGGGGAGAAACAACGGAATCGGAATTGTGGACATGATAGACATAGCGCAAGCGACCCTCGCTGTCAGTGAACACGTCGCCATGACCAGACCCATTTTCACCAACTATCGACCGATGAATTATCGGGTTTGCCGGATTTTTAGTCCATGGCCCCATAGGCGTAGGCGCAGTGGCATATCCTACGGCATAATCTATGCTGCGGAAATCATTGGCAGAATAAAACAAGTAGTATGTTCCATCAAGTTTAATCACAGTAGGACCTTCCATTATCGGTGCATCACCATAACGACCGGTAGACTCCCAGGGTTGATCGTTTTCAAGACATTTAACTAAAGTAGTCGGACATATAGTGCTCTGATCAAGATCGAACTCAGCCACCCAGATGAAATTACCTCCGTCAAAACGAACGTGGTAGAGATAGCTCTTGCCATCGTCGTCAATGAAAATGAACGGGTCGATGTTATTGGCGGATGAATCAATCTGACACACACGCGACTGGCGGAAATGTTGCGCAAGGTCGGGTGCCTGCGCGAGAGCTACATACTCATTGGCCGTATATGCCAGAAGATAGTCGCGGTCGCCTATTTTCAACAGTTGCGGTGCCCAAAAGCCTTTGGAGCCAAAAACCGAATCGCCTGCAACAAGAAGCATCGAGTCAACTCCGGCGTAAGTCCAATGCTCAAGATCGGTTGACTTGAGAGCAGCGAATCCGAGAGGAAGATCATCGCGCGTGCCTGATAGATAATAGCATCCATTTTCGGAATAGATAGTGGGATCGGCATAATATATCTGACATACATCGTCCTCCTCGTCCGATGATGAGGCTGAAGACGAACACGAAACCAACGAAGATATGCCGCACAAGCATATAGATGCAAATAAAAATAATGAACGAGTCATATTGAACCGGGTTAGTGGTATATATAAATCGAATGAGTGGTATAAATTATAAATATATAGTGAATTAAATCGATTATTATGGTTCCAGACTATCGACCTCGCGAAGCCATATGCTAGGATTAGCATCGGATGGCATACGCCAATCGCCGCGTGGCGAGAGACATACGCTACCTACCTTTGGACCATCCGGCAAGCATGAACGCTTGAATTGTTGGTTGAAAAAGCGGCGGAAAAATACGCGTAGCCATTTAAGCAAGACCTCATTGGAATACGCACCATCAAATGCTTTGCGGGCAAGGAAATAAATGCGCCGGGGAGAAAATCCGAACCGAAGAGTGTAAAATAGGAAGAAATCATGTAATTCATAAGGGCCAACAAGATCCTCGGTTTTTTGGGCAATCGAACCATCAGCTTCAGCCGGAAGGAGTTCGGGACTTATCGGCGTATCGATGATGTCGCGCAGGATTCGCTGCTCGATATCGCTCGATGCATTGTCGGCAAACCATCCGACAAGATAGCGAACGAGCGTCTTAGGGACACCTGCATTTACGCCATACATAGACATATGGTCTCCATTGTACGTCGCCCAACCCAATGCCAATTCAGAAAGATCGCCGGTTCCAAGAACTATGCCACTTTCTTTGTTTGCCAAATCCATAAGAATCTGAGTGCGCTCACGTGCCTGAGAGTTTTCGTATGTAGCATCGTGCACTTCGGAATTATGGCCTATATCACGGAAATGTTGAGTGACAGCGGCAGAAATAGATATTTCCTTTATGGAAACTCCAAGACACTCCATCAATTTTAGCGCATTATTATATGTACGGTCGGTTGTGCCAAAACCGGGCATAGTAACAGCAACAATTCCATTTCGGTCATAACCCAACAAGTCGAACGTATTGGCAGCAATTAATAACGCCAATGTAGAGTCGAGTCCACCCGAAATACCAACTACAATACGTCGACATTTGATTGCACTTAGACGTTGCGCCAATCCAGCCGTCTGAATATTAATGATTTCACTGCACCGGTCGTCGATTTCATCATTATCGTATGGAACAAAGGGGGTACGGCTGATTGAGCGATAAGCCAAATCATACGAAAAATCATAGGGCGACGTACAAACGACTTCAGAAACGGGAATCACACCTTCGTTACGAGCACAATCGGCAAAGGTGGTAGTGTGAAACCTATCGCGTGCCAATGCCTCGACATCAATATCGGCAATTGCATAATGCCCTGCACGAGTAGACCACATATCAGATTCGGCAAGCAACGTGCCATTCTCAGCTATAAGATTTTTACCGGTAAACACGAGATCGGTTGAGGACTCACCTGCTCCGGCCGATGCATATGCATAAGCTGCGATACATCGGGCTGACTGCTGTACCACGAGCGATTTCAAGTAGCCATACTTTCCAATAAGATCATCGGATGCAGACAAGTTGAATATTATACGGGCACCGGCAAGTGCATAACGACTCGAGGGTGGAACGGCAACCCATAAATCTTCACAAATCTCCACTCCAATCACAACGCCATGCGACTCGAACAAATTGGCAACAGGAACTTCATGCGATGACGGCGAAAACCATCGACGTTCATAGAATTCATTATACGCAGGGATATATGTTTTTTCCACGATGTCAGCTTGTCCGTCATGAACAAAAGCGGCACAATTATAAACAGCTCCGCCGCGACGAACAGGCAGCCCCACGATGAGATGCATCGTGTGGCTACGACTCCACTCTTTTATGCGCTCCAACCCTCTCATAGCTTCATCAAGCAACAATGACGAATGGAACAAATCGGCACATGTGTAGGCCGTTATGGAGAGTTCAGGAAATACGGCTATTTCGACTCCTTTTCGACTTAACACATCAGCAGTGGCCAAAATTTCGGCAACGTTATAATCAACGTTCGCCACTTCTACTTTAGGAGATGCAGAAGCAATACGCACAAATCCGTTAGTCATATCAAATTATCAATAATACTTTTCAATTTTAAGCAACACAAAGTTAGCAATTTTCTTTAAAGGATATCACAGTTTTTGTGATGATGTTCTTATAATATGGAACTAAACTCTTATATTTGCAGACACGTTTCGCCATTCGATGAAATGATGACAAACCATCAATATGTTTAATTATGAGATTACATCATATACTTATCACACTTATAGCTTCGACCGCCATCATCATAACAACAAACACCTGTTACGGGCAGAATCAGAAGGGTGTAAAGAGCGTTGGACTCAAGTCGGGATATACCTCGAAGAATGAATCGGCAATAGCCGGATTATATTTCCAATATCAGGTAAATACCCTACTACGACTCGCCCCAAGTGTATATTATACGTTCAGACATCACGATTGCGACGCATATGCTCTAAATATAAATTTGCACGCACCATTCTGTTTGGGAATGGGAAAATCGCAAATAAATGCATATCCTATTGTAGGTCTAAATTATACTTCGTGGAACCACATACTGCCAAATTCAAAATATACCGACTGGACTGATGGTTCGACATTACGCACCGACCGAATAGGGGCCAATGTAGGGGCTGGAGCTGAGATTTATGCCACTCCGACGCTCAAATTCTGCGCCGAGGCGAATTATTGTATCATAAAACAATATTCCACGACGATAGTAAGTCTGTCAATAGGTTATGTATTTTGACAATGGCAACTGCCATATCAATCATATTGACATTTCATAATGCCGAATCGACGGTAGAGAGGGCTCTATGGTCATTAGCGGAACAAACATTCCAGGATTGTGAATTCATTTTCGTAAATGACGGCAGCACAGACCGAACAGTTGAAATAATACAGAATTTTTCGGTTATAAATCCTGATTTTTCTTCTCGACTCAAACTTCTTGGATACTCATTCCAAAGAGGCTCGGCAGGGGCTCTGACCGTAGGCTTGGAAAATGCCGAGGGCGAATACGTTATACGCTGGGACGCAGACGATACAATGCCCCCACAGGCCTTAGAAATTCTGTACAATGCCACTGACAATCGACGTAACGATATAGTTTGCGGCTACATACGCACTTATAATCGGAGACGCAGAGAACGGATATACCGAATGAAGCAGCATATCAACTCTCTCAACGACATGCCAATTGACACTGTGCATTTCTCGCTATGCAACAAACTGATACGCCGATCTCTTTTTGACACTAAAAGCATAGTACCGTTCCCACATATCGATGGATGGGACGACGTTGGCCTATTAGCACGAATCATAACGGCGAACCCCTCGATTGCGTATGTAGACCAAATAACGTATAATTACTATCGCGACAATAAATCATCGTTGACTCGACGCCCTCACGATATTCGACTGCGTGAACATCTGATGTGCGCATTGCTGCTCGAAGAATGGTTTGTAAAGAACAATGTGGCAAATACGTATGAAGAGTTCCTTATGAATCTGAAGTTTTGTGCCAAAATCAAATATCTCCGTGGATACGATAAGGACGTGAAAAAATGGAAACAGACATTTCCGGAAATAAATAAGCACATACTGTCTCTTCGCAACATACCCATATGGGCTCGTGCGGTGACGTACATCCTCTACATCATCCCTACTTGCATATCACAGCGAATTGCCAATGTCAGCAATAGGTTAATACGTTGGAGCCGACGAAGCTGAAACGGCCGGACCGTTATAACAACTCTTTTATTCTACCCATCATATCAACAGCCGATTGATCAGGCCGTACAGGCACCACCGAAACATATTCTTTGGCCAACCAGTAATTATCAGTGTCGGGATTGTCAGGTTCTTCACTATTAAACTTGCCTGTGAGCCAATAATAAGGTTTCCCATTAGGGTCGATATATTCGGCGTATTCCTCGGTCCAATATCCACGTGCAGCCCTAACCACTTTCAAGCCTTTGGGTTTACATTGGGCCGGAATATTGACATTCAGGCATATCCCATCTGGCAAACCGGCCGACAATACCTTACGTGTGATTTCGGTTATGAATGGAGTACATTCACTGAAATCAGCTTCTACGGAATGATGAAGCAATGAATAGCCAATCGAAGGAATACCAAGCATACACGCCTCCATAACAGCACCCATAGTTCCTGAATAAATCACGGAATTACCGGAATTTGAGCCATGATTAACCCCCGATAAAACAATGTCGGGTTTTCGTGACACAAGCTTATGCATAGCTAGTTTTATACAATCGACCGGAGTGCCATTTACAGAATATACTTTACATCCTAAATAATCCGGATATGACTTTATGCGAAGCGGAGAATCGACGGTTATAGCAGAAGATTGTCCGGATCTTGGGCCAGATGGAGCCACGGCAATTACATCGCCCATATCCTTTACACACTCTATTAAAAATCGTAGACCTTTAGCCTCTACTCCATCGTCATTACTTATTAAAATCAACGGTTTCAATTCTGACATATACCTTTAGTTATTTAATCGATTTATATAATTTTAAAAAATCAACCAAAATGTGTCCTTAATTTGTTTATCTTTGTAGTATATTAAACACAAAATTTTTAAACATTATGGTTATACAACGTATTCAGACACTCTATCTCATCATTGCCATCGGCCTGATGACATGCTTCCTTTTTATGCCGTTCGGCTACACTCGATTCACTGACGTGACAAACGGCAATGTAGTCGAGGAATCACTCAAGGGCATAATGTTCCTCGGATTATGGATTCCAACCGCCGTGTGCATACTTAGCTTATGCATTTCTATTTTCACGTTCAAAACTCCATCGTTGCAGAAATTGCTTATTTTAATATCGGCATTGGTGGTTGGAGCTTGTGTTGGTGTTGTAATATACATTCTTTCCGGAGGATTGGTTGATGAAAATCCAAATTTCACTACTACGACCCTCTGGGGCGGAGGAGGAATACTCCTATTAGCCGTATGGTGCGCGCTCGGAGCTGCTTATCACGGTATATCTGCCGACCAGAGGTTACTTCGCTCGTATGACCGTTTGCGTTAATCCAACAGCAACCGTTCATTCGCGATAGTAAATTCTCTTCACCCTTTGAGATACAGATGTCAAAATCTCATAAGGAATGGTATTCAACGTGTCGGACAGTTCGCTGACCGGCACGTTTTCTCCAAATATCTCAACCGAAGAGCCCACTTTACAGTCCACATCGGTTACATCAATCATACATGCGTCCATACAGATATTCCCAACCGTTGGACATCGATGTCCGTTTATGTACACCTTCATCCCTCCATTGCCGAAATGTCGGTTTATGCCATCGGCATATCCGATAGGTATCGTGGCTATTCGAGATTTACGT
>CAZRJT010000085.1:0-9136 GCA_964600585.1 uncultured Bacteroides sp.
GAGCCCGAACGCTCCATGTGCTGCACGAGCATTCGTCCGGTATAAGTGCCCGATAACGACACGTTCAGCTTTTGCGTTATGTTGTAGGTGACGGTGAAGTATCCGTATAGGTCGGGAGTCCTGAACATTTTTTTCACAGGTTCCACGTCCGGATTTTCGCTCCAGTATTCAGGCTCCTTGTAGCGGCTTTTCTGCAAGGTGATGCCTCCTTGTATCTGGCAAGGTATGGGCAATATTATTTTCCCTTCGATGTTGGCTCCCCACACTTTGGCACCCGAGCCATTGTAGCGCTCCAGTATTGCATTGCCGTTTTCGTCGAGATGGTCAAGCTTGCGTAGGGCGAACACATCGCGCAGGTCGGTGTAGAAGCCTTCCAGCATCAAGTTGGTCTGCACGTTTCCGAAGCGATAATATAGGTCGGTCGATGCGCTTACGCTATTGCTGCTTTCCTGTTTCAGGTTTTTTGCCAGAATAGTCACGACACGTTCGCCTCCGACGATGGCCACGTGGAAATCCTCGTCGTAAGCTTGAGGCGAACGAAATCCTGTGGAGTAGGATAGCCTGAAGTTAACGTTGTCCGATGGATTGTAGCGCAGATTGGCGCGGGGCGATATGATGGGGTTGTCGATGAGCGAATGTTTGTCGACTCTGAATCCAGCGAGCACTCCCCATTGGTCGTTGCGCCATTCGTTCTGGACATATCCGCTGAACACGTTCACTTTCTGCACGATGTCGTGGTCATATCCGGTCGTAACGTCATTCAGGAAATTATAATTGTATTCCACGCCGGCTATGAATTCCGATGGCATGAACCATAGGTGGTCGAACGAATGCGTAATCTGCGAGCCGCCGGTCACCACCAGGTCATGCGTCCGTCCATAGGCATTTGGGTCCAGTTCGCTGCCGTAGTAGCTCTTGCGTTGTGTGTTTTGCAATGCTCCGAACACGTTCAAGTGGTCATTACGGTTCTTCGACCACAAGTCGAACGATGCTTCTCCGCCGTGTATGTTATGGTCCACTTGTTCGGCTATCCATGCTTCGTGTGGCGGAAGGTCGAGGCGGTCGCCGCCGCGGCGGTATTCGTGAGTGCCGTGATATTCGACTGTCAGTTTCGTGTCGTCGTTCGGACGCAGAAACGACCTGACGCCCATCGTCTGCGTCTTTAGTTGCGCCACTTCCGTAAATCCGTCGCCATTGTGGTCGTATCCGTCGCGATAGCGGTTTTGGCCAAAAACGAACATTCCCGCACGGTTATTGTCGTTCACCACCGACGCATTGATTGTCGTGTTGTTGTCGAATGCCCCTGAAATCCCTATTGAAGTCATTGTATGGCTCGCTTCTGCATAATTCACTATCGGGTCGCGGGTGATTATGTTCACGGTGCCTCCGATGGCCGATGACCCGAAGAGGGCTGAGCCGCCTCCGCGCATCACTTCTACGCGTTCAATCATGTTGGCCGGAATCTGCTCCAGTCCGTACACTCCGGTCAGGGCAGAGAATACCGGTCGGGAGTTGAGCAATATCTGTGAATAATGGCCGTCAAGTCCGTTGATGCGCACTTGGGTGAATCCGCAGTTCTGACAATCGTTTTCCACTCTTACGCCAGGCTGGAAATTTAGCCCGTCGGCAAGCGAACATGCGTTCACCAGTTCGAATGTCCTGTTCGTGACTACGCTCACTAACGATGGGCTGTTTCTGCGCTTGAGTTCGCTTTTGCTACCGGTCACCACCACTTGGTCGAGCATGAAGTCATCGGGCAAAAGTTCAAAGTTCACCTCAAGTGTTTTCCCGGCCACCACGTTTATCTCTTGGCTTTGGGTCGCGTATCCGGTTAAAGACGCTTCGATTGTATATTTACCGGGTTTGAGGTCGCGTAGCGTATAATGGCCCGAGGCATCGGTTAGTGTCACTATTGATGTGCCGGGGATTCTTATAGTGCAGAAACCCACGTGTTCGCCGGTTTGCGTGTCCACAACGTGTCCGGTTATGTTTGCGTCTGAGGGTGCGGCTGTTGACGATGTGGTGCCGCACATAACGAGAGCCGATGCTATGAATAGCAAGGTCACATATATCCGCTGTATCATTGATTTGGGATTAATTTAGATTTGACATAGCATCTTTTGCTTGACTTAACTCGCAAAAGATATCATAATAAATGATTATGTGCTGGTCAAATCGACGGTGGAGCCCGTAGGGAGGTCTGACAGGGATTGCTTTCTGCCGCGCTTAGAATAGTTCCGGTTTTGATGTACGATGCGGTGCTTTCGTCTGGTGTCACACTCTGCACCATCGAGGCTTGCATTGTCAGCAGTGACGTGTTGAAATTAGATATCTGGTCGAGGCTCGACGAAGAGTGTGAGTGCGATTGTCCGGGTAGATACGGGTGCGAGTGCGTGATATGGTGGTTTTCAATTAAATGGGTGTGAGTGAACATTGCGTTTCCACAATAGAAGTGTATGAAACACAATATCATCAATCGCGCCACGAATTTCAAAACCCCATTTTTCATATTGGCATACAAAGTTAATAAAAAAACGGGTTTTATTAGTAACTTTGCGGTGTAATATTAGTATCTGACGAATCTTATGCATTTTATGTTGAATTTATTGGTGGCGTTCGGCCTGTGGGGCGGTTCGTCCGATGTCGACAATGTCGAACTTACTCCTATGCAATTTAAGGAAGCGGTGGCTGCCGATACGTCCGCAGTGGTGATTGACGTGCGTCGTCCACAGGAATTCGCCGAAGGTCATCTTAAAGATGCAGTGCTGATTGATTATCTTGATTCCGAGGCTTTTGCCGAAGGATTAAGCCGTTTAAGCAAGGCACCGGTGTATTACGTATATTGCCGTAGCGGTCGTCGCAGTCACGAAGCAGTGGTGGAGATGCGTAAGCGTGGTCTGAAGGCTGTGGATATGAAGGGAGGAATTCTTGAATGGCAAAAACAGAAGTTGCCCGTGGTGAAACCTGACTCTGAAAAGTAAGTGCAATGGCTAAACAGGATTACATTTTGAAGAATCGCCAGTGGCTTCAGGAAAAAGCCAATGAGCCCGGAGTGTTGCCAATCGACAAGGGCATATATTATAAACCGATAAAGAAAGGCAATCAGAATGCACCGTCGCCTACGCGCAATAGTGTGGTAGTGGTTCACTATGTCGGCCGCACGATAAACGGTCGGCAATTCGACAGCAGTCGTGGTGGAACTCCTCCGGCAATGCGTTTGCGCGATTTGATACAAGGATGGGTCATAGCTTTGCAGCAGATGCACGTGGGCGATAAGTGGGAAATATACATCCCTGCCGAGATGGGATACGGAAAATCTTCTCAGCCCGGCATCCCCGGTGGCTCTACTCTGATTTTCGAGGTCGAATTGCTTGGCGTCGGTTGATGCGAGGTATATAATAGTTCCGGACGTAAAAATCAGTTCTGAGATGATAAGGTATGTCGAACCGGCTCATGATTCAGCTGCGATAGCTGCGATTTACAATCATTACGTGGACAATACCACCATTACATTTGAAACGGCACCTGTGTCGGTTGATGAAATGGCGGAGCGTGTGACGGAGATTTCGCAACATTATCCCTATTTCGTATATGAAATAGACGGACAACTCATAGGCTATTGCTATGTCCATGCCTGGAAGTCGAAAGCTGCGTATGATTGCACGCTTGAAACCACTGTTTATATGGCACCCGGCCAGACCGGTCGTGGACTTGCTGTCGAATTGATGAATAGGTTGATTGAAGAATGTCGTAGCCGTGGATATAAAGCATTGATAGCCTGTATAACCGGAGGAAACGAGCCAAGTTGTCGGCTGCATAGCAAACTCGGATTCAGCCAAGTGTCATATTTTAAGTCTGTGGGATTTAAATTTGGCAAATATCTCGACGTTGTCGATTACGAGCTGTTGCTTTGAGTATGTGGCAGCGTTATTTACGGTGGAATTCGATTATTACCATCGGTTGTCGTCGATCGCAGCTTTTATGATCGATGTCATTTACAAGCTTGGTTTCGTATAACGAGCCATATGTTTTATTCCACACGTCCAGGTCGGGCTTGCTTATGGCCATCAGTCCGTCGTTTGGCATTGTTTTGTCGAATGGACGCATACGGTCGTCGGTATAGAAATTTGCGGTGTAATAGCGCAGCAGATTGTCGTCGATGAAATAGTACAATGGCCCGTCGGTTGAGTTCGCTTCGAGAGCCATAGCTACGATTTTATCGCTCTTGGCATTTAATATGGCCGGCATGAACACCGTGCCTGTAATCCAATATGAAGTGAGAATGCAGGCTATCGTGCCGCGCACTATTCTCGACATATCGTTGTTTCGCGCCGATGCATATGTGTAAATGGCCGCCGCCAATGCAAGTATAAGGAATGTTACGCCCCGTAGGCTTCCTCCCCAATAATTTATTGCTTCGACGGTATGGGAGAGTGATTGTGGCCAATCGAATCCAATTGAAAAAATCGAGTCGATGTTTATCGCAATCACGACTAAGGAGATGAGCGCAGTTGCCGAGGCCATTATGCATCCATATATTTTTAGTGGCTTATGGAAGTTCTTGATCATATATTTTATGGATAGCGTAATAAAATAGCTCAGGAATGGATATATTGGGAGCAGATATACGCTTCGCTTGCTTTTCGGGAAGCAGTAGAACACGAATATCACCAATGTAACTGTAATGGCAAATACGTTTACTGGATCGGCATTACGAAGTTTTGTCCGGACGTCGCGGAGTCGATGCAATAAGGTGGGCCATATCGATTTTCCGTTGGCGAACGATATGCCGCAAACGCCGATTAGGCACAGGATGGTGTAGGGGAGCATTCCTGTGATTACGGTGATGAAATTATAGTAAAATGGGTTCTCGTGTGATTCGTAGCCCATTTTGCCAAGGAAACGGCCGAAATTTTCCTCGACGACAAGTTGTAGGAATGCATCGCCGCCGATGCGATAGGCCATTACGTACCATATTGTAGGAATCACGCAGGCCAATAGGCCGGATAGACATAATTTTACGAATATAGGTATGAACCGGTCGCCACGTAGAAGGCGGAATATGCCTATTGTAAGACAAGGCAACAGCATCCCTACCGGGCCTTTTGTAAGCACTGCGCAAGTCATCAAAGCTATTGCCGCTATGGGCAGCCCACGTTTGTTCCGGTCGAAAAAGTTGTACATCGAATATATGGCGCATACGGTGAATGCCGTCAGCAGCATGTCGACTCGGCAGGCCCATGCGCCGCGCCACACTTCAACTGTCGTCAGGGTAATGAGTGATGTGAGTAATCCGATATTTGAGGATTTATGACGCCTGAAGAAAACGAATGTGCTAAGGATCAATCCAATTGCCGCTATGATTGAAGGTAGCCGTGATGTGAATTCCGTGAGATTGCCCGATATTTTCGATAAGATGCAGATGCACCATGCCAGAAATGGCGGTTTGTAAGGTATTTCTTCGCCGAACGTTACCGGCAGTATCCAATTGTCGTTTTGAATCATCGACAGTGCCACGATTGCTTCGCGGGGCTCACCCTTGGTGTTGAATAAAATGTCTGCGGTCCAAGGGGTGAACGTGATTAGCAATATAACCAAAAGTATTACAAACGCTGTCTTATTCAGGATTTCTTTCATTGCGTATGTCGTTTTACACTGTGCAAAGTTAAATAAATTTGGCAATAATCACTATCTTTGTGCTTATAATGGAAGTTCATAAAACTCTGCTTATAATAAATCCTATTTCCGGCACATCGAGCAAACGTGGCCTTGAAAATGTTGTGTCGGAACGTTTGACACCGTGTGGTTTCGACGTGGATGTGGCTGTCACTAAGGCTCGTGGCGATGCGACATCTCTGGCGACTGGGGCCGTGAGGGCCGGATACGACACCGTCATAGCGGCCGGAGGCGACGGTACGGTGAACGAAACCGCGATTGCGCTCCGTGACACGGGTGTGGCTCTGGGCATCATACCGTGTGGCTCCGGAAATGGATTGGCCAGGCATCTCGACATCCCTATCGACATAAACGCATCGTTGTCGGTGATAGCCAAAAATAACGTCGTTGACTGCGACTGCGGGTCGGTGAACGGCAAGCCGTTTTTTTGTACATTCGGCGTGGGATTTGACGCTGCGGTGAGCGAAAAGTTCTCGCACGATAAGCGTCGTGGCAAGCTCTCCTACCTCCGTAGCGCATTTAACGAATGGTTGAGCTATAATCCTGAGGAATATGTGATAAGTGCCAATGGTGCGGTTCTGACGGAAAGGGCATTTCTTGTTGCAGTATGCAATGCTTCGCAATATGGCAATAATGCTTACATCGCTCCGGAAGCATCTCTTACCGATGGGTTGCTCGACGTCACCATAATACACTCCGGCACGCCTCTCACTACGGCGTTGGTGGGCGTTGATTTAATGACCGGATACATAAACCGCAATACATTGATTCATACATTCCGTACATCCCATGCAATGATTGAGCGCAGGCAGCCGGGGCCTTCGCATATCGATGGTGAGCCAGTGATGCTTGCGAATGAGATGTCGGTCGATTGTCATCGTAATGCATTGAAAATATATACTTCCGGGCCAAACGAGCCATCGTTCAAGCCAATAATAACGCCTGTGCGTTCGATGATGCGCGATTTGCGATATGCTATTTCTAATATATTTCAAAAAGTATGATGCGCTATTCTTTTATTAGATTGCTTTTGCTGTTGGCCACTTGTGTGATGTCGATGTTATTTTGTGGAGTGTCGGCAATGGGTCGTGGTGAAAAGGTGGATTATAGCTCCTTACCCCGCACCATTGAGTCGGGTCCGCAGGATAAGTTCCATGTTCAAGGCGTAGCGGTGGATTTGGAGCGTGGCTATGTCTACTATTCATTTACCACTTCGTTGTTGAAAACGGATTTGAATGGACGTGTGATAGGCAGTGTCGATGGTATGACCGGCCATTTGGGATGCATATCGATAAATCCTGCCGATGGGAGGGTGTATGGCTCGATTGAATATAAGCATGATGCCATTGGCAGCGGGATTCTTAAGAATCTGGATGGTGCCGACAATGATGCCGGTACGGCTTTCTACGTGGCTATATTTGACGTCGATAAGATTGACCGGCCCGCGATGAATGCCGAAACAGATGGAGTGATGACCACCGTTTATATAAAGGAAGCTGTTGATGATTATAATGCTTCAGTGGTGAATTCGGGTCGTAAACACGAGCATGCTTTCGGGTGTTCGGGTATTGACGGGTTGACTTTTGCACCTGAATTTGGAAAGAAGAAGTCGGATAAGCCACTGCTTTATGTGGCTTATGGCGTGTATGGCGACACCACCCGCACTGATAATGACTATCAGGTGTTGCTTGCTTATGATGCTGAATCATTGAAACCATACGAAAGCTTATTGTCGCATAAAAAGCTGCATACGAATGGTCCGGACAAACCCAAACACAAATATTTTGTCAGGACTGGCAATACATCGTGGGGCATTCAGAACCTCGCGTACGACAAAGCGTCGGGCAACACTTACGCGGCTGTGTATGCCGGAAACAAATCGGTATATCCCAATTACACTTATTTCGTGATAGATGGGAGCAAATCAGCCAAGCGTCAGATGCTGGATGGATTCGACGATAAGATTAAAGGCGAGGTGCTGTCGCTGTATGAGGCCGGAGAATATGATGAAGCTGCCGATGTGTGGGGATGGAGGTTTCCGTATGGCACCACCGGATTATGTCCGATTGGCGACGGATATTTTTACATATCGCATAATTTCCGTGATCCTCAGACCAGTCGAGAGAGTTCGACTCTACATCTCTATAAATGGACCGGAAATCCGGATAAGCCATTTGTGTTAGTAGATTGATTAGGAGCGTCAGAATTTGAATGCCACGTTGTCGACGTAGAGGGTGAAGTCATTTAATGTAGTTTCATCGTTGGTGCTTCCGGTGCTTATCATCACTATCGCGTGGGTGGGGGTTGCCGTATCGGTGTCCCAGCCGTCTTCTTCCACCGGCACGAGGTCGCCTTTTGAATTGCGTGCAAAGTAAGCCTCGTCGCCATAGCGCAATCCCAACCAATCGCAAAATACGTCAGCTTGTGAATAGTCGCCGTATGTAATGGGCACAGTGTAACCGTTGACCCAAGCCGTCGGTTTGGTGAGGACGCATCCTCCTGTGCCTACCCTCTTTGCGTGCAATGTGCCGTCGGGAGTTTCCCACCGTCTTTGCAAAAGCACTAATATTATGGCACCCGATGTTTGTTGCGCTGAATCTTCAAGAGGGCAATTCGAAAATTTTACGCCAACATCGCTGTTGGGACAATCGATTTTATAGTCCAAAGAAAGGGCGTGAGGGCGTTTGGTGTACGGAATGCCTACGTCCATTTTCGAAAATTCAGATGAGCCGTCGGACATTTCGCCCAGAAATATGCACCCTGAAATGTTGTATTTCATATTCAGGAAGCCCAATACTTTTACACCGTCGGCCTGTGAGCATATTTTTGCGCATTTGTCGGTTTGGGTGCGATATGAGGGATAGACGGCATTTTTGGCTTTAGTGACGCCTGCCACTTTTATGTATGAGTTGTTGGTGGCCCATGGCGAGTGTTGCTCTTCGGTGTCGACGTGAATGGTGTCGTTTGATGGGCCGATGTCATAAACCACACGTTGTTTGCCGCCGATTACGACGGATTCGGTGATGTGGCGTGAACTCCATTCGTTAAAGTCGCCGTATATTATCGGTTCGGTGGTCTGTGCGCGTGGTTGCAGGCTGAAAAATGAGCCTGTAAGCACTGAGAGCGATATGAGCCGGGCGATTTTCATAGTCTGATGTCCTTTTGTAATGAGTGTGGTTTTGTAGCATAACAAATTCACAGGGCGTTTGGACGACCATAAAGCAATATTTTATATAATATAACAAAAAAACGACGGCATAGCATTTGCTATGCCGTCGTTAAGTCGTCATCAGGAATCAGACGCCTAACGTTAGGCCTCAGTGGGCTTCACGTTGATGAAGCGGCGACCGTTCTTGCCTTCAGAGAATACTACTACGCCATCGATGAGGGCGAAGAGAGTATGGTCTTTGCCGATGCCTACATTGAGACCCGGATGGTGAACTGTGCCACGCTGGCGCTT
>CAZRJT010000086.1:0-8947 GCA_964600585.1 uncultured Bacteroides sp.
TCGAAGAAAACCTCGACCTATTTGAACGTATGAATGCCGGTGAATTTGATGAAGGTTCACGAGTGCTGCGTGCGAAGATTGATATGGCATCACCCAATATGCACTTCCGCGATCCGATTATGTATCGAATAATCAAACATCCTCATCACCGCACAGGCGACAAGTGGAAGGTATATCCGATGTATGATTTTGCACACGGCCAAAGCGATTATTTCGAAGGAGTCACACATTCTATTTGCACTTTGGAATTTGAGGTGCACCGTCCCCTATACGAATATTTTGTCAAAGAATTGGCCGATGAATCATACTGTCCGCGTCAGATTGAATTCAACCGCTTGAACCTGACCTACACCGTTATGAGTAAGCGTAAACTCCTGCAGTTGGTCAAAGAAGGTTTGGTGGCCGGTTGGGACGATCCGCGTATGCCCACTATATCCGGTATGCGTCGTCGTGGATTCACGCCCCGTTCTATACGCAACTTCATTGATAAGATTGGTTACACTAAATACGAAGCTCTTAACAGCGTGTCGCTTTTAGAGCATGCTGTGCGCGAGGATCTCAATGCTACGGCAACCCGTGGTATGGCCGTACTCAATCCGGTTAAAGTTGTGATTACCAATTATCCTGAGGACAAGGTTGAAATGGTGGAGATGGAAAACAATCCCGAACAACCAGAATCCGGTACACATTCAATGCCGTTCAGTCGAGAAATATATATCGAGCGTGATGACTTTATGGAAAATCCGCCTAAAAAATTCTTCCGTCTTGCTCCCGATGGCGAAGTGCGTCTGAAAGGCGCGTACATCGTTAAATGCGTAGGCGTGAAAAAAGATGACGAAGGCAACATTGAAGAGATATATTGCACATATGATCCCGAAACGCGCAGTGGAATGCCTGGAAGTATGCGCAAAGTCAAAGGCACTCTGCATTGGGTGTCGGCTAAGCATGCGGTTGATGCAACTGTGAGATTGTACGACCGATTGTTCAGCGTCGAAAATCCGGCCGCTGAGCCCGACAGAGATTTCCGCGAAATGCTTAATCCCGATTCTCTTCAGGTGGTTGAAGGCGTAAAAGTCGAACCATTCCTGGCTGAGAATGCCGTTGCAGGCCGTCCGTTCCAATTCCAGCGTATTGGATATTTCACCCCCGATATTGATTCTACTCCCGATAAATTGGTGTTCAATCGCACAATTGCACTAAAAGATAGCTGGGAAAAAGCCCAGAAAAAATAATACACTCTATGGATGAGCAGGATGAGCGCATGGAGCTATACCGGCGATTTGAGACGGATATATTGAATTCGCCTCAAAATGTTTATTTTGACGAAAACGAACTTATCGATATTTTTGATGTCGCATCAGATGCAAACGATGATTTCGTCAAAATGGAAGTGTTGTGGTATGGTGCTCGTCTGTTCCCCGAAAGTACCGAGTTGGCTGAGCGAAAAGCCTATTTTTACTATGAGCTTGGAAACAGTGACGCAGCGCAGAAAACAATCAAGCGAGTCCCTAAGAAGTCGATTCTTAGGCGGCTCCTTGAGTTGCGCATAAACACCACAGATAGAGTGGCCGCCATAGCCGGGCTCGAAGAATTGATCAAAGATAAAACCGACTTCAGCGACGAAGAGATAATCCAACTCGTATCTACGGCCAATGATTTAGGGCTATATCAATGGCTGAAACAGCATAGTGATGACATAAAGAAGCTGACCGACTATCCTCAGACATTCCTATATGAAATGGTGAATCTTGCCGAGATGAGTGAGGATTATGAATATTCGGTATCAATGCTCGAAGAGCTTACGATGCTCGAGCCATTCAACGGCGAATTTTGGGAGATGCTTGCCGGGATATATGTTATGTATTTCGGCGATGTCGAAAAAGCTATGTCGGCCGTCGATTTTGCATTGGCCATCAATCCCGATTCGCGAAAGGCACGCATCCTCAAGGCGCAATGTATGTACGGCAAAGATTTTCCGCATGAAAAAATTGTCGAATTGCTTGATGACCTCATAAGTGCCGATGCTGACGACTCGATGCCGGTGCAATATAAAGCCTTTTTGAAAACGACAGAGTCAGACAACGACGCTGCACTCGAAATCCTTCAGAATTATCTGAATGCCCATCTTGGAGATAAGTCGACAATCGATTTTATGCTGACCATTTCTGACGGTCAAAATATGGACGCTGTACTCGACAAATTCTATTCCCACACAGATATGCTTGCCGAAGAGCAGTGGGTCGAATGGGCAAATGCCCAGGAGAACGAGCTGCATTATGGCGCGGCTTCCGCCATTTTGTCGGCATTTCGGCGCAATAACGGCACGCTTGCTGATGTCGACCGTCTAATAGCCTTGGCTTATAGAGCAAAGATGTACCCTCGAGTTGTAGAGGTTTATACCGACCATCTGATGAAACATCCAGACTTACCGGCACTATCCTCAATCTCATTGTGGTTCTATGCTATGTCGCGTATGCGTCTCAACCAGTCTGACGGTCTGGTCGCCATACTCCAGGATGCTTTCGATTCATTGACTAAAACTCACGTCTCAAATACAGTCGAAAGCCATTTGCAGGACATCGGAATTGCCTTCAAGTTGGCAACGATGATCAACATCCTTAATGGCATTTCCACCGAAACCATCGACAGCATAGACCCGTATAGCAATAGTTGACGGATGCCGACACCTTAAAGATACGGATTGTGGTGTTTCTCCGAACCAATCGTAGTCGATGGCCCGTGCCCAGGATATACGATTGTTGAGTCTGGCAGTCTTAACAACTTCGAACGTATCCCTTCGATCAGTTCTCTATGATTTCCTCCGGGTAAATCAGTGCGCCCCACGCTCCCATCAAAAAGCACGTCGCCCGATATGATGAAACCGTCTGTTGGCGAATATAGTACAATCGAGCCTGGAGAATGCCCCGGAACCTCAATGACTTCGAGATACTCCTTTCCGACATACACCTTGTCTCCCTCGCGTAGATCCACCGATATGGTTAGTGGCGATGTCACAGCCACTCTCAGATGAAACATTTTGGCCTGTTGCTCTCTCGCCTTTCCCAAGAAATCGTCATATGTTGATGCCTTAAGTCCCGTGCCATATTTGCGTTCCACGAAGTCATTTCCCAACGTATGGTCTATGTGCAGATGCGTATTCACCAAATGCACCACTTTCAGCCTGTTTCCCTCGATGAAGGTTGTGAGCACGGATTCCTCTCTGGTGCTTTCCATCCCCGGGTCTATTATGGCTGCTTCGCGTGTCAACTCGTCCCACACCACGTATGTGTTCACTCCGAAAAGATTGAATTCAAATCTGTCTACAATCATAATTCTGCATAAATTAGTTTCTTAGTGTCGAAGAAACTTTCGGTGAAATAATCAGATAGCGGCACCTCGATTATCGGACACTTCACATTTCCGATTTCCTCCGTCAAATCTCCTCCTTTTAAGCATAACAATCCGTTGGGAAAAGCGTTTTTGCCTTTAGGCGAAATATTTTTGCGGATTAGCGGAATCAGCTGGTCCAAAGCCATCACAGCCCGGCTCACCACATAGTCGTATTTCTGGTGGCATTCGCCTATGTCACCATGTTGGAACGTCACGTTGTCGAGTCCGATTTCTTCAGCTATCGATGACGCTACTTTTATTTTCTTCCCTATGCGGTCTATTAGGTGAAAACTACACTTAGGCCACAATATGGCCAGCGGTATGCCCGGAAAGCCTCCGCCCGTACCCAGGTCCAGAAACGTTGTGCCGCTAACTGGAGTGATGAATTTGCCAATCGAAATCGAATGCAGTATGTGATGCACATAAAGATTGTCTATGTCCTTACGCGATATCACATTGATTTTCTGGTTCCATTCCGGATACAATTGTCCGATTTTTTCGAATCGCTCTATCTGACTATCTGTCAAATAGGGGAAATATTTAATCAATTCTTCCATATTGGTTGCAAATTTAGCAATTATTATCCGAACACTCCGCCTGATGCCTGTAATATGCCCCAAATTTCGGAGAATATGGTCATATCACAGTCGCAATTGATTGGTATGAGCGATAGAATGTGTAACTTTGCATTACCAATGATTGTAAATGCCATTATGCAACGATATATTCTTAGGTGCCTGTTGTTTTTTGCTGCCTTTGCGCTCATTATAGCTAATTGTGCAGCCGGTTCAGTTGCGCCGGTCACACATATAAAGGGCTTGGTTCGCGATTCGCTCACGCACGAACCGTTGCCATATGCATCGTTTCTGTTGAAAGGCAGCGATGTCGGCGGACTCACCGATGAAGATGGCCGGTTCGACGTCAGGACGCAGAAACCATTCTCGATTGTCGAAGTCAGTTTGCTTGGCTATTCCACCAAAAGTGTCCCTGTACGACGTGGTGTCGAGTCCGATGTCGTCATTGATTTGTCGCCCGACGGAGTGCAGCTTAACGAGGTGGTGGTAACCAACAAAAAAGAGAAATATTCCAAACGCAACAATCCTGCTGTCGACCTTCAGAGGCGCATTGCCTCAGCAAAAAATCTCACCGACCCACGGCGCAACGATTTTTACAATTATGATAAATATGAGCGCATCAGCATGGCCCTTAATAATTTTAGCCAGGAAAACACCAATAACATCGCCCTTAAAAAATTCGATTTTCTCAAAGAACACATTGACACGTCCGAAGTCTCCGGTCGACCGATTCTGAACATTTCCACTCGCGAAAAATCATCCAACGTCCATTTCCGGCATTCGCCCGAAAGCGAGAAAGAATATGTTGAAGGTATGCGCCATTCCGGTCTTGACGATTTCCTCGACCAGCGCAGTTTGCAGACTCTGTATGAAGACGTCCTTCGCGAAATCGACATATACGATAGCGACATCACCATACTCCAGAATAAGTTTGTGAGTCCGTTGTCAAAGATTGCACCCGATTTCTATCGTTTCTACATCAACGACACTGTCCGCATTGGCAACGACGAATGTATCGAACTCCTGTTTGCGCCGCGAAACTCCCAATCGTTCGGATTCACCGGCCGGTTCTACGTTCCGGTTGCCGATTCCACGATGTTCGTCAAGAAAGTCATAATGAACGTGCCAAAGGACATCAATCTCAATTTCATCGACAAGCTTTATATCGAGCAAAACTTCGCCAAGGCCGATGACGGCTCGCGATTGAAGCTAAACGACGATATGACTGCCGAAGTCAGTGTGCTTCCGGGGATGAGCGGAATGTATATGCGTCGCAGTACGGCTTATGCCAACCACAATTTCGACCCTCCGGCCGATGCCGACGTCATCTTCAAGCCCTTGCAGCGCATCGTCGAAATGCCTCAGGCTCTTAAGCGCGACGATTCCTTTTGGGCAGAGCGACGTCTCATACCGGTTTCGAGCAAGGAAGACAAAGTTGCCTCTATGGTCCAGCGTCTGCGATCTGAGCCGCTGTATTATTGGAGTGAAAAAGTGCTTCGCATAATGGTGAGCGGATACGTCCAGACCGGTCCGCGCAGCAAATTCGACATTGGCCCTATGAACACCACCATAAGTGCCAACGACATCGAAGGATTGCGGCTTAGGGCAGGGGGGATGACCACTGCCAATCTGTCGAAACGTTGGTTTATGAGGGGCTACGGCGCTTATGGCACGAAGGATCATAAATGGAAATATAAAGGCGAGCTCGAATACTCGTTCCACGACAAAGACTATCATTCGCGTGAATTCCCGGTGCATTCCTTGCGAGCCACCCAGATGTACGATGTCGATATGCTCGGGCAGCACTACGAATTCACCAATGCCGATAATATGTTCCTGTCGTTCAAGCGTAAAAGCGACACCCAGATGACCTATCATCGCATATCTCAGCTCGAATATATCCTTGAGTTGCGCAACAACTTCTCACTTAACGCCGCCTTTAAGTTCGAACGTCAGGAGGCCACTCGTTATATGCCGTTCGTCAATGGCTTTGGCCATTCATTCGGCCACTACAATCAGGCGCAGTGGGCTGTTCAGTTGCGTTTTGCGCCCGGTGAAAAATACTATCAGACAAAAAGCTATCGCATCCCCATCAATCTCGACGCGCCGGTCTTCGTGCTTACTCACACCTATTCCCCCAAAGGCTTTCTCGGCAGTATGTTTGATGTCAACAAGACCGAGCTCAGCATCCAGAAACGATTCTGGTTTTCGGCATTTGGCTACACCGACATCATTCTTAAGGGCGGTCATGTATGGAGCCGTTCGGCCTATCCCAACCTTCTTTTGCCCAATGCCAACCTGTCATATACTATACAGCCCGAAAGCTATTCGCTTATGAACGCTATGGAGTTCGTCAACGACAGCTATGCCGCCTGGGATGTCACCTACTATGCCAACGGCACCATCTTCAACTACATTCCCTATTTTCGTCGCTTGAAGTTGCGCGAAGTCTTTTCCTGTCGTGGGCTGTTCGGGCATCTGAGCGATCGCAACAATCCATTGTGCGATAATAGCCTCTTCCGGTTTCCAGCCGACTCCCACACTCAGCCCATGACTTCTACTCCCTATGTCGAAGTAGGCGTTGGCATCGAGAACATCTTCAAATTTCTAAGGGTCGACTACGTTTGGCGACTCACCTATCTCGACAACCCGTCAATCGACAAAAGTGGCCTCCGCATAGCCCTGCATTTCACCTTCTGATTCATCTGCAATTCCGTCTGCAATCCCGTTTTGTCTGATTTGCCTGGCTATATTTGGTGAGGTGGTGGAAATTGCGTATTTTTGTAAAGCAGTAAACACCTATCGATGATAACCACTATACCCCACCTTAACCTATTGCCCTATAACACATTCAAAATGAATGTTAAGTGCGATGAATGGATAGAGTATGACTCGCTGTCCGATTTGCCTTCTATTGCATCCGGGCTCCATAATCGTAAATGGATGCATATTGGCGGCGGAAGCAATCTTCTGTTTACCGGCGATTATGAAGGCATTTTGCTCCATTCGCGCATTTATGGCATTGAGGCCCACATTATCTCCGACAGCGCCGTGCGTCTCGACGTCGGTTCCGGCATCGTTATGGACGATTTGATTCAATGGGCTTGCTCGCGTGGATTATGGGGTATCGAAAATCTGTCCGATATCCCCGGCGAGGTTGGAGCCGCTGCCGTACAGAATGTCGGGGCTTATGGCGTAGAGATAAAAGATGTCATCGAGACGGTGCGGTGCTACGACGTCCTATCTAATCGCCATCTCGAATTTTCTAACGTCGACTGCCAATATGCCTATCGCGACTCCCTGTTCAAGCGGCCCGAAAACAAGAAGCGCTACATCATCACATCACTCTCGCTCATCTTAAGTCGGCATCCCGATCCGCGTCTCGATTATGGCAATCTCCGTGCGCAGCTCTCCTCCCAGTCGCCGCTTACGCCTATGGCTGTGCGCGAGGCCGTCATTCGCGTCCGTCGCGATAAATTGCCGCCTGTCGATCAGATTGGCAGTGCAGGCAGCTTTTTTAAAAATCCGGTGGTCGACCGACGCCAGTTCCAATCCATTGAAGGCTATGAATCGGTGCCACATTACGAAGTTGGCGAAAAAATCAAGATTCCAGCTGCGTGGCTCATCGATCAGTGCGGATTCAAAGGCCGCCAAGTCGGCGGAGCTGCTGTATGGGCCCGGCAACCGCTCATTATAGTCAACCAGTCAGGTTCAGCATCACCTGCCGACGTCCTCGCGTTGGAGAGTGAAATCATCGAAAAAGTCAAAGCCCGATTCGGGGTGGAGTTGCATCCCGAAGTCGATCACATATAACCACAATTGCATTATGAGCAGTACATTCATCATAGAAGGAGGCCATAAACTATCTGGTTCCATACAGCCTCAGGGAGCCAAGAACGAAGCTCTTCAGGTAATAAGTGCCACACTCCTAACCTCGAGTCCTGTCACCATATCCAATATTCCCGAAATACTTGACGTTCGCAATCTTATCGGACTCCTTGAAGCTATGGGAGTCAAAGTGATGCGCATGGGCAAAGGCACCTACACATTTCAGGCCGACGACATAAACACCGACTACGTGTCGAGTCGCGATTTTGTCGAACGTTGTGCCGCATTCCGTGGGTCGGTTATGGTTGTCGGACCCCTTCTGGGTCGATTCGGCATGTCATACTTTGCAAAACCCGGCGGCGACAAAATCGGACGTCGCAAAGTCGACACCCACATCACCGGAATGGTAAATCTCGGAGCCGCTCTCACCTATGATGAATCAAAACACGCCTATCGCCTCGAAGTTCCCGGACGCGGTCGGCTCAAAGGCACATACATGCTCCTTGATGAAGCGTCGGTTACCGGCACTGCCAACATCATTATGGCCGCAGCGATGGCTGAAGGTGTCACCACCATCTACAATGCTGCGTGTGAACCATACGTCCAGCAGCTCTGTCGCATGCTCATGTCTATGGGCGTCGACATCGAAGGACTCGGCTCAAACTTGTTGCGTATCCACGGTTGTGAAAAGCTCCACGGTTGTCAGCACACCGTGTTGCCAGATATGATTGAAGTCGGCAGCTTTATTGGTATGGCAGCCCTGAATCGCAGCTCCGTAACCATCAAAAACGTATCTTATCACAACCTCGGCATAATCCCCGATAGCTTCCGGCGTCTAGGCATAGCTCTTGAGCTTCGAGGTGACGACATATATGTTCCCGAGCAGGATTGTTATGAAATCGAAACGGCTCTCGACGGATCAATCCACACAGTTGCCGATGCCCCGTGGCCCGGACTCACCCCCGATTTGCTTAGTGTTATGCTTGTCGTTGCCACCCAATGCCGTGGCAGCGTACTCATCCACCAGAAGATGTTTGAAAGCCGACTCTTCTTCGTCGACCGCCTCATCGAGATGGGCGCGCAGATTATGTTGTGCGAGCCTCACCGCGCGGTGGTCATTGTGCTCGACCACAAATTGCCGTTGCGCGCCAATC
>CAZRJT010000087.1:0-8850 GCA_964600585.1 uncultured Bacteroides sp.
CAAATTCGGCATATGGATTGAGCCTGAGATGGTGAACCCCAAAAGCGAGCTTTATGAAAAGCATCCTGATTGGGTGATTGAGCAGCCTAATCGCGAAACTTATTATTATCGTAATCAGCTCGTGCTGGATATGAGCAATCCGAAGGTGCAGGACCACGTGTTCAGCGTTGTCGACAACATTCTTGCCGAGAATCCCGATGTGGCATACTTCAAATGGGACTGCAATAGCCCGATAACGAACGTCTACTCTCCTTATGCCAAAGATAAGCAGGGTAAGCTTTATGTCGACCATGTTCGCGGTATTTATAATGTGCTTGCGCGTATAAAAGAGAAGTATCCCGACGTTCCGATGATGCTTTGCTCAGGTGGCGGTGCGCGTTGCGACTATGAGGCCCTCAAATATTTCACGGAATTCTGGTGTTCCGACAATACCGACCCGATTGAGCGCATCTATATACAGTGGGGATTCTCGCAATTCTTCCCCGCCAAAGCTATGGCTGCGCATGTGACGAGCTGGAATAAGAATACGTCTGTAAAATTCCGTACCGACGTGGCTGCTATGTGCAAGCTCGGATTCGATTTGGGCCTCCAGGAGCTTTCGGCCGACGAGTTGGCTTACTGCCAGCAGGCCGTAGCTAATTGGAAGCGTCTTAGTCCGGCGGTTATGGATGGCGACCAGTATCGTCTGGTATCACCCTATGAGAGCAATCACGCCGCTGTTGAATATGTCGATAAGTCCAGGAATATGGCCGTGCTGTTTGCCTATGATTTGTCACCTCGTTACCAGGAAAAGATTTCGCCCGTTAAATTGCAAGGCCTTGACCCGAATAAAAAATATCTTGTAAAGGAAATCAATCTGATGCCAGGCACTAAATCGTATATGCCGCAGAATGGTAAAACTTACACTGGCGACTATTTGATGAAAGTGGGCTTGAATGTGTTTTCTTGGAATCACAATGTGTCTAAAGTCGTTGAACTTCAAGCATTGTAAGCGATAGTGCCGGCCGTTAGACGCTTTTGTCGATGGCTTATGTAGGCTCTAATGGCATGCCAAGCATAGCGGCACCAAAAACGATATGGGCCGCGCAATGAATCGGATCTCATTGCGCGGCCCTTACTGTTATGGTTGATTTATGGAGAATTAAAGTTCTTTTAGTCCGGCAGTGGTTGCGGCCACATCTTCGTCGGTGACTTCATAGTTGGTAAGGTCGCCCGACAAATATTGGTCATATGCGGCCATATCGATTAGCCCATGGCCCGAAAGGTTGAACAATATCACTTTCTGTTGGCCTTCTTCTTTGGCGCGGTTTGCTTCGCGTATAGCTGCGGCAATGGCGTGTGAGCTTTCCGGTGCAGGTATTATGCCTTCGGAACGGGCAAACATAGTGGCGGCAGCGAATGTTTCGAGCTGTGGAATGTCAACAGCCTCAACCATGCCGTCGTTACGTAGCTGGCTGACTACTGCGCCGGCACCATGATAGCGTAAGCCACCGGCATGAATGTTTGCCGGCGCGAAGTTGTGGCCGAGCGTGTACATGGGAATGAGCGGCGTGTAGCCGGCTTCGTCGCCGAAGTCGTAGCGGAGCACGCCGCGTGTGAGCTTCGGACATGAAGCAGGTTCGGCGGCAATGAATCGGGTGGCACGTTCGCCGGTGAAGTTGTGACGCATAAATGGGAATGAAACTCCTGAGAAGTTGCTGCCGCCACCGAAACAGCCTATCACGATGTCGGGATATTCTCCGGCCATTGCCATTTGCTTTTCTGCCTCAAGCCCTATCACTGTCTGGTGCAATGCCACGTGGTTGAGCACTGATCCCAGGGTATATTTGCAGTTTGGTGTTGACATCGCAAGTTCCACAGCTTCTGAAATTGCGGTTCCGAGCGAGCCTTGATAGTTGGGATGCTCGGTGATTATTTTTCGGCCTGCTTTTGTAGACATGCTCGGCGACGCAACAACCTCGGCTCCATAAGTCTGCATTATGGAGCGGCGGTAAGGTTTCTGGTGGTACGACACTTTCACCATGTATACGGCGAGGTCGAGACCGAAGTGGCGTGCGGCCATCGACAGTGCGGCACCCCATTGGCCCGCGCCTGTTTCGGTGGTGATGTTTGTCACGCCTTGTTTTTTTGCATAATATGCCTGAGCGATTGCCGAATTGAGCTTATGAGAGCCCACCGGGCTTACGCTTTCGTTTTTGAAATATATGTGGGCCGGAGTGTCGAGCGCTTTTTCAAGCCCGCGAGCTCTGACAAGAGGCGTCGGCCGCCAGATTTTGTACATCTCGCGCACTTCATCGGGAATCTCGATCCATTTATCGGTATCGTTGAATTCCTGTCGCGAGGCTTCTTCGGTGAACAGTCCGAACAAGTCCTCGGCTTTAAGCGGCTCGCCGGTCGCCGGATTGAGCATGGGTTTCGGTTTGTTGGGCATTTCAGCCATTATGTTGTACCACGCTTCGGGTATGTCTTTTTCTTGCAGAAGAAACTTTTTTGATTCCATATTCTTGCTATTTATTCGTTTTTTGTGAGTATTTTATGCAAAGTAACACAAAAAAGACGAATTTATGGCTAATTTTGCGGCTTAAATTATACAGAACGATGGATTCTATGAATATAGCTCCCACGCCGGCGGGGCGTTTTGCTCCGTCGCCTTCAGGCCGGATGCACCTTGGCAACGTGTTTACGGCCTTAATGTCGTGGCTGTCGGTGCGTAAGGCCGGAGGCCGTTGGATTCTGCGAATCGAGGATTTGGATCCGCAACGCTCAAAGCTTGAATACGCTAAGCTCATTGAGGATGATCTCGATTGGCTGGGATTGGATTGGGCCGAGGGCGGAATTGCCGATGTCGGGCCCTCAGGGCCTTATAGACAAAGCCGACGTTCGGAAATATATGCCGATAGCCTGAGGCGGTTGGACGCCACCGGATTTACGTATCCATGCACTTGCACGCGGGCCGACATAATGGCCACGCAGGCTCCGCATCAGTCCGACGGGCGCATAATATATGGCGGAACGTGCAGGCCGGCTATATTGCCGTCGAATGGCGATGGCTTAAATCTGCCGTCGGGGCCATACTCTACCAGGCTGTATGTGCCCGATGTGGATATGCGTTATCATGACAAAGTGTACGGTCCTCAAACAGCCAATCTGGCTCAGTCGTGCGGCGACTTCGTGTTGTGCCGGGCAGATGGTGCGTGGGCCTATCAGTTGGCCGTAGTGGTTGACGATGCGCTGATGGGTGTTACAGAAGTGGTCAGGGGCAACGATTTGCTTTTATCGACTGCGCAGCAGATTTATCTTTATCGGTTATTAGGTTATCCCACGCCGGAGTTTGCACATTTGCCATTAATATGCAATGCTTCCGGGCAAAGGCTTTCGAAGCGCGATAAGTCAATGAGCATGGAGGAGTTGCGCAAACATAATTCTCCGGCAGAAATAATAGGACGCCTTGCATATTATGGGGGAGTGATAGCGACCCCCGATGCTGTTTCGCCCGTTGACCTTGTGGAGATTTTTGATTGGTGTAGAGTGCCCAAAGTGCCGTCAATCATAGTGGCATAATCTATTCCACAGCAGAGGATTCCGATGTCTCAAACACTTTTATACCCAATATGTTGATTCAACTCCACTCAGGGTCTGCAAGCACCAACGTATTCTCATACGCAAGACTTTCAAGGGATTGACTGAACGTGGCAAGTATGAAAAACTCGCTGAGGTCGGTCGCTGACAAACTTCATAAACAATGTCTTGAGAGCTGTTGCCGCTTATTGTTTCTTTCCTAAGGAGCTATCCATATCTTTGGAGTTTGTTCTCGATGATTAGCTGACGTTGTTCTGATTCCTTATGTCGACCTCGCGTTAAATTATCTTAAAACCATATGATTGACATAAAAAGGTGGGTGAGAATAGGGGTCAGTGTATCAATTTTTACGTATCTTTGACACAAATTACGCAACAAATCGCAACGTGAAAAATTAATCAATATAAACCTCTCATTATGAAATTAAACAAGTTATTAGGAATTGCCCTTATAGGGGCAATGATGGTGGGATGTGAAAAATCTCCTTCCACATCTGACAAATGGCATTGGGACAATGGTACAATAGTAGTTAACACTCCTGAGCGCGAAGCCGGACAGGAATCGGCTATCGGCCTCACTGTTCCTAAAATGCCCGTTGTTCGCGTGGCATTTGTCGGACTTGGAATGCGCGGCCCCGGTGCGGTTGAACGTTTCACCTACATCCCCGGCGTTGAAATCGTGGCATTGTGCGATTTCGAACCCGAACGTGCCGAACGTTGTCAGCAATATCTTAAAAACGCAGGCTTGATGCCCGCCGACATCTACTCGGGTGCAGAGGGTTACGAAGAATTGTGCAAACGCCCGGACATTGACTTGGTTTACGTCGCTACAGACTGGGATCATCATTTCCCCGTTGCAAAATGCGCTCTCGAAAATGGAAAGAACACTGCGATTGAAGTACCTTCGGCAATGAATCTCGACCAGTGCTGGACTCTGATCGACCTTTCGGAAAAGAACCGTAAGCACTGTATGATTCTTGAGAACTGCTGCTATGACTGGTTCGAACTCGATGCGCTCAATATGGCTCAGCAGGGTGTGTTCGGCGAAGTTATTCGTGCGCAAGGTGCATACATCCACAACCTTGACCCGTACTGGGGTAGCTATTGGGTGAACTCGGAAGTTGACCCCGATAGCCTCGGATGGCGTATGAAATACAATATGGAGAACCGTGGCGACGTTTACGCTACTCATGGCCTCGGCCCGGTTGCTCAGGCGCTCGACATTCACCGTGGCGACCGTTTCACCACGCTCACCGCAATGGACACCAAGTCGGTTCATGGTAAGGAATATGTTGAGAAGAAAACAGGCAAGCCTTGTCCGGAATATCGCAATGGCGACCACACTACAACCCTTATGCGCACCGCTAACGGTAAGGTTGTCGAGATTCAGCACAATGTGATGACTCCTCAGCCCTATAACCGTCTCTATCAGTTGACCGGTACTAAGGGCTTTGCCAACAAATATCCTATCCAGGGCTTTGCAGTTGATGCCGAACAGCTTAAGGCTACCGGCCACGCTCCTAAAATCGACGACCTCTCGGCCCATAGCTTTATGCCCGCTGAAGAAATGCAGGCACTCCGCGAACAATATCGCCACCCAATCATCAAGAAGTACGGCGATCTCGCTGCTAAGGTAGGCGGCCACGGTGGTATGGACTTCTTCATGGACGCTCGTCTTGTATATTGCCTCCAGAATGGTCTGCCTTTGGATATGGACGTATATGACCTCGCTGAATGGTGCTGTCTGGCCGATCTCGGCACTCTCTCGATGGACAACAACAGCGCAGCTGTGGCTTTCCCCGACTTCACCCGTGGTCACTGGGAAGATGTCAAAGGATTCAAACATGCTTATGCTCCTGCTGAAGAAGAAGCTGCAGCCGAAGCTATTGCCGATGCCTATACCGCCGCTCAGAAGGCTGCCGTAGAAGCAAACGACCTTTGGACTCTATATGCTGCCATGCAGGCTGCCCAGGGCGATGACCGTGCTAAAGCTGAAGGCGCTTATAAAGACGCTGTTGCTAAAGCAAAATCGCAGATTGAAGCAGCTATTGCTACCGAATGAGAAGATAAATTAAATGGATAATGTGGAGGCCCGCACATCGCAATCGTAATGTGCGGGCCTCCAATGTGAATATAAGTTTTGCAATTATGAGATTGAGCAAGTTGTTAGGAATTGCCATTGTCGGAGCGACTATGGCGGGATGTGGGAAACCATTTGCCACATCGACTAAATGGCATTGGGATAAGGGGACGATTGTCGTTGACGCTCCGCGGCGCGAGGCCGGGCAGGAATCGGCCCTGGGGCTTACCGTTCCGAAAATCCCTGTCGTGAGAGTGGCGTTTGTAGGGTTGGGGAGTCGTGGGCCGGCCGCGGTGGAGCGATTCACGCATATTCCGGGAGTGGAAATCGTGGCGTTATGCGATTATGAGGCTGAACGCGCCGAGCGTTGCCAAAAGTCGCTTAGAAATGCCGGTCTTATGCCAGCTGATGTTTATTCGGGCGCATATGGATATGTGGACGTATGCAAGCGCCCGGACGTTGACCTTGTTTATGTGGCTACCGATTGGGAACATCATTTCCCAGTGGCTAAATGTGCCCTTGAAAATGGTAAAAATACGGCCATTGAGGTGCCGGCAGCTATGAATCTCGACCAATGCTGGGAACTGATAAATCTTTCAGAAAAGAACCGCAAGCATTGTATGATTCTCGAAAATTGCTGTTACGACTGGTTTGAACTCGATGCTCTCAATATGGCCCAACGGGGAGTGTTCGGCGAGGTCATAAGAGCGCAGGGGGCTTATATCCACACATTGAATCCGGGTTGGGACGGTTATTGGCGCAATCCCGAAAATGATCCTGATGGCCTCGGATGGCGTATGAAATACAATATGGAGAATCGTGGCGACATTTATCCTACCCATGGTCTCGGACCGGTGGCTCAAGCTCTTGACATTCATCGCGGTGACCGCTTCACGATGCTTATGGCCATGGATACGAAGTCGGTTTGCGGCAAAGAGTATGTGGAAAATAAAACCGGTGACTCGGGCCGAGAATGCCGTAATGGCGACCACACCACAACTCTTATGCGCACTGCAAATGGCAAAGTGGTCGAGATTCAACACAACGTAATGACGCCTCAACCCTATAACCGTCTTTATCAATTGACCGGAACCAAGGGGTTTGCCAATAAATATCCTGTTGAGGGTTTTGCCGTAAGCGCCGAGCAGCTCAAGGCATCGGGTCATACGCCTGTAACCGAAAATATTTCAGCCCATGACTTTATGCCGGCCGAGGAGATGTATGCTCTACGTGAGCAATATCGTCATCCTATAATCAAAAAATATGGTGAATTGGCAGCCCGAGTGGGTGGACATGGAGGGATGGACTTCTTCATGGACGCCAGACTGGTATATTGCCTTCAGAATGGCCTGCCGTTGGACATAGACGTATATGATCTCGCCGAGTGGTGCTGTCTGGGAGAACTCGGGGAACTGTCGATGGATAATAATTGTGCAACTGTTATGTTCCCTGATTTCACACGAGGCCATTGGAGTGAAGTGGCAGGGTTTAGGCATGCTTTTGCTCCGGCAGCCGAAGAGGCTGCGGCTGAGGCCTTTGCCGATGCCTATACTGCCGCCCAAAAGGAGGCCGTAGCGGCTAATGACCTATGGACTCTCTATGATGCCATGCAATCGGCTCAGGGCGATGTACGGGCGAATGCCGAACGGACATATAAAGAGGCATTTGCCAAAGTGAAATCGCAGATTGAAGGATCCCTTTTCGCAGAATAAATGGCCCATTGCAGTTATAAAACGAAGGCCTGCCATCATAAATACGATGAGCAGGCCTCTGTTTTATAGTTTCGTTATTGTCTCAGGAGGGCGCATTATGACACAAATGCGCGAGTCACTTTCCAACGTTTCATGACCCAAATGATTGCCGCCGTGAAGACGAATATTATTATGGCCGATGCGAATATGCGCATCCAATAGGGTAGGCTGCTTTCAACAAACAAATCGTAACCGGCGGTTTCGAACGGGAAGTGAACCAGATAGATGCCAAATGTGAGTGATGCCAGAGTAGCGAGCCATTTGGGTGATTTGAATGAGAGGCGCTGTACGAAAATGAACACCGGTGCAGTCATCATAAACACGTTTATGCCGCAGAAGAGCCAGATGATTTCGAGGTAGGCATAGTTGCCCGGATGGTATTTCTGCATCGTCACATAGCCTAAGAACGTTATGGCATACCCGATTAGGAACGACGGAATCAGTATGGCGCAGGCTTTGGCACGGCTCCAGTCGAGAGGATATGTCTTAAGATAGTAGGCGAGAATCAGATATCCGGCGAATCCCGACACATAGTAGAACGTGCCGTAGACATTCCAGTCGCACACTCCGAGAATGCCGAAGTTGCCGAACATGCCTTCGAATCCGAGAGCCGGAGCCACCATCTGTACGTATGGGAGGAAAAGCGAGGCAATCCATATTTTGAGCACCGTTTTTATGTCAGACTGCGAAGCCGTCAAAAGCCAGCTGTTGATAATCGGGATCACGAGGTAGAGGCCTAAGAGCATATACAGGTACCACAATGCAGTGGAGTCGTAGTTGAAATTGAAAATCCATGTCCACATACGGGGAATCACACGGTCAATATCATACATTCCGCCGGCCAGCATTGAGTTGGTGGTGGCAGGATTGACAAAGTTGCAATACCAGTAGCCTATCCATGGCAGAACTATTGACCAGAAAAGGATTGGCCAAACCATACGGCCAAGACGTCGTTTGTAAAAAGCGTTGAGTTGTCGGTCGCGTTCGGCCACCGGAAGCAGCAGGGCGCCAGTCATCATAACGAAAAGCGGAACACACGGACGGACGAACGAGCCGATTCCGGTTCCTGTCAGAAATGCCAGCCGGTCATTGTCGAATTGCCCGACGAAAGGGTCGCATGCGTGGGATAGCACCACCATAAAGCAAGCGAGCACACGAAGAAGGTCAATCCACTCGATGCGCGGTGCATTGCTTTGTACAATTTTACTCATAATGTTTTTTAATTAGGTGAAATGAATTTCTACAAAGTTAGTGCAGACGGATGCTTTATGCAATGGTTATAAATAACCAATTGTCAATGATGAGGGCTGACTGTAAAAAACAAAAAGCCATTTCGATATGAAATGGCCATAGATTGTTTCGTTTTTTCTCGTTAAGTTAGATTCGGGGTGGGTGCTGAGGGATTCGAACCCCCGACCCTCTGCTTGTAAGGCAGATGCTC
>CAZRJT010000088.1:0-8841 GCA_964600585.1 uncultured Bacteroides sp.
ACATGCTTCTGATCACGTTCTTTATGCTTTGTACCACGATGATTAAGTCGCAGACCCTGCAGATCACCCTCCCTTCTAACGAAAAGGTAGAGCAGCAGGATATGAACAAAGCTAAGGAATCTGAAGCAATAACTATGATCGTCACCACCGAACGCGATGCCAATGGCAACGTGAGAATCGATGAAGACGGACGCCCTATGAATGTGGTTTACTTCTATGAGGGAAAACCCAATATTGAAGATGCTGACGGCGACGGACGCATTGACAATAGCAACCTCAAGCGCGAAGCTTTCCTCGGTAACGAAGACGGTGTTCAGCGCGGTATCCGCAAAATCTTGCATGATCGCAACAAGCAGGTGCTTGAAAAAATCAACGTTTTGAAAGAACAGTGGCGTAATAAGGAGTTTTCTACAAACAAGGATAAGAACGACAGTATCTACAATGTCCTTGCTAAGGAAATTCGTAACGACTCCACTCTCACACGTCCTGTTGTGATTATTAAGGCTGCTCCCGAGGCTTCTTGGGAAACCGTGATTGCAGCTCTTGATGAAATGCAGATTAACCAGATTTCTCGTTATCAGATTGATAACATCAATCAGGTTGACTCTCTGATGATTCTCGACTATATAGGTAAGCACCGCAATTAATGTGATGATGGATTATTAACTTTAAAACCTGAAGAAAATGGCAAAAGATGTAGATCTTTCATCAAAAGAATGGCGCGATATAGTTTTCGATGGCAAAAATATGGAGTATGGCGCATATCAGCTTCGCCGGGCTTCAAATGGTCGCCATAATAAGGCTATGATCGTCATCGTTATAGTGATTGCGATTATGTTTGCTTTGGCTTACTTCGTTAACACCGTGATTAAGTCCGCTGAAGAACGTCCTGAGGACGAAATCGAACAGGTGATGGCTGAAATGGTTACCGAAGAAGTTGAAGAAGAAGTTGAAGAAGAACCCCAGCGTATCGAAGAACAGCAGCCTGAAGTCATTAAGGAAGAACTCCTTAATACGGCTAAGATGACCGAGGTCGCCATCGTCGAAGACGAACAGGTCGACGAAGAAATCAAGAGCCAGGATGAGCTTAAGGAAGATGATCGCGCCGTAGGTACGGTTAACGAAGACCGTGGTGTCGACGATATCATCAACGCTCAGGAACATAAGGAAGCTGTGGTTGTCGAAGAAAAGACTGAGCCCGTAGAAGAAAATAAAATCTACGAAGCTGTCGAACAGGAACCCGAATTCCCCGGTGGTCGTGCTGCTCTCCAGAAATGGATATACGATCACTTGCACTATCCCCCAATCGCCCTTGAAAACGGCATCCAGGGTTCGGTAGTTATTCGTTTCGTCGTTGGTAAGGACGGTAAGGTAGGTGAGGCCAAAATCCTCAAATCTATCGACCCCGACCTCGACAAGGAAGCTGTTCGAGTTGTTAAGGAACTTCCTGACTTCAGCCCCGGTCGTATGAACGGTCACCCTGTGAGCGTTTGGTATACTCTTCCAATCAAATTCAAGATTAAGAACTGATAGAGTTTCTTACGTACGATACTTTTTATATAACATCCCGGAGTTTTGCTTCGGGATGTTGTTTTTCTTGTATCTAAACTGCAAAACCAATAATTTTTCCTATATTTGCACTATGTTTCATCTATTTGAATATTATGGATTTTAACATTTAGTTTTTATGAAAAAAGTAATTAGACTATTCTGTGTCCTGGCCGTGGCTGGACTGATGGCTGCTTGTGGTGATAAAGATCCTGAAAGCTGGACACAACTTCCTAAAAATGAAATCTCAGCAGAAAATGGTGACCTTTCGCTGACCGTAAACGGACAGCCTTCAACTGTTGGCAAAGCTCGTTTCGATGTCAAGAGCGCTAACGAAGGGTCTGTGACTCTTATAAACGTAGTGCCCGGTTATGCTACCGTTCCCGTTGAGGTTAAGCTCTCTGAAAATGCCGACGCTTCATTCGACTTCAATGGCTCGGCCGACATCACTGTCGCTCCTTCACGTGCTGAAGCTGCAGGTAGCGAAAAACCTTATATGACCGTTAATGTATCAGGTAAGGTCTCGACTGACGGCAAAGCTACCGTGGCAGTCAATGCTCAGGGACTCGCATTCTTCATTGGCGTGTATAGCGATGAATCGCTCGCAATATCCTATTGCGATATGCCGCTCGTTGGCAAAACCGTTGCTTATGCTGTCGTAAATGACCGTCCGTCGCTTGTTGTCACCGGAGTTGTTCCCGGCGATTTCATTATGACTATTGATGGCGTTTATCCTGACGCTTCGGGAGCCTTCAGCGGTTCTACGACTACTCCTAACGGCACAGAAGTCGCTTATGCCGGTCAGTTCAACGCTGCCACTGGGCTTCTGACCATCAATGTCAATCCCACGCTCAGCACTGTTGCCCAGGGTGGCATTGCCCGCACATGGACTCTGTCACTTCAGCCCGAAAGCGACGTAGACAACGACTATGCTCCAAATCCATTCCCGCCTGTTCGGATGATTTGGTCGGCAAAGGATGAAGACGAAATGAATGGTCAGCAATTGGCACTTCTCGTCTCTCGTGCCGGCGGACATTTCCTTGTCGATCTCCTGAATTCTGTAACGCTTAATCCTAACGGCACTCTGTCGGCCAAATATGCCGATGCCAAGACGGCCATCCAGCTCCCCGATATGAACGATATGATGGCTCTCGTAGGCTGGTTCTTTGGTCTGCTTGACCCGAATTATGCTGTTAATACCACCAACTGGATACAGTCGCCGGCAAATCTCGCTTACTGGTACACTCGTGACGGTATGTTCTATTTCGTACCCGACATTGCAAGCATCATCCTTCAGGCAAATAAGGATAATGGCACTTCGCAAGTGTCGCCCGAAATGATTATGGGCATCATTTCTTCTATCGCTGAAATGAGCGACGATGAACTTCGAGCTATGTTTGGCTCTCTTGGTGCTATGCTCGATATGCCTGAACTCGACCTTTCTGACGTTGACCCTGCAATCGTACGCACCATCCTTTCTTGGATAGAGACAGGCGTACCCTTGCACTATTCAGCTCAAGACGGCTATCTAACCATATATGTCGATAAAGAAATGGCTGCTCCGTATATGACGATTCTATTCAAATTCCTGCCCATACTTCAGGCTAAGATTGATGCGGCTGCTGCTGAGAATCCGATGATGAGTATGATGTGGGGATTGCTCGGAATTGAAAAACTTGCCGACCTCGAAACCATTTGGAACACCAATACCGATCAATTTAAATTGGCCATCAGCTTCGATCAGAGCTCTCGCGCTACTGGCCGTGCCACTAAGAAATCGGCACCCGCAAAATTCAATTCGGTTGACGAGGCTATGAATGCCATTAAGGCGATGATTCGCTAAAAATCATTTCATACATTATACATTATTGGTAGAGGACAGTTTGCACAATGCAAACTGTCCTCCTTTTCTGCCCACGGCATAATGACGTACGGTTTAAAATAAATAAGCCCGTTGTCGGTTTGTGACAACGGACTTATTTATTTTCTGTGCCCGATGATTATTGTTGAGGCCGTTTATTTCGACAGTGCGGCGATTGCCTGCGTGAGGCTCGCAATCTTCGATGCGGCATCGGCTTGTTTGCGTCTTTCGCCTTCTACTACGGCTGCCGGCGCATTTGCCACAAACCGTTCGTTCGATAGCTTCTTTTCAACCGAAGCGAGGAATCCTCGATAATAGTCCAGGTCTTTATTGAGTTTTTCCAATTCGGCTTCCACGTTGATATTCGACGTAAGCGGAATGTTCACCTCCGTAGTGCCCACCATAAACGTTGCTGCAGCCGGGTCTTTTTCGGAATTATGGTTTATTTCGCCAACGTTGCACAGCTTGCTTATCACGGCGTCTTCTTCCGGGTTCCAAGTGCCGATTACGTTCACCGTTAAAGCCTCTTTGTTGGGTATGTTCTTTTCTGCGCGGATGTTTCGAACTCCTATTGCCACTTCTTTGGCATGGTCCATAAGCTTCAATATCACCTCGTCTACTACGCCGGCTGCCGGGGTAGGGGCATACATTATCGATTCCCCTTCGCGGCGTTCGGCGATATGCTGCCAAAGCTCTTCGGTGATGAAAGGCATGAATGGATGCAGAAGTCTCAACAACGAATCGAAGTAATGGCACGTGCTTTCGTAGGTGGCGCGGTCGATTGGCGAGCCATAGGCCGGTTTCACCATTTCCAGATACCACGATGAGAATTCGTCCCAGAATAAGCGGTAAATCTCCTTCAATGCCTCCGAAATCCTGAATTTGGAGAACAAATCGTTTATCATCGCTATCGACTCGTTGAGTTTCGCTCCGAACCATTTAACGGCTATCTGCGATGCCTCTGTCGGCTTGGCTGTTTCGCTTACATCCCATCCTTTAACCAGACGGAATGCATTCCATATCTTATTGCAGAAATTACGGCCTGTTTCACATAATTTCTTATCGAACAAGATGTCGTTGCCTGCTGGAGCCGACAACATTATACCAACTCTCACGCCGTCTGCGCCATATGTGGCTATGAGGTCGAGCGGGTCAGGGGAGTTGCCAAGTTGTTTCGACATCTTGCGGCCTATTTCGTCGCGCACTATGCCGGTGAAGTACACGTTGTTGAATGGCTGTTTGCCCATATATTCGTATCCGGCCATAATCATTCGTGCCACCCAGAAGAAAATGATGTCGGGGCCGGTTACGAGGTCGTTGGTCGGATAATAATACTCAATCTCCTTGTTTCCCGGGTCAAGAATGCCGTTGAACAGCGATATGGGCCATAGCCATGACGAGAACCATGTGTCAAGGCAGTCCTCGTCCTGATGCAGGTCGGATGTTGTAAGGCTCGCGTCCTTTTCGCGCGCAAGCTCCAGCGCTTCCTCGGCAGTCTCAGCGACCACGAAAGAGCCGTCGGGCAGATAGTAGGCCGGAACTCTATGCCCCCACCACAACTGTCGCGATATGCACCAGTCGCGTATGTCGGTGAGCCAATGATTGTAGGTGGTCTTGAATTTATCGGGAACGAATTTTATCACGTTTTCTTCGACTGCGGCCAAAGCCGGAGCTGCAAGCGATTCCATCTTCAGGAACCATTGGTCGCTCAAACGTGGCTCGGCTACCGTATCAGAGTTGCGTTCCGAGTATCCGACCTTGTTCTCGTAATTTTCCACTTTCTCTATGAGTCCTGCTGCTTCAAGGTCGGCGGCTATCTGTTTGCGCACATCGAAACGATCCATCCCGACGTACATTCCGGCTGCTTCGCTTATCGTAGCGTCGTCGTTGAATATGTCGATGGTTTCCAGATTATGTTTCTGGCCCAGCATATAGTCGTTCATATCGTGGGCTGGTGTCACCTTCAGACATCCTGTCCCGAATTCGATGTCCACGTATTCGTCCTCTATCACGGGTATTTCACGGTTAACCAGCGGCACAATCACACGTTTCCCTTTCAGATGCTGATTCTTCGGATCGTTCGGGTTGATGCACATTGCCGTGTCGCCCATTATGGTTTCGGGGCGGGTAGTTGCCACGATTGCATATCCGTTTTCTCCCACTATCTTATAACGCAGATAGTAGAGCTTGCTATGTTCCTGTTTGTACACCACTTCGATGTCCGACAAAGCAGTGCGGGCTTTCGGGTCCCAGTTCACCATGCGCTTGCCACGATATATCAATCCTTTTCTGTAAAGGTCGACAAATACGTGTATCACGCTCTTTGAGCGTATTTCATCCATAGTGAAAGCGGTGCGTTCCCAATCGCACGATGCGCCGAGTTTCTTGAGCTGTTCAAGTATTATGCCTCCGTGTTTCTCCTTCCAATCCCAGGCATGGGCCAGAAATTCCTCGCGAGTGAGGTCGCTTTTCTTTATTCCTTCAGCGGCGAGTTTACCCACCACTTTGGCTTCCGTGGCTATGGCTGCATGGTCTGTTCCGGGCACCCAAAGGGCATTTTTGCCGTCCATTCGGGCGCGGCGGGTCAGTATGTCCTGTATTGTGTTGTTCAGCATATGTCCCATATGGAGTATGCCGGTCACGTTTGGCGGCGGAATCACGATTGTGTAAGGTTCGCGACTGTCAGGCTCGCTGTGGAACAAGCGGTGCTTCATCCAGTAAGCATACCATTTGTCTTCCACATCCGATGGATTGTATTTCGTTGCTAAGTCGTTCATTATTATAATGTAACTGTTATTGTGAAAATCGATGCAAAATTACTTAAATTATCAGTTATAGCCAAGTATATGAGTCATATTTCAATAGTTCAACTTTGCAAACCGTCATAACACGGCCCGGTCTCACATAGTCAGCGATTCGATTGCAGAGTCATATTCGTCTCTTAGCATGTTTTTGAAGCCGGCGTTATAGAAATGGGTTGTTTTTATTGCCTCGATGGCATTCTGTATCCGTGGCAGATATATGTCGAGTAGGCCGCAGCGATCGGCAAACGTTATGGTTTCGCGTAGCAGTTTCGACACATTCTTTTGTGTTGCCTCTTTAAGCCAATTGTCCGAACCGATCTTGCATGCCGTCTCAATGGCGAATGTCATTATGTCGGCCACTGGCTCGTCGCCTGGATTCAGCGATGCGATGTCTTTGATTGTTCGCCTCACTTTGGTTATCCGCGGCCGGGGATAACGTTTGGTTTTGCGGTTGAATTCTTTTGATATTGTCTGGCGTGCTTTGTCGAGTTTTCGGTCGATGTCAGGAGCCACAAAAAAGTCGAGATATTCCTTTGCCTCAGGGCGGGCTGCATACAAATCAAGCACGAGTTCCGAAATCTGCTCGTGTGTCATCCGTGCAAGTTCTTTTTTCAAGGAAGCTTTCGACATAAAAATGATTTATTCTCGGCTGTTGAATAAGCAAATCCGTAGGGAAGTAGGAACGCCTACGGATTTGTAACATTATTATGAGTCTCTATCGCTATTGGCTTTCCACGCTATTGCACTTCGGCGGCAAATTCCATCAGGTAGGCCTTGATAAATCCGTCGATGTCACCGTCCATAACGCCGCCTACGTCCGATGTCTGGTGGCCGGTGCGGTGGTCTTTGACGCGGCGGTCGTCAAACACGTAGCTGCGTATCTGCGAGCCCCACTCTATTTTCATCTTCCCGGCTTCGATCTTGGCCTGTTCCTGCATTCGGTGCTGCAACTCTTTGTCGTATAGTATAGAGCGGAGTTGGCGCATAGCGTTCTCCTTATTTTTAGGCTGATCGCGTGTTTCGGTGTTCTCAATCAGGATTTCTTCCTGTTCGCCGGTATAAGGATCTGTGAATTGGTAGCGCAAACGCACTCCTGACTCCACCTTGTTCACGTTCTGTCCGCCGGCACCTCCGCTTCGGAATGTGTCCCACGAAAGCAGTGCGGGGTCAACGCGCACCTCTATGGTGTCGTCGACAAGGGGAGTCACAAAAACCGATGCGAATGAGGTCATACGCTTTCCTTGCGCGTTATAGGGCGACACTCTCACCAGACGATGAACGCCATTCTCGCTTTTTAGATATCCATAGGCAAAGTCGCCTTCCACATTTATCGTGCATGACTTTATTCCGGCTTCGTCGCCATCGAGTATATTGGCTATGGAAGTTTTATAATTATGCTTCTCACACCAACGCAAATACATACGCATCAGCATCGATGCCCAATCCTGGCTCTCCGTGCCGCCAGCACCCGAATTTATTTTCAAAACCACTCCAAGCTTGTCTTCCTCGCGGCGAAGCATATTGCGGAGCTCCAGTTTTTCTATTTTCTCGATGGCAGCCGCGTATATTGAATCGAGTTCGTTTTCGTCAAACTCGCCCTCTTTGGCGTAGTCCCAAGCCAGTGACAGTTCGTCGACGGCATCTTCAACTTCGGCGTAGCCCTCAATCCACGCTTGTAGGTCTTTGATTTTCTTCATCTGCACTTGTGCTTCTTTGGGATGTTCCCAAAAGTCGGGCACATGAGTGCGCAATTCCTCTTCTTCTACTTGGATTTTCTTCCCGTCGATGTCAAAGATACCTCCTCAACGCGAGCTTGCGTTCAAAAGTCTCTTTTAATTGTTCCTGAGTGATCATAATTTATAGTTGAATTTTTTGTGATTATGCGTACATAGCTTCAATTTCGCGAGCATATTTAGAGTTTATTACAGGCCGCTTTATCTTAAGCGTATTGGTTAATTCGCCTGCTTCCATCGTGAATGCTTGTGGCAGAAGAGTGAATTTTTTGATTCGTTCGAAGCCTGCGAAATTATGTTGAAGTTTCTCTATGCGTTCTTCAATCATTTTGCGGATATCAGAGTTCTTCACCAAATCTTCAATCGATTTGTATTGTATATGCTTTTTCTTTGCATATTCCTTCAACGCTTCAAATGCCGGGATGATGATTGCAGTCACATATTTTCGCTGATCGCCTATCACAGCCACCTGGTCGATGAATCTATCTTCGCCCAGACGGCTTTCAAGAGCTTGGGGAGCGATGTATTTTCCGTTTGATGTCTTGAACAGGTCTTTGATGCGTTCGGTCAATACCAATGCTCCTGATTTGTCAATCCGGCCCGCATCGCCCGTGCGGAACCATCCGTCGTCGGTGAAGGCTTCTGCAGTCGCTTCAGGCTTGTTGTAGTAACCGCGCATTACCGTTGGGCCTTTTACAAGTATCTCGTTTTCAGCTCCGATTTTCACTTGTATGCCCGGCAGAGTAGTGCCGACAGAGCCAATTTCATATCCGATGGTCGGATAACACGTTACGGTGGCCGTAGTTTCCGATAGGCCGTAGCCGATAACTATGTTTATTCCGCAGCTATGGAAAAATTCAACGATGGTGGCCGACAATGGCGCGCCGGCAGTTGG
>CAZRJT010000089.1:0-8438 GCA_964600585.1 uncultured Bacteroides sp.
CCTTCCAATCTGTAATCAGTGTTTCCATCACCCTCAATGAAATCAAATGATTTGGCTTTTAAAGGCAGCGGCTCGAACGAGAGTGTAAAGATGGAGTCGCCTAATGCTGAGATATTTATTCTCTTACCAAGTTCGATTCCATTTGCACTTCGAAGTGGGTAACTTTTCCCATCATGCACAAGCTTTACACTTGGCTGAAGAGTAATGTTATTGCGCAAATAGCTGTAAGTATGAAGTGTAACCGTGGTAGAATCTGGAGTCAATTCTATGGCGTCAATGAACAGGTGGGCCGTAATGGTATGGTCTACCAATGGATTTTGCATTTTTACTATATTGGCACCAAATGCTAAAACAGCTATAGAAAGCAGTGAACCAAGACAAATTTGCCTGAATATGTTATTTATTTTCATAATATCATATATGTAAAAGAATTTTGAAAAGATTTATTTCGAGTGTGTAAAATTAACGAAAAAGTGGGAACTAACATATTATTCTTATTCGAAAGTTTATTCGAATAAGAATAATCCTTACGATTCGAACGTTCGAATCGTAAGGATTTGTATACATCGAATATATTATTAACCTTCTAACGTTTCATTTCGGTAAGGTACTTCCAAAATCTTACTGGCATATCTTGACGCTGTTTTCGTGGATTACGTCGCTCCGGAATTGCGATTGAGCGAAAATATGTGCGCCATAACCGACAAAAAAGGCGTTCTTCCGGGTCTGCCATATTTTCTGGAAGTTCACCAGTGGTCATATGCAATCCGTCCGATTTCAAACGCATTCGTTCCAGATTTTTGCCATCGTAATAATAACCGTAATCTCTACACCGATCATAAATTATGAATTTGCTGTCTGAAAATCTATCCTTGAAATGCGATATGGCCATATGCATCACGTCATATCGAGGTTCCATCATACCGAAGTATGTTCCATCCGCAGCTTTTTGAAAACGCATAAATTGTACCACTCTGTGAGCCTCTCCCCTCACCTTTCTACAATTATTAAGTATAGCTAGCAAATCTGCATCGGAGAAGTCAGACTCAACTGATACATCTGACTCAAATATCCTACATATAAACCTGTACTCTTTCGTATAGAATGTCTCATCCTCGCACATAAAAGCGATGGGTAAAGCATTTAACGCACCCCCTGTTAATTTCCTTTTTAATGCAGCCCACACCCGTTCCGATTTCCCAACTTCGGTTGGAATATTGACTAGTTTATCGTAAAACATAGAGATTTCGCCCATTGGCCCAAGCACTAGACCCGGACGTTCCTTATATTTAAAACTATAAAAAACGCATGTGAGCAATCCATCGAAACTACCATCAAACTTATAAATAATCATATCCCAAAGTCAAATGTCAATTGCTGATTCAAGCTTTCACTCCTCCGCTCATTTGAGTGAAGTATGCGATGTCGCACGTATTCTGGCGACACGTCGGCTACGCATGGAGCCGTAAGCTCGTTACAACTTAGAAAATATTGAGCACGTTTCATCACTACACCCATACGTTTAAGATGCTCGGATGTCAATCGGCGGAATTTCCGGGCATTCACGATTAACGCAGCCGATTTGACACCAACTCCCGGTATACGTAAAATCATTTCGTAATCGGCTTTATTAATGTCGATCGGAAACTGTTCGGGGTGGCGTAATGCCCATCCGAGCTTCGGATCAACGTCCAGATCAAGGTCGGGATGCACGTCATCAACAATTTCATTCACTTTAAATTTATAAAACCGCATCAGCCAATCGGCTTGATAGAGTCGATTCTCGCGAACAAGCGGAGGCTGCTTTAAAAGTGGCAAGCGGTTGTCATACAGATTGACCGAGACATATCCCGAATAATACACTCTACGCATCGTAGGCATTGAATAGAGTGACGATGACAGGGTGAGTATTTCCTTGTCTCTGTCGGGCGATGCTCCGACTATCATCTGGGTGCTTTGGCCAGCCGGAACAAACCGTGGCGTATGTCTAATTCTCTTAAGACAATCTTCCTTATTTTCTAAAACGCCTTGCCGAATGAAATTCATTGGTTCAAAAACGCTTTTATGATCTTTCTCTGGAGCGAGGTACTTAAGTGACTTTTCATTTGGAATCTCCACATTCACACTCATTCTATCAGCGTATCTACCTGCTAAATTTACAAGTTCTCTTGATGCTCCAGGAATACTCTTTAAATGTATATATCCGTTGAACCTATGTTTTTCTCTTAAATCCTGTGCAATTCGAGCCAGACGTTCCATCGTATAATCTGGGTTTCGCACAACACCCGAACTCAGAAATAGCCCCTCGATGTAATTACGTCGATAAAATTCCATCGTGATATCGACAATTTCTCTCACCGACAAAGTAGCACGCGCCACGTCATTACTCCTACGATTAATGCAATAGGCACAATCATAGATGCAATAATTAGTAAGCATAATTTTCAGGAGTGAAATACATCGTCCATCGTCGGCAAAACTATGACAAATACCTATACCTCCAACAGCATTGCCTACTCCATTGCCATTGTTGCGACGCACTGTCCCACTCGACGAGCATGACACGTCGTATTTTGCCGCCGAGGTTAAAATTTTCAATCGCTCTAAAACTGATTCAGTCATAATGTGCAAAATTAAACATCATTATCGCAAGAATATTGCCCAGGGATATTAAAAAAAGCAAAACGTACCATCAGATTAACACTCATACAGTTTCATTTGCAACTGTCCTAATTAATTTTTACGTACCTTTGTATCATAATTTTATTAAATGAGGTTCCCAATTTTCATCGGAAAACGACTTAGCCTGAAAGAGGATAGAGCCAAAGCATCTTCACCTGGAGTGATAATTGCCGTTTCAGGCATTGCGCTGGCTTTTATCATTATGATAGTGGCAATATCGGTAGTAACCGGTTTCAAAAAAGAGATTTCGGAAAAAGTTATGGGATTTGAATCACAAATCCTCATAGTGCCTACCCTTTCCGCTCAGAGTGATACCAACATCAACGAAGGTCTGACATTAAACGATTCTATATATAAAATACTATATACTCAGGCTCCAGATGCCAAGATATCCTTGGCATTACGTTTACCGGGCATACTAAAAACCGACAATTCGTTTCAAGGAATAGTATTTAAAAGCATTAATGGGTCAATTGATAACGACTTTATAGGCAATAATCTAATTTCGGGAGAAATCCCCGATTACACGGACGAATCTAAGAGAAACCAAATCCTCATATCCCACGCTACGGCCGATGCTCTTAATTTGAGCCTAAATGACAAAATATATGCTCACTTTTTTCTTAATGGCGCTATTAAATCTCGCAGTTTAATCATATCCGGTATATACGATACTCATTTCAATGAATATGACGGCCGTATGGCATATTCGCATATATCCTTATTGCAACGTTTGTGCAATGTCGACAGTCTAACAGGAAATATGATTGAGCTGACAGGAATGAACAACAATAACATTGAGACAATCACCGATGACATCCGCTCCGCATTATGGCAATACACCGCAAAGAATTGTCCGGAGTATATTTACGACGTTCAAAACGTATTTCAAACGGGAGCTTTATATTTCAACTGGCTTGAATTACTGGATACGAATGTCGTTGTGATTTTAATATTGATGACATTTGTGTCAGGTTTCACCCTGATTTCAAGTTTATTCATAATAATTTTGGAGAGAATTCGCACCATCGGACTATTAAAGTCACTTGGCGCAACCAATGCATCAATACGTCAGATATTCATATTCATTGCCCAACGTTTGGTGTTCCGTGGGTTACTGATTGGTAACATCATTGGCATAAGCTTTTTGATGTTACAAAACAAATTTCACATATTACCGCTTGATCCAAACGCTTACTATATTAATTATGTGCCTACCGACATAAATTGGATGGTTATAGGCCTCCTAAATATAGGTGTCATAGTTGTCGCCGGATTGATATTGATATTTCCCACCCATATAATAGCCACACTCTCTCCGGCCAATTCAATGAGATATGAATGATGTTTTTTGTCTAAATCGACCTTTTTGGCATGATATTTGTTCACACAATAGACATAATTGAGTTTTTTCAATTACTTTTGCACACTTAAACGGAATGTTTCAATTATAAAATATGACAAATAACCGCAATATAGTAAATTTAGTGACTGAAGGCATCCAAAATCGAAAAGGACGTAAAATTACGCATATCAATCTATCTGAAATAGAATCTGCGGCTGCGTCAAGTTTCATCATTTGCGAAGGGTCTTCAACAATGCACGTTTCAGCGATAGCCGATAGCATTCGCGAACATCTGCTGGATGATGCGGGCATAAAGCCCTATAACTATGACGGCTATCAAAATTCGCAATGGATAGTTATAGATTATGGTGACACATTGGTGCACGTATTTCTACCCGAAGTAAGAGAACGCTATAATCTTGAAGAGCTCTGGAGCGATGCCATTGTAACGGAAATACCTGATTTAGATTAATAGATAAATAATTAACCACCGAATAGTTTCATTAAATGCAAAAGCCATCTAAGCCCAGGAAGCCGTTCATCCAATTTAATATGTATTGGATGTACGCAATCATCATAATATTCCTTGCCGGATTTCTATATCTTGACGACAACTCTATGACGAAAGAAGTCAGCTATTCAAAATTCGAATCTTATGTTGGATCGGGAGGAGTCGATAAGATTGTAGTCTTCACAAACAAAGGACAAGCCGAAGCATTTCTATCTGACTCTTTGGCCTCGAAAATATTTAATGAAAGCCAGTATAAGCCGGGAGCCGGAATAAGTGCAAAAATACTTACAGACATACCATCAGCCGATAAGCTTCAGGACAAAATCGACCAGTGGCAGGCCGAAGGAGTGTTTAAAGGTGAGGTTAAATTTGAGAAGACCAGCGACTTTTCGGCATTGTTTTGGACATTTGGCCCAGTGCTAATTCTAATCGTTTTCTGGTTTGTGATGATGAGGCGCATGTCCGGTAAAGACGGCGGTAATGGAGGCGTGTTCAACGTCGGAAAATCAAAGGCTAAAATATTTGACAAAGATGGCCCTATACAGGTGACATTTAAGGATGTGGCCGGTCTTTCCGAAGCTAAAACCGAAATAGAAGAAATCGTGGAATTCCTAAAGAATCCACAACGCTACACTAACCTTGGAGGTAAGATACCCAAAGGCGCGTTGCTCGTAGGCCCTCCCGGTACAGGCAAGACCCTTTTGGCTAAAGCTGTGGCAGGCGAAGCTAATGTACCGTTTTTCTCTATGTCAGGTTCTGACTTCGTTGAAATGTTTGTCGGTGTAGGTGCATCACGTGTCCGTGACTTATTCCGTCAAGCAAAAGAAAAGGCTCCATGTATTGTGTTCATTGATGAAATTGATGCTGTTGGCCGTGCCCGTGGACGTAATCCGAATATGGGAGCTAATGACGAACGAGAAAATACGTTAAACCAACTCCTGACGGAAATGGACGGATTCGGAACGAATAGCGGTGTCATAATTTTGGCAGCCACCAACCGTGCCGACATACTTGATAAGGCACTACTCAGAGCCGGACGTTTTGACAGACAAATATATGTTGACCTACCCGACTTGAATGATCGAGTAGCCATTTTCAATGTACACCTGAAAAAAATCAAAACAGACGACACCGTCGATGTGAATCTGCTCGCCCGACAGACTCCGGGATTCTCTGGAGCGGATATAGCCAATGTCTGCAATGAAGCCGCACTCATTGCTGCACGCCACAATAATACCACGGTTGGTAAGCAAGACTTCATTGATGCTGTCGACCGAATAATCGGTGGCTTGGAGAAACGCAACAAAATCACCACCGATGACGAAAAACGTGCTATTGCTGTCCATGAAGCCGGACACGCATGCATATCATGGCATCTAAGATACGCCAATCCGTTGATAAAAGTCACAATCGTACCTCGAGGCAAAGCACTTGGCGCAGCATGGTATTTACCGGAAGAACGACAAATAACACCATCCCAGGCGTTGTTAGATGAAATGTGTGCCACCCTTGGAGGACGGGCAGCAGAAGAATTGTTCCTTGGCCGTATATCGACTGGTGCAGCGAATGACCTTGAACGAGTTACAAAACAGGCGTATGCAATGGTAGCTTATTATGGTATGAGTGAAAAGCTGCCAAATTTGTGTTACTATGACTCTACTGGTCAAGATTATGGATTCTCAAAGCCATATAGCAACGAACGTGCCAAAATGATTGACGAGGAAGTGTCTCGCATCATCAACGAACAATATGAGCGCGCAAAACAGATATTGACCGAACATGCTAAAGGCCACGGAGAGTTAGCTGAAATTCTCATCAAACGTGAAGTAATATTTACCGAAGATGTTGAAAAGATATTTGGTAAACGCCCTTGGAATTCGAGAACAGATGAGATCCTTGCCATACAGCAATCTCAGAAACAACCACCGGCACTCCCCGCTCCAGACGGTAATGATAAAGACGCTCAACCAGTGGAATCGGGAGAGAATAGTTCTGATTCAGAGCCTGAAAATGATTCTGATTCTCAAAACACACCGTCAGACGATACTCCGGTTTTGCCACCTCCATTTAATGGCGTTTCCACTCCAAATAAAGACTAGATCTGAGACAGTTCGCGAAGGAGACCACTATTAAGTGGTCTCCTCGTTGTCTATAATCAAATAAAAACACTATTTTTGCACACTCAAAAATTCCACGCAGGCATGGTTCGCATAATAGTCTTACTCATATTTCTGATAACCCTCACTCCGATATGGGCTCAGCATAGTGAATTTGATGATGTAGCTCCCGTGCCCTCCGCATCTATTGACGACACTAAATATGCCGATTCTATTGTTTTTTTGAGGAATGCACCGAAATTAGTGCGCGAATACCTGAATTCACTCATACGTGGAAATATCGACCGCACCCGTGAGAAAAAATTCGATGTTGGCTTTGGCCTGTCACCGTCTTACACCCGTGAAGCATCATTCGGACTCGGAGCTATGTGCACAGGGCTATATAGGATGGATCGTAACGACTCGCTGCAATTGGCGTCCGATGTATTTGCATCATTGAATGCGTCATTAAATGGATTTTTTGTATTTACATTGAAAGGAAATAATCTTTTCCCGGATAATCGCACCAGATTGTCATATAAATTGGAAGTTTATCGTAAACGATTGGATTTTTGGGGTATAACATCCGAATCGACGGCCAATAACCCAAAGTCCAAATATGATAGACGACAGATTGACCTACAAGTAGAGTTCACCTATCGATTAACCCGCAACCTATTTTTAGGAACTCACTTGCGCTCTGATTATACCGATGCTCGCGAAATGCTTAATCCCGAATATCTACTGGGCGAAAGAGCTCAATATTATGTTAATGGCATTGGACTACATATGGAAATCGATTCGCGGGATAATTTAGTGACCCCAACTCGCGGTATGCGCATAGCATATATACCGACCTTTTATCCAAAATTTCTCGGAAATGCTCCGTCTTTTTTTAATAGTCATCAATTCATAGTTAATGCCTACCTCGGACTATGGCGAGGTGCCATAGCGGCTTTTGATCTTTATTCTAAAATCAACAGTGCCAAAGCTCCATGGACGATGCGTGAGATGGTGGCGTCTGATGGAATAAGAATGCGAGGCTATTATATGGGGTCGTATATCGACAACAGTCAAATTGCTTCACAGGTGGAACTACGTCAACACCTATGGAGACGCCTCGGTGGCACAGTATGGATAGGTGGGGCCACCGTATTTTCTTCGCTAAAAGAATTCAAAACGCGCGACATAAAACCTGAATGGTTGCCCAATTGGGGCTTAGGAATGCGATTCGAGTTCAAGCATAATGTCAATATACGAATTGATTACGGATTTGGCCGACATACGTCAGGCTTAGTATTTGCCATAGGAGAGGCCTTCTAATCAAAATCAATGCGAGCCTCGCTCATTTCCTTATATTCATTCCACCCCGAATCATTTTCAGCCGATATTTCTATGGGCAACAATGGCAAATCGGCTAATGCCTCATTGATCTTTTTGCCAAATATTGGCAAACTTAAAGTGTAAAACACCCAATTACGTTCATCATCACCCGTATATATTCCTGTAAGAACGGCAACAGGATCCTTGGCAAACACAGAGACGAGACGGTCATGTGCTTGCTCCATAAGTTCAGACGTTGATTTGTCTGGCATTCCAGACGAATCGCCAGAATAATGCCATGTTAATGTCACGCGAATATTAAATCGCGGATTATCCATAAACTTTTTCACGTCGTTACGTCCGGTAACCATAATCAGCCGGCCAGACTCACTCTGTGTAGGAGCCGTCCACCATTGTCCTGTATCAGCCATATTTAATAACTATTCTAATTGTTCAGTAAAGATACTACAAATCTCAATAT
>CAZRJT010000090.1:0-8366 GCA_964600585.1 uncultured Bacteroides sp.
GCTGGCACAACGAGCGGATGACCCGCTACACCGATACGCTTGTCATCCACCCCTATGCCAGGGATGCCCGCCTGATGGCGCGCCACATCCCCGGTGCAGTCGGCTTCTCAGGCCGTACGCCCGACTACGTCAGAGGCCTTACCGTATGCAGCGCGCTTCTTCTCGACGCCGACGGCTACTGCTGCGGGCGCGGAGCGATGAAGCGCCCCTATGGCTACTACCGCACCTTCAGCGCGGTCACCCCGGCAGTGGCACCCGGCGGCCTTGTCATCATCCACGGCTGCGGCCGGCCTGGCCGTCGCGAATCGTCCACCACGGGCTTCGCGCGCGAATGCCGTCGCCACGAGTCCGACTCTTCGACGCCCTACGGCGTGGTGTCAGCCACGCCCGAAGCCATCGAGCGCGCCCGCGGCGAAACTTTGGTGGAGCTACATCCACCCCAATCCCCACCGCCCGAACCCGGTCTCCCCGCAGTTTGTGAAAATCGCGGGGCAGGGCACACCCCACCGCCCGTAAGTCCGACAGTACGGCAAATCCCCCATCCATTAAAGACAGTGTCTTAAGCGGGCGCTGCCCTCGCGAGAGCTGAAACGTGAACTATACGCCGTCCGAGTCCCTCACTCCGCGGCGCGACAAGCCCGGTTCGGCCAAAAAGGTAGCAAGAGAACATTGAAATCGTTGGTTTTTATCGGAATTCGCATCATAAGCGCTATATGAATGCGAATAGCTCTTGCTGCCAAACTGACAGCAAGAGCTATTCTTAATTCAGTATAATGTTATGTGGCGCGGTTTATTCGCCGAGTATCTTTTCGCCTGCCGGTGTCAGATAGTCGCGGAGTTCGTAGCTGTTGAGCTCTGCGGTTATGAGCCCCATTGAGTAAGGCGCTATTTCATAGCGGTTATATATGAATTTCACAACTCCGTTGTCCACATATATTATTTTACTCATCTTTATGTTGTTTGAGTTGAAACCGACTTCTGTCAGACTGTCAGGTGTTGTCCCGAACTGCAAGGCCAGATTCTGCTCTATCAGTTTGCTGATGCTGTCCGAGCTGTTCGGCTTGAACATATATTCGGTGTCCACAACTTTATTCCCCACGAGGTCAAACGTAAAAGCTTCCACGGCCGTGTTGGCATGTGCACCGCCCGTATATTCTGATGTGGTTATGCCATAACTGATGTATCTGTCAGTGAAGTTGAGCACTTTTGTCGGATGGCTTATCGTATAGCCGTCCTCAGGCATTGCGTCTTCGCCAACTTCGGAGATTTCACTCCCCGCTGTGATTGCATAATATTTGCTGTTGATGCTCGTAGTGTAGTTGTTGAGTGCATCATTCACATAATTCCCCGAATAAGTCGGATATGCGCGACTCAACAATTCCGTCTGAAGCTGCTCCACATTGTAGGTTCCTAATTTGACGGGCCATTCGATCGATGTCGATATTTTTATGAACGCGGTGTCGGTCGACGACTCTATGCGCAACTGGCGGGTGGCCGACAGCACGTTTTCGTTAACTTCGAATTCCTTCACTACGTTGCCTGGTTCCACAACCGATGCCTGTGCGTCGGATGTCATCTTTTGGGCATCTCCCGAGCAGCCAAATAAGCCTATGCTTGCTATGGCTGCAGTTAAAACTGCTAATTTCATTTTCGTTGTTTTGTCAGAGTTATAGTTCAGTAACGCCTCCGGCTGCGATTTTGTTCCAACGCGATGGCTTATTTGGTATTTTTAGGGCAAAATATTAATTCTGAATGCAAAAAACATCCCTTTTTTGCCCAATAAACATATTTTAAGGTCACTTTCTTCTAATAAAGTTTTAATAATCCGAGAATAATTGCTTACTTTGCACCGCAAAATGAATTTACTAATCTAAATATCGAAAATTATGTCAGAAATTGCATCACGTGTTAAAGCTATTATCGTAGACAAACTTGGCGTTGACGAAAACGAAGTTACTGAAACTGCTGAATTCACCAAAGACCTCGGTGCTGATAGCCTCGACACAGTGGAGCTCATTATGGAGTTCGAAAAGGAATTTGGTATTACTATTCCCGATGACAAAGCCGAAACTATCACTACCGTAGGCGATGCCATCGCATACATCGAAGCTGCTGAAAAATAATTTTTCTTTACGCTTTTCTTGATTCTAACGAAACATAACTGAAAATACTTAGAATGGAACTTAAAAGAGTTGTTGTGACCGGGCTTGGTGCCATCACTCCCCTTGGGAATGATGTGCCCTCTACTTGGCAGGCTGCCGTTGAGGGTAAGAGCGGTGCCGGACCCATCACTCATTTCGATGCCTCTAAGTTCAAAACCCAATTTGCCTGTGAGGTAAAAGGCTTTAATGCCGCCGACTTCATCGACCGTAAAAAATTACGTCAGCTTGACCTGTACGCACAATATGCTTTGGTCGCTTCTCGTCAGGCTGTCGAAGACAGTGCCATCCTCGATGCCCCCAACCTCAATCGCGACCGTGTAGGCGTGATTGTCGCTGCTGGTATAGGTGGTCTGCACACTTTCGAGGAAGAAGCCGGTTACTATGCGATCAATGCCGAAAACGGTCCTAAGTATAATCCCTTCTTCATCCCCAAGATGATTGCCGACATTGCGTCTGGCCACGTCTCGATGGAGTATGGATTCCATGGCCCTAACTACGGCGTCGTATCTGCTTGCGCTTCGTCAAACAATGCGATTATTGACGCATTCAACCTCATTCGACTTGGGAAGGCTGATGCTTTCGTTACTGGTGGTGCTGAAGCCGCTATTTACCCTGCCGGTGTAGGTGGCTTTAACTCTATGCACGCCCTCTCTACTCGTAACGATAGCCCTGAAACCGCATCTCGTCCGTTTAGCAAATCTCGCGACGGATTCGTGATGGGTGAAGGTTCTGCCGTTCTCGTACTTGAAGAACTTGAACACGCTAAGGCTCGCGGTGCTAAGATTTACGCTGAAGTCGTGGGTGGAGGCATGTCTGCCGACGCTTACCATCTCACCGCCACTCATCCCGATGGATTGGGTGCGAAGTTGGCTATGTCTGCAGCTTTGGAAGATGCCGGTATGAAAACTTCCGACATCGACTATATCAACGTTCACGGTACTTCGACCCCCGTTGGCGACGTTTCCGAAATCAAAGCCATCGTCGATTTGTTTGGCGAAGATGCTTACAAGCTTAACATAAGCTCTACAAAATCGATGACTGGACACCTTCTCGGTGCCACCGGTGCGCTTGAAGCTCTATTCAGCATCAAGGCGGTGCAGGAAGACATCGTTCCTCCGACCATCAACCATGCTGATGATGACGAAGACGAAAACATTGACTACTCGCTGAATTTCACATTCAACAAGGCTCAGAAACGCGAAGTGCGCGCTGCCTTGTCAAATGCATTCGGTTTCGGTGGTCACAATGCTACGGTCATCGTCAAGAAGTACAGTGAATGATTCTTGCGTAATTAATTTTATCCGATAAAAATCCCGGAGCTTGTTTATCTGCCCCGGGATTTTGTTTTCTCCCTCCATCAGTTATTCTCCTTAATATTTAATAGCCTTATGATTGATGAAATTCTGAAACACAATCGCGAATTTGTTGCATCCGGTGCATACACACGTTTTGCCACATCAAAATATCCCGACAAACGAATTGCAATAGTCACTTGTATGGACACTCGCCTTGTCGAGTTGCTCCCAGCCGCACTTGGCATTCGCAACGGTGACGTGAAGATGATTAAAAACGCTGGCGGAACAATCACCAATCCGTTCGATTCGACGATGCGTTCGCTCCTTGTTGCCGTCTATGAGCTTGGCGTGAACGAAGTGATGGTTATTGGCCACACTGGATGTGGCGTTCAGGGTATGGATGCCGAGCATATGCTTTCGCTTATGCGTGATCGTGGGATTGACGAAGAGCACATCTCGCTTATGCGCCATTGTGGCATTGATTTGAATGGTTGGTTGCATGGCTTCAACGACACTTCCGATGCCGTTGCTGAAACTGTCGACTTGATACGCAATCACCCGCTTATGGCTTCCGATGTACGTGTCAACGGATATATAATGGACTCCGAAACTGGTGAGTTGAAAAGTATTTAACGTTATAATGTATTAATTCTATGGAATATAGATTTTGTGGGCAAAGTGGCTTGCAGCTTCCTGTGATATCGCTCGGGCTCTGGCATAACTTTGGCGATGTCGACGATTTCAATGTGGCGAGCGACATCGTAAAGACTGCATTCGACAATGGCATCACCCATTTTGACCTCGCCAATAATTACGGTCCCCCACCCGGAAGTGCCGAAAGCAATTTTGGACGTATGCTTGCCGACGTATTGAAAGGCCATCGCGACGAAATTATAGTTTCGTCAAAAGCAGGACATCTTATGTGGCCTGGTCCTTATGGCGATGGTGGGTCGCGCAAATACATTATGGCGAGCATCGACCAGAGTCTCAAACGCACCGGCCTTGAATATTTCGACATCTTTTACAGCCACCGATATTGTCCTGAAACTCCGTTGGAGGAGACGGTGCAGGCTCTCATCGACATCGTGAAATGTGGCAAGGCGATATATGTCGGACTCTCCAAATATCCCGTTGAAGTTGCCCGAAGAGCTTGTGCTATGATGGCCGAACAGCATGTGCGGTGTCTAATCTATCAAGATCGTTACAGCATGTTGGTGCGTAAGCCCGAAGCCGAACATTTCGATATGGTGCATAAGCTTGGGCTCGGATTCATCGCTTTCTCTCCACTAGCCCAAGGGCTGCTGACCAATCGCTATCTGAAGGGTATTCCTGCTGATTCGCGTGTGGCAAAAAGCGGAGTGTTTCTGAAGAAGGACGACCTCACGCCCGAGCTTATCGAAAAGATATCGCTGCTCAACCGGGTCGCTTCTACACGCGGACAGTCACTTGCGCAGATGGCTCTCGCATGGGTGCTTGCCAAACAAGGTGTCACGTCGGTGATTGTCGGAGCAAGTTCCGTAAAACAGCTCCATGACAATCTATCGGCAATCGATAACATTAATTTCTCAGCCGACGAACGCAATACGATAGATGCTATTCTAAATTGGAAATAAAAGAGAAAATGGCCTGAAAAGGCCATTTTCTTACTTCACTATTTCGTATGTATTTTAAGCGTTTTTCCTTCTTTTAACTTGTCGTGGGTTATGAAATAACCATCTACGTCCTTCCCGTCATATGTGATTCGGTCTATTTTGCGTCCTGATCCCTCGCGCTCTATCGTGAACGGCCTACCCTGAAGGTCAAACGTCGTCCTGTCGAATAGAGGCACGCTTATGATGTATTCCGCATCGGCAGGCGAATACGTATATAGGCCTATGGCATTCAGAACATACCATGCCGACATTTCGCCCGTGTCGTCCATACCGGCGTAGGCAAGCTTCTCATCGCCCATATCGTAAAATCTATCCATGATGCTGTCCAATACTGCCTGCGACTTCTCCTGCTTCCCGATGAAATAGTAAGTATACGGTATGTTGTGGCCCGGTTGATTGCCATGGCAATAATTGCCTATGAAACCTGTCATATTATGCACCTCCAGTCCGCACCAAGGCTCCGTGAAAAGTGAGTCAAGCTTTTGCTCCACTTCTTCTCCTGATTTGTAAAGTCCTATCATTCCTTCCGGGTCATGTGGCGCATAAAACAGTGCGTTCCAGCCGTTGGCCTCACGATACATCTGTTGGAAATATGGCGCGTATGGGTCATATGGAGTCATCCACTTTCCGCCCTCCACTCGGCCACGGAAAAATCCGGTTGATGGGTCGAACACGTTTTTATAGTTGTTGGCACGTTCCATAAGAAGTTGGTAGTTCTCCATATCTCCGACCTCTTTAGCCATTTGAGCCACGGCATAATCGTCGTAGGCATATTCCAGCGTCTTTGTCACGCCTCCCTTATGCTCTTCCCAGAACGGACAGTCGGGTAGATTCACGTCGGTGATATATCCGTTTGCTATGTACTCATCTGCGTATGGACGACCGCCGTCTCCCGGAACCGTTGCGCTCTTGAGAGCCAGTTTATATGCCCGGTTGAGGTCGAAGTCCGTTATTCCGCGCTTATAACTGCCTATTACGAAGGTCGGCGCATGGTCGCCATGGAAATATGATGGGATGTAACCATTCGATTTTTCTCCTCGGTCTATTGTCGACTTTATGATGTCGTTGGCCACGTCAGGTCTGAGCATTCCGATTAATATGAGTTGATTGCGATATACGTCCCAGAATGCCGGATTGACGTAATAATTGAAATCGGCATCGCTCACCACCTGGTTGCGGTTGTCGCGGTACTCGCCGTTTACGTCGCTACGTAGAGCCGGTAATAATGAGGCACGATATAATGTCGTGTAAAGCAGATTGCGGTTTCGTTCTGTCGAACCCTCTACGCTGATTTTGCCAAGATGGTTTTCCCATACTTCGTCGGCCTCTTTGCGCACTTGCTCGAAGCTCTTGTCGGCTATTTCTGATTCGAGGTTCAACTTTGCATTGTCTATGCTCACGAATGAAACACCCATCTTTATTTCCAATGGTTCTTTTCCTTTTCCGTCTTGGAAGTCTAACACTGCCACCGGAACGCCCTTTTCATTCGAACTGTTGACGATGCTTATCGAGTCTATGGGCAGGTTCGACACTCCATAATAGAAAAATCCTCCCTGATGTCCGCTGAAGGCTTTTTTGCCGACCTGTTTTATATCCCAGTTCCTTACCGGATTTTGATTATGGGCCACGTTTATCAGCAGGCGTTTCGATTCTTCAGATGGGAATGTGTATCTATGATATCCTGCGTGCATGCTCGATGTCAGTTCGGCATTTATGCCGTAGCGGTTCAGATAAACCTGATAATATCCGGGATGGGCCGATTCGTTCGAATGGCTATACCCTGACGCATAATCGTCTGCATCGACGATACCGGTCACGGGGAGAATTGGCAAGTCAATCATATTCCAATGCCCCATTGCCGTATGCGCAAATCCAAGCATCGTAGAGTCCTCGTACTGATATCCCGCTCCGGCTCTCCACATTGTCACTGGAGTCAGTTGCACCATGGCGTAGGGGAGGGCGGCCCCCGGAAACACTTCGGCCCCCCACGTGCGTTCGCGTCTGTCGCTACGTTTATATCCCAGGTCTTTCTCATGCCATAGGGTGGCCGTGCCGAGCAATGGATTCACTCTATCGGTAAGGCGTTCGGCCGAATTGGCGTTAGAGCAGTTGGAGAATATGCACAGCACAATGGCGCCAATGATGAGATTGATGAATTTCATATGTCTTAATGTTTTTATTGTTCTCGAATGATCCCTGAGTGGGCTTAAAAAGAAAAAACCGCTTAAACTTAAGGAGTTGTAAGCGGTTTTCTGTGCGCATGAAGGGACTCGAACCCCCACGTCCTGAGACATTAGATCCTAAGTCTAACGCGGCTACCAATTACGCCACATGCGCGGAATCACCTATCTCATAGGTGATGCAAAGGTAGAAATTTGTGGGGAAATAACCAAATTTTTACCCTCAAATTGTTTGTTAAATTGACTTTTCGATGTTCCACACAAACGCTCTAAGCCCTAACTTTGGTGTTTCCAAATCCATTTTGCGTAGCGAGTTGAGCACTGTGTCTACACGGTTGTCGTCCACCACTGTAATGATGGCCGATGCCAACGATGGCCATGCGTGCGAACCATAATGAGGCTCGCCGGTGTGGCTGCCGCGTCCCTGCACTTCGTTCCATGAAGTGAATCCGCGACAGTTAGATTTTTCGAGCATTGTTATGATGCGCTCATAGTAGGCCTGGTCAAATGTTATCAATATCGATTTCATTGTTCTGCGAGTTTTTTATTCAACGACTTGCGTGTACGCTTTACGCCTACGTAGGCGAAGATGCAGTAAAGTGCCGGAACCAGAAGTAGGGTGAGAAGTGTCGACAGCGTAAGACCCCCGATTACGGCCGTTCCCATCGGACGCCACATCTCCGAACCCTGTCCGGTGCCTATTGCCATCGGCACCATGCCCAGAATGGTGGTCAGTGTAGTCATCACAACCGGGCGCAGACGTGATTTGCCACCGTGAATCACTGATGTCCTGATTGACATACCTCGTTCACGGTTGAGCGATATGTAGTCAATGAGCACGATACCGTTCTTTACCACTATACCGATAAGCATGATGGCTCCGATCATCGACATCACGTTAAGCGTATGTCCCGAAAGATAGAGGATGATGAACACGCCAGAGAATGCGAATAGCAGCGACGTCATAATTATGGCCGGATAAGTGTACGATTCGAACTGAGCTGCCATGACTATGTAAACTAATATCACTATCAGCACTGCCAGAGTGAGAAGGTCGCGGAACGAGTCCTGCTGATC
>CAZRJT010000091.1:0-8340 GCA_964600585.1 uncultured Bacteroides sp.
ATTTTACCGAACGCAGCACCGATTACAACGCCGACGGCCATATCGACCACGTTGCCTTTCATTGCGAACTCTTTGAATTCGTAGAATAACTTTTTCATAAATAATAGTTTTGATGATGAGAGTATGATTATCGGTAGTAATAACAAATTTAGCCCCGAGATTGTTTTGAATCCCGGGGCTAAATTTATCAGTTATTTTTGTTCGGAGGGTTAAAATTTGAATTTATAGCCAATTCCAATCACGTTTCCGGCGTCTTCGTCGTCATCGCTATGGTCGATGTAGCGATAAAATAGGCTGACGGTGTGCTGCTTTGTGATTTTATAGTCGGTTCCGACGGTGTAGCGCGATTTTTCGCTTGAAAAGCCGTTGTTGAGCGAATTGTAAATTTCGTATGATACGAAAGGTTTGAAGTTGCAATTGCGTATGCTGTATTCGACTTCGAGGCGCGAGCGAAGGGTGTTTTTGTCTTTTCCGCTTATCAGCTCGTCGTCCTTTGGATTGCCGTTTGAGCCGAATTTAGGCACGCTTTTTTCTGTGCGGTGGGTGTACTGGTAGCGTTCGCGCAACGAAAAGGTGAAGCGATTCCATTTATAGCTTCCGGTCAGCGAGAAGTATGCTCTGTTCTTGGGCTGCCAGTAGGGGGGGATTACATTGCCTTTTTTTGTGACTTTGGTTTCGGTGCGTTGGTGTATGTAGGAGTAGCCGCCCGACACTTTAAGATATGGCAGGGCTTTATATGTCAGGTCGATTGTTCCGGCCCAACGTTCGGTGCTCGACAATCCGTCGTGTGTGCGATAGTCGATTTCGGCAGAAGCGTTGAGGTTGTCGATGAGCTTTGCTTTTACTTCGGCCGATGTCCATAGGCTTTGTGCCTGGAGCGACGAAACTGACAATATAGCCACCAATATGGCTACCAATGATGTCTTTTTCATATCTTAATGTTTTATTTGTTTTCTTTGGGTATTTTCAGGAGTTTGTTCACGCTGTTGCTGGTTCCGGATTCGTCGACGTAGAACACTTTGAGCATTGCGATATCGCGCATGAAGTCAACTGCTCCGATTTCCACCTTGGTGATTTCGAGGCCGAGTCGTTTTTTGAGGTCTTCCATCATTTCGTCATGGTGTTCGGGCGTAATGAGGTCGATTTTGTCGTAAACCACAAGCTTCTCCGAGACCTGTTTCAGCCAAGGAATGTTCTCGCAAATTCTGATGCAGGCTATGAATATGAGGTTGGTGACCAGAAGTTCGGCATAGCTAAGGGTGACGGCGAGTGCGTTTATCACCGAAACGGCTATGATTACAAACAGATAGGTCATTTCGCGCACGGACATGGATTCGGTGCGGTAGCGTATTATGCCGAATATGGCAAACAGGCCCAAAGCGAATCCTACTTTGATTTTTACGCTTCCCAACAGGAATATCAGGAAGAAAATGCTCACGCTTATGAGAGCGAACGTAAAATAATAGTCTTTACGCATGCTCTTTTTATAGTAGAGCTTATGGATTATTATCCATATGAAGAATGCGTTGAACAAAAAACGGATGAGCAGTTGGCCTATGTCGCCGGTGGCTGCAATCACGGGAGTGTCTAATAATTCCAATTCCTCCATAGTGAATTTATTACGGTGTTAAAAACTAATATTTCTTGATATTTCACACATTTTGTCGACCATGCGCAGGCGTGGTTTGAAGCGGTTGCGCTTGAGACTTTCATCGGTGAGTGCCAACCCGATGCAGTATTTGCTGAATTTGGCCTGATGTATATGCAGGCGCCGTAGTATCTCCAGTATCGGCGAGCTAGTGTTGCCATCGCGTTTGAGCTCTATGATGACGAGTCCGTCGAGCTTGCAGGTGTTTGAAGTCGACAGGTTGTGAAACCGGAGCTGGGTGTCGATGGTGAGGCGTTCGGTGAAGTTGCGGTTCACCAGCGTTATGCGCGAGAATCGGTTTTCGATTCGTGGCGACAGGTCGTCGAGCGGATAGGCTGAGTGTTCGCCGAGGAATTCGTTGAACGTGTTGTTTTCGCCTTTATGGTATGGCACTCTCACTTTATGAGTGCGTCCTTTGTTGTTTTTGTTTTTCACCTCAAGGAATGCCACGTCCGACGATTCGTAGCATCTTACTCTGATTTTCTGGCGGCGTTTGCGTCCGCGCAGGTGCTCGATGTACATATTGAACTGCGGAGTGTCGTAGTAGAGTGTGTAATAGGGCATAAGCACTTGTCCGTCGATGCTTTGAACGAAGTAGTCGTCTTTGGCCTGACGTAGGAGCTCCATAAATATGGGCACTGTGGTCACATACTTGGTGTCGATGCGATTCATCAGTCGCACCTTTTTCATTTCGTCGAGCGATATGGGGTCGTATGTATGTAGAATCTCATTCATTTTCCAGTCCGCGATTAAGGCGCTTGTTTGGTCGTCAGGACATCAGGAATCTGGTATCAGATTTTGCGCAATGTTCCTAATGGTTTTACCATTTGCAAAGATAAGATAAATTCTTTAAGATTAAACTGAAAATGGAGTTATTTTTTCAGTTTTTGAATTTAGGCTACGATTTTGTAATTTTGTGGTACGAAAATTAAAATAGCTATGATTATAGCCACTGTCGGTTCGGGTTTAAAGGATAAGATAATTGCATTTTTGTGGCAGCATATATTGCTCACGCTGTCGTTGTTCGTCATGACGTTGGGGGTGGCGTTGTGCGTTAGGTCGAGCCTGGGGAGCAGTGTGATATCGACAATTCCTTTTGTTTTTACTTTGGCCGGCGAAGATTCGCTTGCTCCCGGATGGACCATAGGACAATATACTTACGCGATGAATTTCGTGCTGGTGTTTGCCCAGATTCTGACGTTGCGCAGGCAATTTGAGCGCGTGCAGCTTTTTCAGTTGGTGATAGGGTTTCTTTTCGGATTTCTGCTTGATGTGAATATGTGGCTCACGTCGGGGCTGCAATGCGACACGCTTCTGTCGCGATCGCTGGCTCAGCTGGCAGGATGCACGGTGCTCGGCTTCGGCATTGCGTTCGAGATACGATGTGGCTCGGTGACAATGCCAGGCGAGGGGATGCCTGTTGCGCTGAGCAATGTCACCCATATGCCGTTTGCCAAGGCCAAAATTTTGGTTGATGTGAGTCTGGTGGCTCTTGCCGTGCTGTGCGGTTATCTTTATTTCGACCGTTGGCTGTGGAATGTCGTCGGGCCCGGCACGTTGTTTGCGATGGTGTATGTGGGCGTGGTGGTGAAATTGCTTGGCCCCCACATAGGGTGGTTTGACCGCGTGGTATGCTATCGACCCGGATTCCGCCGCTATATCTATGGGCTTGCCCGTTATATCTATCGCCGCTCTTGAGAGTCGGGGTCGTTACTGAATCGCAATATGTTGTCGGGCCGTGCCTGGACGAGTTTTTCGCCTTCGGCCACGTCTTCGGTAACCCAAAGGTTGCCGCCGATTACGGCTCCGCTGCCGATGGTTATGCGTCCCAGCACGGTTGAGTTTGCGTAGATCACCACGTTGTCGCCGATGATTGGATGGCGTGGAATTCCTTTGATTGGATTGTTGTTTTCGTCGGTTGTGAAGCTGCGCGCGCCGAGCGTCACGCCCTGATATAGCTTAACGTTGTCGCCGATGATGGCCGTTGCGCCTATCACCACGCCTGTTCCATGGTCGATGGTGAATGATTTGCCGATTTTGGCGGCCGGATGTATATCGATGCCTGTTTCGCTATGGGCCTGTTCGCTGATCATGCGTGGGATTACGGGTACTTCCAACTCTACGAGTCGATGGGCCACGCGGTAGTTGGCCGTGGCCTTGATGCCGGGATAGCAGAATATCACTTCCTCGGTGGATATGGCCGCAGGGTCGCCGGCATACATTGCTTTTACGTCGCTGTTGAGGAGCTGGCGTAGCTCCGGGAGCGAATTGATGAATTCCATGGCTTTTTCACGGGCTTTGGCCTCGATGCATTCGATGCTCTGCTCTTTGCAGCATAGCTCCGAAAGACAAAGGCCAGCGGTGATCTGGTTGATGAGCAACCGGTATAGCTCTTCGCACGCCAAGCCAACGTGGTGTCTGATGTTGTAACGGTTTACTTCGGAGTCGCCGAAGAAGCCGGGAAATATCAGCCGTCGGCATAAGCCGATTATGCGTTTCACGTCTTCATGCGAAGGGAGGGGTTCGCCTCTCCATCGCATATGGCACATGTCGAGGAGGCTTTCATGGGCCGACAGTCGGGCTATCGTGTCTTCGAGTTCGTTGTCGTATTGTATCATAGTTGAGTATCGCTTTTGTCGTTTGTCGTTATTCGGTATATCCGGCTTTTGCAAAAAGGGCGTGGTCTTCTGCTACGGCATTTCCGGTGGTTGTGAGAAGGTCGCCAATCATCGCGCCGTTGGCGCCGCCGCGTAGGATCCGTTCGGTTGTGGATTGGCTGAGGCGGGCACGACCTCCGGCAAAACGGATTGTCGATTTGGGCGCTATGAATCGCATCAACGCGATGGTGCGGACAACTTCGTCTTCGGAGATAAGCGGAGTGTCTTCGAGAGGAGTGCCTTTTATCGGGTTGAGTATGTTCACCGGAATTGATACGGCGCCGGCCTCGCGCGATTGTCGGGCGAGTTCGAGGCGGTCGCGCATAGATTCGCCCATTCCGATTATTCCGCCGGAACACACTTCCATCCCGACTTCGATGGCATGGCGTATGGTTTTGAGCTTGTCGGCATAGGTGTGTGTTGAGCATAATCTGGTGAAATATTCGGGCGATGTTTCCAGATTGCAGTGATAACGTTGCACCCCGGCTTTTTTCAGTTCCAGAAGTTCGTTGCGCGAGAGCAGTCCCATGGATGCGCATAGATATATCGGTGAAACTTCGCCCGCTTTGCGGTAAAGATCGCAGAACCGGTTTATGTCGGCCGGGGCGACTTTGCGTCCGCTCGTCACCATCGAAAAGCGCTGAACGCCTTGCTCTGTATTGAGTTTTACGGCTTCAAGTAGTTGCTCTTCAGGCACGATGTCGTATTCGGTGACTCCAGTGTCATAGAATTTGGACTGGGCGCACCATTTGCAGTTTTCGGAACATCGTCCAGAACGGGCATTTATTATCGAGCATGTGTCTATGCGGTTTCCGCAATGGTGCATACGCACTTCGTCGGCAGCGTCGCAGAGTTCGTCGGTGGTGTGGATTTCGTTTAGTTCAAGGGCTTCTTCGACCGTAGCCGGAATGCCTTTTAGGGCACGGGCTTTTATTTCGATTAATAATTTATTTTGCATAAATTGTGATTAGAGTGGCTTTGCCACAATTTGTTTTCGCGATGCAAATATATTCAAAACATATCGCATTGGCAATAAAACCTCGGAATTGAATGGGCCGATATCGGCGTTTTTATGTAAATTTGTGATGCAAAACCAATAATGTTTTACTAAGAAAAGGAAACTATGAACCGCGTGTGTGACAACAGGTTGATTGCCCGGCTCTGCGCCGCATTCGTTTTTATGACGGCTCTGACGGCGACAGTCAATGCTGCCGAAGACAAGGAGATAAGTGTTTTTCAGTTTAATATCTGGCAGGAAGGCACGGTGGTGGATGGCGGATTCGACGCCATTGCCGATGAGATAGCTCGTCTCAAGCCCGATTTCGTGACTCTCAGCGAGCCGCGTAATTATCATAACACTCGTTTTTGCGATAGGTTGGTTGATGCTTTGGCCAACCGCGGTGAGAAATATTATTCGTTTTACTCCTATGACTCGGGGTTGTTGAGCCGTCATGAAATCACTGACAGCGCGACTATATACCCTATACAAGGCGACCATGGCACAGTGTACAAGCTGCGCACAAATGTGCATGGGTTGCCGGTGGCTGTATATACGGGTCATCTCGATTATCAGAACGATACGTATTATGAAGTGCGTGGATATGACGGCAACACGTGGAAGCGTATGGCGGCACCGCTGACGGATGTCGACACAATAATATATCGGAACAATCTGTCGCTGCGCGACGATGAGATAAAGGCATTCATTGCCGATGCGCTTACGGAGGTGGCCGCCGGGAGCGTGGTGTTGTTCGGCGGGGATTTCAATGAGCCTTCGGGGCTCGACTGGACAGAGTCTACTCGCGATAGTGCCGACCATCACGGCGTTGTGGTCGACTGGCCTTGCACGGCTATGCTGCGTGATGCCGGTTTTATGGACGCATACCGGATAGTGCATCCTGATCCGCTTACGCATCCAGGCTATACGTATCCGTCGGATAATCCGCTTGTGCCCGTTAGCAAGCTTGCATGGGCACCTGAGGCCGACGAGCGCGACCGCATCGACTACGTGTTTTATTATCCTCGCTCCGATATGCATCCTGTCGAGGCATCGATAGTTGGCCCGCGGGGGTCGATAAAGCGTGGAGAGCGATATGTGGAGCGTACGTCCGACGAGTTCATCGAGCCTTTGGGCGTATGGCCCACTGACCATAAAGGGGTGTTGGTGAAATTCGTTCTGCGTCGCTGATGGTCGTTATACGGCCAAGCCGTTTCCAGCTTTTATCATGTCGATTAAAATGGGTTTTGCGCCACTGACAAAGCATTCTACGGCTATCACCATCAATATTAGCCCCATAAGACGCATCATAACGTTGTTGCCGGTTTCGCCCAGGATTGACACCAGGCGTGTTGAGGCACGCAGAATCAGATATGTGATGGCGTATATAAATGCTATGCTTGCCACGAGCGTCACTTTCATAGCCACGGTGTTGGCGTCGTCCATAAGCATAATGCCGTTGGCTATTGCGCCGGGACCACACAGCATCGGGATGGATAGAGGTGTGATTGATATGTCGTTAGCGTAAACTTTCACTTCTTCGTCCTTGAGCTTTGTGTTGGAATATTGTGCCTGAAGCATGTCGAATCCGATCTTCATAATTATGAACCCGGCAGCAATGCGGAATCCATTTGTCGATATGCCGAAGAGCGTGAACAGTATCTGACCGCCGAAAGTGAACAGCATCAGGATGATGAACGATATCACCGTGGCTCGCTTCACAATGTTTTTTCGTTGGTCATTGTCAAGTCCTTTTGTCATTGACAGGAACACGGGCATAGTACCCAGAGGGTTGGTAAGGGTGAAGAATGAAGTCAGGCAGATGAATGCGAATGGCAACAGATTGTCGTCCATAATGAATTTGGTTTATGATTGTGGTTATGATTATGCGCACTGCTTCGCGACGCGCTTGTTGCGGCAAAATTACACAATATTTTTTCAAAATCTAATGTGCGGGCATAAAAAATCCCGCAGTTGGGTGACAAACTGCGGGATTTTTGTTATGCTGTAATCGGTGTTATTAGCCGTTTACTTTCTTCATGTGAGCGATGAGGTCGAGCACTTTGTTAGAGTAGCCGATTTCGTTGTCGTACCAAGAAACAACCTTAACGAAAGTGGGAGTCAGCTGGATGCCGGCCTTTGCGTCGAAGATAGAAGTGAGCGGGCAGCCGAGGAAGTCGCTTGAAACAACGGCATCTTCAGTGTAACCGAGCACACCTTTGAGTTCGCCTTCAGAAGCTTCCTTCATAGCAGCGCAGATTTCTTCGTAGGTAGTGGGTTTAGCCAAGTTAACGGTGAGGTCAACAACAGATACGTCCAAAGTGGGAACGCGCATTGACATACCGGTCAATTTGCCGTTGAGTTCGGGGATAACTTTGCCAACAGCCTTGGCAGCGCCGGTAGAAGAGGGGATGATGTTGCCAGAAGCGGCACGGCCACCACGCCAGTCTTTCATTGACGGACCGTCAACGGTTTTCTGAGTAGCGGTTGTCGAGTGAACGGTAGTCATCAAGCCTTCAACTACGCCGAATTTGTCGTTGAGCACCTTAGTGATAGGAGCCAAGCAGTTGGTTGTGCAAGAAGCGTTCGATACGAACTGAGTACCCTTTACGTATTTGTCCTGGTTTACACCGCAAACGAACATAGGGGTATCGTCCTTAGAAGGAGCCGACATTACTACGTATTTTGCGCCAGCTTCGATGTGAGCCTGAGCTTTTTCTTTGGTCAGGAAGAGACCGGTTGATTCAACAACGTATTCAGCACCAACTGCGCCCCAGCCGATTTCTGCGGGATTCTTGCAAGCGGTAACGCGGATTTCCTTGCCGTTTACGATGAGAAGGCTCTTTTCCATATCGCACTCAACAGTGCCGTCGAAACGACCGTGCATAGTGTCATACTTGAGCATATAAGCCATGTAGTCAACGGGAAGGAGGTCGTTGATCCACCCGTGTTAACAGAGTCAGGCACTGGGGATTGTTCCCCCACTCCCTTCACCCCCCCCCATCTTGGAGGGAGGCGTCTTGCGATGCCAGCCTGGC
>CAZRJT010000092.1:0-8270 GCA_964600585.1 uncultured Bacteroides sp.
ATATTTGGCAGATATTAACATTATCGCCATAATGTCTTGAAATGTGGTAGTTTTCCAGGTTAAACACTTCCCCGAACCGTATGGTTCATAAGAATCAAAGACAAAACATCAATCGACATCGAATGCGACACCTCAAACGCCGCGATTCTTGCCGGAACTGATGTTTTTTACTAAATTCGCAGCAAACGAAATATGCTGAATATGGGAAAATACGGTCAAACGAATATGTTATACTTGTCAATATGGTGGACTTTGGCAATTGTCGCCACGATGGCATTAAGCCCCGCATCAACAGCGCGTGGACTCAACGTCAATTACGGTAATGTGAACATAAAATTCGATAACGAAAGGAAAACCCTCCGAATAGCCCACCGGGGAAAAACACTATTCGACGGGGCCTACACTACTGCTATACTCGACGACAACACCAACGTCGATTCGAGGCTCTATCCACAGGTCAATCTGCAATGTGACGATGTGGCCGACGGATATGGCCGTGGGCGAGTGTACACATACTCATATTCAGGACATCAACCCGAATTGGAGCAACGCATATACGTTTACCCCGAGCTCGACTATTTCATAATGGAAGCGCGGTTGACAGGCCGAAAAGCGGCTGCCCATAGGATATGCCCTATCGTATCGCAAACCACCACTACACTCCCCTTGCCATCTCACGGCGACAACCGCATATACGATATGCCGTTTGCCAACGACAACTGGGCAACATTCTGCTCTCACGAATGGACTCGTCCGGAAGGCGTGACATCATGCGAAGCCACGGCCATGTACGATGCCAACTCCCGAAACGGCATAGTGATTGGCTCGGTTGACCACGCGGTGTGGAAATCAGCCGTCAAAGTAATGCCCGCCCTGACAAACGCCGTAAACAATATCACCCTTACCTCCGGCTATATCAGCCAGCGCACCTGGGACGTTTTCGACGATAAAGCCTCGTCGAGCCGACACGGCGTGGTGAGAGGCGACACAGTTGCTTCGGCACGCTTCATGATAGGATATTTCGACGATTGGCGCACAGGACTCGAAACTTACGGCAACGCCAACACGGTGATGTGTCCAAAACTTGACTGGAACCGCGATAACGCACTTTTCGGCTGGCAGTCATGGGGCGGAATGGAATTCGGGCTCAATTACACTTCAGCCATGAGCGTGCTCGACTTCTATGAAAAAGAGCTTCTGCCTTCAGGCTTCCACAACGAAAGCGGACGCACACTGATGGTGCTCGATTCGGGTTGGAATGCGCTAACCGACCATCAATTGGCCGAATATGCGTCGAGATGCAAAAGTCTGAATATGATGCCGGGTATATACACCACACCCTTCTCCTACTGGGGCAGCGTTCAGGACGCCATCGACAATAAGTCTTGGGAGGGAGGCAATTTGGGCGAGATGGCACTTAAAGCTAACGGACAATACCGAACGATAGGAGCTGTATCGCTCGACCCCACCCACCCCAAAGTGAGAGAGTGGGTGGAAGGGACTTTTGAAAAGTTCCGGCGCCTTGGATTCGAATTCGTAAAGATTGACTTTATGAACAACGGCTCGCAAGAAGCCGACAGCTTCTATCTGCCACATATAACCACCGGTATGCAAGCTTACAACTATGGGATGGACTACATAATGGAAGCCGCCGGCGATATGATGCTCGATTTTTCGATTGCCCCGGTGTTTCCGGCCAAAGCGCACGTCAGGCGTATCGGATGCGACGCTTGGGGCAGCCTACCCCAATCAATGTACACACTCAACTGCATCAACGGCTCTTGGTGGCTCGACCGATGCTATGCGTTCAACGACCCCGACCATATGACTCTGTCGAAAGTGGCATTGAATGGCAAAGGGTCAAACGACCTAAATGAGGCCCGCATCAGACTCAGCTGCGGATTAATGACCGGAATGACTCTTCTGGGTGGAACGTACGCATACAATGGTGAAGTTCGCGAAGTCAATGGAAAGACGATTCCTGTCGAAGGATACGACGACGAACGAGCCCGAGTGGTGGAATTCGCCCGCAACCACGACCTTATGAAACTCGGCAACGTAGGCAGGACATTCAGGCCCGTCGACGGAAAATTCAGCGAAAAAGGAACGTTGTATGCCACTGACGACATAACCGTCGACAACGAATTCGTGCTCGATGCCGACGATGCATTCTACTATGCGGTGTTCAATTTCGGGACATCGGGCGAAGCTCCCATAATAAAACGCCCCGACTTCAAGCGGCTTGGAATAAATCCCGACAAATACGTGGGTGTCACTGAGATATGGGAGGGGAACAAATATCTCCCGAAGGTGATGGAGATAATGGTTCCGGCAAGAGACGTGCGGATATATCGTTTCGAGAAACCTAATATGAAATGACGATGAACACACTTACGATAAGCACACCTGTCGGACGCAACCTCATCCTGGCCGAAGAGGATGGCAAGTTGTGCATCTGCCGCTGGGCCGAGCCTGGCTGCGAACCCGACGCACACGCTGAGAACACCACAACCGCAGAAAATCCGGTGTTGGCGCAAACCATAAAAGAACTGGGTGAATACTTCGCAGGAAAGAGGAAATCATTTGACATAGAATGCGAACCGCACGGCACTCCCTTCAGGCTACGCGTATGGCACGAATTGCGTAAAATCAGTTACGGCACCACTGTGACATACAAACAACTGGCACAAGCCGTGGGATGTCCCGAAGGCGTAAGAGCGGTGGCGAATGCTTGCGGGGCAAACCCTATAAGCATCATTTTGCCTTGCCACAGAGTGATTGGCAGCAACGGGAGCCTGACCGGATATGCCGGAGGGATTGAAGTAAAGCGTCGCCTGCTGAACATCGAACACATATCGGTGCGTTAAACCGCCGCACGTAGTGGATTGTTATAGTATCGGATGGCAGCCTGAAACATACCGCCCGAAACAGGCATCGACCTCCAGCTACAACTCTAAAATCTAAAAATTAACGATTATGACACTCTTCAAAAACGAAAACCAACGTGAAATCGAAACATTGCAGAAAATAGAAGCACGCATCGAACGCCGCGAGAAACGCGAACGAGCTTATAAAATAATCATAGCCGGCATGGGGCTGCTGACTTTGTTGGCTTATATGTCGGGGCATCTGTGCGGTTCGCGCAAAAGACGCCGCTGATTCACACATTTCCGCTCACACCACCGATCCCGACTCTATCAACGAGCGGAGGTATAGCGGCGCTTCAGGGCCTAAATTGAATATCAGGTCCAGCACACTCAGATTCGATATGAATCCAAGCTTGGCGGCACGCACCTGATAATATGTCAGGGATGCGCCATCCATCATCGGCGGCTGCCGACGCATATCCACGTCCGACGCAAGCAGATTGACCACCCTATCGTATGCAACCGGAGTGTCGATGAGCAGAATGGAGCGCACCACGCTGTCGATTCGTGCGTCAAAGTCCACCACCGAACCGAAAGCCACGGGCACGTCAGAATTAAAAAAAGGCAGAAAACGGTCGATATAAAACTCGAAATACGGAGTGCGCCCATAAGCCGACTCAAGTGCCACGCGATGCACATCCCACCATTCGCCGTGTGGCGAAATCGGCACGTTGCTCCACATCGGCCCCTGAGGCCGCCCAACAGGCACGGTGAGATTAAGCACCCCGCGCGTATCGGCAATTGCGCAACGATGCGTCTCCTTCTCCCTTTTGTTGAATGGCACTTCCACGTCGACCACGGCTGAGCCATACGCCGCCATAGCGGCATAATAGGCGATGTCGGCAAAATAGCGGGGCGGCAAGAGCACACGCTGCGCTGGAAACTTTACGAGTGGCGATGACATAACGACTGTCATAAACCCGGATTGGCATCCTTGAACACACGGTTCCAACGGATTCCACCATTCAGAATGCCTTTGTCCTTATCAAATGATATCAGCACACGCATAGGCTTGCCCACGATGTGGTCTTCGGGCACAAACCCCCAATAGCGGGAGTCGAGCGAATTGTCGCGGTTGTCGCCCATCATAAAATAATAGTCCATCTCAAATGTATATGTATCGGCCGGTTTTCCGTCGATATACACCACCCCGTCCTTAAGATATGCATCGGGATGATGCTCATAATTCCGGATAACACGGTTATACATATCCCAGGCATCTTCGTCGAGCTTTATCGTTTCCCCCTTTTTGGGAATCCACACCTCGCCGTAGTCCGCACGGGTCCATGCCGCTCCTGCCCGCTCAGGGAAGAGATACTCGTCAGTGGGCGCAGGCATCTTCATAATATGCACAATGTCGGGATTCGCTTCAAGCTTACGCACCATCTCGGCTGTGAGCGGCGAAACGTAAACCGGAGGCACCGAACCGTCGTCATTCACCCTAAACCCGAGAGCCCTTACGTTATCAGGCGATTCACGCGTAAGGTCAAGCAGCGTACGGTCGTCGACCGACACTCCCAGATCATCCCACTCGGCCTCCGAAAGATGCCTACCGGCTTGATAATAATAGTTGAACTGCACATCGGCGGGAGCCGGCTGCTCCACACCGTTGATGTAAATGACACCATCCACTATTTTAAGCCGGTCGCCTGGCAGACCAACGGCACGCTTCACATAATTCTCGCGTCGGTCGACAGGCCGATATATGACTTCACCGAATGCCTCTTCGTTATTGTTCACTGCCGTATGGCCAAACATCTTGACGAGCGTGTAATAATCCGGATTCTGCACCTTCAGAGCCACCGTGTCACCCGCCGGGAAATTGAACACCACTATGTCGCCGGTCTCTACATTGCCAAATCCTTTCAGACGGTGATATTTCCACGTGGGCCATTCTATATAGCTCTTAGTGTTGATGATTGGAAACGTGTTCTGCACCAACGGGAAATGCACTGGTGTCATAGGCACACGCGGTCCGTATGCCATCTTATTCACCCACAGATAGTCGCCGACGAGCAACGATTTTTCGAGCGACGACGACGGAATCTGATAATTCTGGCCTATATACGTAAATATAAAATAAACCAGAATCAAGGCATAAAGTATCGCATCGACCCATCCCATCACGGCTCGCACAGTCTGATTCTTGGTGGTTTTCCACCAAGTCAGAGGTATGTAGCCCGTTATATAGACGTCGAACAATATGGGCAAAAACAGAATCACCCACCAGCTTCCGAGCCATACGACCCATGCTATGAAGATTGCTGCGACTATTGAAAAGCGAATCCACCGAGAGGTCTTCGTGGCCCGCAAACGGGCCTTGAAATCGGTGACGAAATCGGTACTTGCGCTATTAGAATGGTTATCAGATGCCATTTTTATGAATGATTTTAATATTTTGTTTAATGAAATGTCTTTGGACTGCGCTGGACATTATCCGAGCACCTCGAGCAAGCGGCTATCGCGCACCATACCCCGCATCATTTCGTCCATCGTCAGGTAACCTTTCTTGCCTTTAATCCATTCAGCGGCCACTACAGCGCCAAGAGCAAACCCCTCGCGGCTTTTAGCCTTGTGCTCTATTGTAATGGTGTCGACCGGTGAATCCCATGAAATTATGTGCGTACCCGGCACTTCTCCCTCACGACGATGGTTGATCGTAAACGCCCTTTCGGCCGCCGGCGATTCCTCGGTCCAGGCGTCAAACAGCGAATTTCCGGCTATTATGCCATCGGCCAGAGTGATTGCAGTACCGCTCGGATGGTCGAGCTTATGGATATGGTGTATTTCGGTCATCTCTGGTTTATATTGTGGAAAACCGTCCATAATCGCCGATAGGTATTTGTTTACGGCAAAGAAAATGTTCACCCCCAGGCTGAAATTCGAAGTCCAGAAAAAGGTAGCCTCGCCACGGTCGCACATATCTTTTATCTCGCCTATGCGCGAAGTCCAGCCGGTACTCCCCGAAACCACAGGCACACCCTGTTCGAAAGCACGCATATAATTCTGAAATGCCGTGGCGGGAGTGGTGAATTCTATGGCCACGTCAGCACTTCTGAACTGCGGAGAGTCAAAATCATCCTGGTTGGCGATGTCGATGATCGACACTATTTCATGGCCGCGCTCGATGGCGATGCGTTCGATGGCATGACCCATCTTACCGTAACCTATAAGTGCTATTTTCATATCTGAGTTTTAATTGGATAAACGTTATAATGTCTGTTATTTACGAGTTACGTCGACTTTCACCGTCGGGGGCAATATCTCGTTGCGGCGATCGACGGCATCAATCACCTCGTGTGCAAGATGCCGGAAAGCGTGGCCGGTTATGGTATCGGCCAACGCTATGGGCGACCCTCCGTCGCCACCATCGCATATCGACCCCACAATCGGTATCTGCGCCAATAGCTTCACGCCGAGTTCACGGGCAAGGTTCACCCCACCTTCGCGTCCGAAGATGTAGTACACCTCTTCCGGATGTTTTTCAGGCGTAAACCAGGCCATATTCTCCACAAGCCCGAGAATGGGCACGTTCACTTTTTCTCCGGTGAACATGGCTATGCCCTTGCGCGCGTCGGCCAAAGCCACCTGCTGCGGAGTCGTTACGATTACCACGCCGGTCATGGCCAGGGTCTGCACGAGTGTCAGATGGATGTCGCTCGTTCCCGGGGGCATATCTATCAGAAAATAGTCGAGTTCGCCCCAATCGGCATCTTCGATGAGTTGCTTAAGTGCATTCGAGGCCATACTGCCGCGCCATAGCACGGGTGCATTCTTGTCGACGAGAAAGCCGATCGACAGAAGTTTCACCCCATAACGTTCGAGCGGAATTATGAGCTGACGGCCGTCGACTTCATGCATATAGAGCGATTCATCCTCGACTCCAAACATCTTAGGCATCGACGGCCCGAAAATGTCAGCATCGAGAAGCCCTACCTTATATCCTTCGGCTGCGAGAGCCACCGCCAGATTGCTGGCCACCGTCGACTTACCGACGCCTCCCTTCCCCGACGACACACCCACTATATTTTTCACGGCAGGCAACGGATTCACCTTCTCCACCTTGGCCTGACGGGTCTTTACGTTTACCGTCACCTCAACCTGAGGCGAAACGAATGCATGTATATTTGCCTCTGCGGCCTTAGTGAGCGACCGTATGAAAGGGTCGGTCGGTTTATCGAATATGAGTGAAAAACTCACCTTTGAGCCATCGATACGCATATCGTCTTCCACCATCCCAAGCTCCACAATGTTCTTGCCGTTGCCAGGATAGCGCACTTTTTCAAGCGCATCGAGAATGAGTTTCGGATACAACGTTTCCATTATTCTGATTTATCTGATTTAGGAGTTATTTTCGGATTGCAAAGTTCAGGACACTGGAGCTGCCCGCGCGAGAAGCTACGGTAGGTGTCGAACTCTATGTCCACCTGCGGTTCGACGAGAGATGTCGACGCATCAAGAGCAAATGCTATATATTTTATGGTCAGGCCACGGTCGAGCCATTGCTGTTCATAAAAAGTGCGAATCTGGAGTATTTCGTTGTCGATTCCACTATGGTAAAGGTCGTCGGTGAGTGCTTCCACCGGCAAACCGTTTTCCTGAACCATCAATCGGGTATAGGTGTACAAAAACGGACTGTCGGTCTTTAGCTTCACCATTCCACCGTCTATGAGCACCTTACGGTAAAGTTCAAGAAAACGCGTCGACGTCAGGCGCTTGCGCACCTTTTTCATCTGAGGGTCGGGAAAAGTAATCCATATCTCGCCCACTTCGCCAGGAGCGAAAAAATGAGGCAGCAGCTCGATGTCGGTGCGCAGAAAAGCTACGTTGCCCAGATTCTCGTCGCGAGCCTGACAGGCACCGGTCCACATACGGGCTCCCTTTATGTCGATTCCGATATAGTTCACATCTGGATTTCGACGCGCAAGCCCGACGGTATATTCACCTTTTCCGCACCCGAGTTCAAGCACAACCGGGTTGTCATTTTTAAATACCTGCCGGTTCCACTCGCCCTTGATTGGAAATCCGTCGCGCTGCAACACGGCAAATGGATATTGAAACACGAAGTCGATTGACTCCATATCGCGAAACTTCTTTAATTTGTTCTTACCCATAGTTAATCGAACTTCAATATAGTGCAAAAGTACATAAATTTCCCCTTTGAGTCAAAATCTTATGGTGAGTTAATGCAAAATATGAACTTTTGCTGATAAAAATGAGTGCAAAATAAAAATAATTAGTAATTTTGTGTCGCGTAACGAAAGGATTTACTTAAGGTTTGTAAGTATCGTTTATCTGACTATATTGTAACCCAATTATATTTTTAATAATTATGACTAAAAT
>CAZRJT010000093.1:0-8076 GCA_964600585.1 uncultured Bacteroides sp.
TTTGTGCTGAAAGTGCCTGATGGTTATATTTTGTCGCATAGATATGCGTGAAGAATTTTTCCATTGCGTCCCAATTCTCATCGATTATTTCAGTGTCGTTAAATTGTTTCCATACCACCCATGGCACAATCACTCCGGCGTCGGCCCATCCCAGTCGCATCATGTCGGTTGGAGCCGCTCCGTATTGTGCCCATGGAGCTACACCCGGGAATCCGCCGGTTTCAGTCTGCGTGTCGCGCATATCGCGCATCCATTTATGGAAGAAATTTTTTGTGTTGGCAAAGTATGTGCCAGTCTCTGAGAATACTTGTGTGTCGGCTGTCCAGCCCAGACGTTCGTTGCGCTGCGGACAGTCGGTAGGAACCGACAGATAGTTCGAACGTTGTCCCCAGATGGTGTTTGAAATCAGTTTATTGATGTCGTCGTTGCCGGTGGTTATAGTGCCGGTTTCAAGATTGTCGGCAATTGAGGTTACGGGAATTGATTCGATTGATTTTATGCGCACTTCGTCATCAGCCGTAATTGAGGCGAAACGATAGCCGTAAAATGTGCAGTTCGGACGATAAGTCACGTAGCCGTTGTTGTCGCCAAAAATGTAGTCAAGCGACATCCCGGTGTTGGGAATTCGAAGGTTGAGTCGATGTACGCTTCCTTCAGGACCATCCATTCCGCGGTTTTTAGCGCCGTTGCCGTCGTTGAGAAGTTCGGACGGTAGAAATGTCAGGTGTGTGCCTTCTTTGGCTTTGAATTCAAACGAGGGAACTGCGGCACAATTTTGTCCGAAATCAATCACGAGGGTTTCACCCGGGCGAACAACAATCTCGTCTTTAGGTGAGAATTCACGCGAAATCACTACTTTGCCGAATTCTTCATCGTTGGCGCCACTGATGCTGTCCCAAACATAGGCTCTTACCGGAGAAAGTGCCAAATCTTCACGGAAATATATTTCAGCTCCATTGGAGGGCAATATTTCACCGCTGAATTCAGTGTTTATTTCGGGCGTCGACAATCTTTCAGGCGTTTCATAGCCAGGGAGTTCACGGGCATCATATACTTCGCCATCGAATATTGCGGCATGTTTCACGGGACCGGCTATGCCGGCTTTCCAATTTTCAGTGTCGGTGCCATAATAACTTTTGGTTCCGTCGTCATAGGTAAGTTCGAGTACGCTTCGAAAAGCCACTTTATTTCCTACCATACCATCGTTCCATCCTGGTGTGACGATTTTGTCGGCCCACCATCCGGGTGTCACCTGTGCTGCAAATGTATTTTCAGCATTGGCTTTGGTCAACATATCATCGGTAACGTCGTAGGTGAACGACCGTTTTGTCTTTCCAGGATGAGTGAATCCAGGTTTCAGGATTTCCTCTCCCACAGGCTTTCCATTCAGATAGAGTTGATATACTCCGAGGCCCGTTGTCATCCACTTGGCCGACACCACTTTTTTGTCATTTGTCACGGTGTTTACAAACCAACTGGCACCATCGGCAGCGCGTTCATTGTCACCGGTTATTTTGCCTGTTATTACAGGTGCGTCGACAACCGAAATCCACTCCGAATGTTCCCATGCGGAGTTGTCGAGCGCATCAGTGCGCTGTCCCACATTGGTCTTAGTGGGGTTACAGCTCATCGTAAGCAATGTGGCCGCGCCGACCATCATTGAAATTAGAAAATTTTGTTTCATATTAAGGTAGTATTAAAGCAAATGTCATAAGTCAATAATGGAATTTTCTATTAGAAAAACCGATTGCTCAGGGTCGAGTGATAGATTAAAATATGTAACGCCGTCGACTATGGTCAGACTTGCCGGTTCAATAGACCCTGTGCGTGGATTTAGAATCGAGCATTCGCCAAGTTCGCCACGGATGGCGATGGAACACGTGCTATTCTTATGGTCGATATTGCCGAAATAATATACATTGCCCTCGTTTACGATTTTATGTATATAGTTGAAAGGCGACTGTTTTGTGATAAATCTTATATCAATCTTGGTTCCGTCCAATGCGCTTTTGAGGTTGTCGATGGTCGGATTGGCTATGAATTGTGCGCGTCCGGAGGCGAGCATTCTATTTACGGCTTCACGAATTTCAGTGTCATTGCTCTCCAAGTCGGCGCTTTCGCAAGGCAGTTGGGTGGTGAATATCACTTTTACTCCCGAATTGCAGGCTTCTTCTATCTTTTTAAGAGTGCCTGTTGAGAGTGTTTTACATCCCGGAAGAATCACCACTGAGAAATTTTCGGTATTGATGGAGTTGTGCATCACAAGATGTGAGTCTATAACGTTGCAACGGTCATCGATGACTTCGGGATGAAGATAGGTGAAGTCTATGCCAAGTTCGTCGGTTAGAATCCGAGATACGGTCACATAGTCGGTGTTCGGAACGCTAACTCCTCCCGCATAGGCTCCAAGTGGACCATCGAAATGATGTCCGGCTTGTAAAGTATTGATTGGATAGAGCATCGCAATGTCTGCAACGTGTTGTCCCGGACGTGCCAGCACGTAATTCAAGCGGCTCAAAAAACGGTTGAAATCAGGCAATGCCTCATTATATAATGGGTTGCGCCATGAAAGTTCGGGCAAAAATGTAACGTTACTGTCGTCATACCAAACGGCATGTGGAATAAGATGATTGATTCCTTTGGTGTATTGTTCGGTTGCTATGCGATAGAGTTCTCCGACAGGAATGTTGCCCATAGCACCGAACGTTTCCGACATTACGTATGGCTTGTCCCAGTTGTTGGCGGAAGATGACACAACTTTATAAAAATGCTCGGCCGGCCGGTCGCCTCCGATTTTATCGATTCCAGGCATTGCAATGTATTTGCCGACCAGCATCAAATCGCCCGATACGCTGCACGGGTTAGCCACTTCCTCTTGGTCTTGATGTCCGGTTGAGATTATGCCATGGTTTTCAGCCCAGTCGCCAATGGTTTTCATGAACCCTTCGGCATAAAGGCGTGCGTGCATTCCGAAAAGCATATTCCGGGCCACTGATGTATGCTCGCCTATGTCATACCATAGAGCCGGATATAAAGTTTCGGGAGAAAATCCGTATTTATCCTCGAATTTCTTATTGAAGTCGGGTGTCCACATTCTGCCCGATGCACGGTACATCGTAGGCTCATCGAAAAATGTAGACTTCATCGTAGAGCCGAATTTGTCGCTGAAACGATTATAGTAAAGTTGGTGTGTGTCCTCGACAAATAGTTTCACGGCATCGGGTGATAGGTAATCCACATTAGGGTCGTCGTCGGGTTCACAGTTGAAAAGCATAATGGTCCATGTCCCATAATCGGGAGCTGTCCAGTCGAGAGTACCCGCCTCATCTATGAACTCGCGCAGATTTATCGTTTTATGGCTTTGTTTGTCGAATGCCACTGCCGACATCAATTTGTCGGTGTCGATATTTTGACACGTAAAGCGGCAATTGTTATTTACGGATTCTTCAATTTTGTCAAGGCGTTTTATGCAATGCTCCGGATGGTTGTTTTTGAACGTGGTCACTCCCGAGCCATTTATCGCGCCCATACTTCCGCTCGGGAAGCCATATTCGTCGTAAATCGACATCGATGCGCCGTACTTGTTGGCCACGTCAATTGCCTTTTCGTATAATGAGAAATATTCGTCAGAGAGGTAACCTGGAGAAAATGCTTCTCCGAAAGGCAATATTGCGCAGCCTCCGTAGAAATCTTTTGTCAGCATCCGTTCAAGCTGATGCGTAAGCTCGTCCTCGCGTATTGTTGTATTGTTCCAAAACCATAGCGGCACCGGTCGCCAACAGATGGACGGTGAGGCGAAATCTTCAGCCTTATAAGGCTGTTCGGCCATAGCGGTTGTCGCTATTAAAGCTCCACCAATAATGGTCAACAGACGTTTTGATTTCATAATCATACGCTAAAATCGGAAGATGTGACATATCATTATGCAAATTTATCTTACCCGATTGACATAGGACTTGACTAATTGACATTTTGTCATTGATTTTTGTCCAAGTCAATTAATAAAAGACTTGCGGTTATTTTTGTTTTTTTGACAGGTAATAGTCTCGCATCACATGCCAAGCTTCTTTGCGTTCACCACGATCGGAAGTGAGTCCCTTGCGGTTGAATTCTAAGCCCTGTAAAGGAGAAAAACGCGTCGGGGATTTGAAATCGAATAAGATCCAGGGCATAACGCCTGCAAGATTAGGGATGTTATCAAACATTTCAAGATTTCTGCGATAGAGTTCGGCTTGATAATCTTCACTCCACGACCATTTGGCATCACCATCCCTATGTTGTCCATAAAGTGCTTCTCCACCGAATTCAGAAAAAACCAAAGGTTTATCGGGTGCTATGTTCCATCCGGTGGCTGATGGTTCTGCGTGCCAGTTCTCATACCATCCCATGTATTTGTTTATGCCAACAACGTCTACTAAATCGACTATTGGGTCATCGTGAATCTCAAAACATTTTCTGTAATCGTTCCAATAAGCGTTGTTGAAAGCCGCGCTGATTAGTCGGGTATCGTCTATCCCTTGTGTCGTTTCTTTTAGTAAGGCGAGAAATCTATTTCGGTATGTAGATGGATGAGTCTCGTTCGCAATACTCCAGATGACAATTGCTGCACGGTTTTTATCGCGGTTAACCATCTCTGCCATCATTTTCACTGCCTTATCTTGAGTGGTGGAATTCTCAAAATCAATTTCCTGCCATATTGGTATTTCCTCCCAAAGCATAATGCCAAATTTCTCAGCCAGACGTAGGATATGTTCGTTCTGGGGATAATGAGCCAGGCGGATAAAGTTGACTCCGAGATCTTTCGCTTCGTTGATAAGCATTGCTGCATCGGCTTCTGAGAAAGCTCGTCCTTTGCGTTGAGGGATCTCTTCATGAATATTCACTCCGCAAAGGAAAACTGGACGGTCGTTAAGGAGGATTTCAGTTCCACGTGTAGAGATAGTGCGGAATCCGATTTCCTCGGTGACAGTGTCGCGGTCAGAAGACAGTTTTACCGAATAAAGTTTAGGATTGTCGATGTCCCATCGGACCAGTCCATTTACCTTGAACGAGTCTGATGCATTACCGATGGAATCTGTGACTAACTTTCTATGCACCTTAAGCTCTGGAATCTCAATGTTGATTACTTCCCCAGCTTTTGGTTGGGAAAGTGAGACGTCGGCAAGAATTATATTCGGATTGTCTTTGTCGAGTCGTAAAAAGTAGTCGGCAATGTATGGGTCTGGGACGCGTATTACAAAAACATCTCGGGTTATGCCTCCATAGTTCCACCAATCGAAATTCATTGCCGGAATAGCATCAGAATGCCTGGTATTGTTGACGGCCACAGCGATAAAATTATCTTTTTCCTTTACTTTGTCAGTGATGTCGATTTGAAAAGGGGTGAATCCTCCCTTGTGATGCCCAACGTGGTCTGCGTTCAGATATACGTCGGCTACATTGGACACACCTGCGAAATAGAGGAGAAGCCTTTCACCAGGAATTGGTTCCGTGATATCGAAATAGCGTCCATACCACAAAGTTCCTTCATAATATTTTAGCTCGGTAAGTTGAGAGTTGAAGTCTCCGGGAACGTTGAGAATCAAACCTTCGTCGAATGAATATTCTCGGAATTCGTTCTTATTGCGGGGTTTCTGGTTTTTCCATATGTAAGAATGGCGTCCTCGTTCGTAGGGATCGATGATTGCGTGCCATTCCCCATTCAGCGACAGAGAATTTCTTCCGTAAGCATTTATGATTTGGGCGGATGCAGTGGTTGCACCTGAGATAAGGAGCAAAAGTAAAGATACAATTAGTTTCATAATCGTACGTTAATATTGGAAAATGAGACAACTATTATGCAAATTTATCTTATCTGATTGTCATCGGACTTGACTAATTGACATTTTGTCATTGATTTTTGTCCGAATCGTCTTTTTAAGCACTCCGCCGGGTCAGTATCTGAAATCGCTGGGACGTTTGCCCGTTTTTTTATGGAATTTGGTGGAGAAATAGTCGGCCGACTGGAAGTTTAGGCGATATGCGATTTCTTTTACCGGGAGATTGGTCATACGCAAAAGGTCTTTTGCTTTCTGAAGCTTCAAATCCTGAAAATACGATGCCGGCGACATGCCGGTGTATTTTTTGAAATTTTTGCGAAATGACGAATAGCCGGTTCCGATGGCTGCCGCAATCTCCTGCACGGTCATTACACTCTCGATATTTTCATGCATAAGTATGCGGGCCTGATTGATTTGGTCAACCATATGTTGGTCTTGGTCCAACGAATTATTGCGTACTAAAGAGTACACGAGCCCCAACATATAATTAACTATGCCGGCGAGCATCTGTTGGAAATGGGCATTTTCGTGCTCGGCCACGTCGATGGCCCGCATATACAGGTCGACAAGCTCGTTGTTCAGCCCAACGTCAAAAAAAGGAGTATCCTTGTCGAAAAAACCGTTTTTCACCCGTTCATCCATATTGGGCCCTTTAAATCCAATCCAGTATTGAGTCCATCCGACATTTATGTCTGGTTTGTATGTGTGCCATTCTTCGGGGAATAGCATAAACATCATTCCGGGTTTGATTATGGCTTTTCCTGTACGGTTTGATTCAAAAGTTCCTTGTCCTTCGGTTGTGTATAAAAGTTGATATTCTTGAAGCACACGGCCTTTTTCGGGAGAAAACCAGTGGCTGTCAAGATGTAGGTTGGTGGGGTATGTGTCGCCCGGCTCTATTTTTTCGTACCCGACAGTGGTTATGGTAAGTCCCCATAACGCGTCTTGGGCATTTTCGATAATATATTTTGCCGGCTTCATATTCTATAAACCCTTATAAATCTCTGGTGCATTAATTTCCAACAAAGTTAGCATAAATTTTATTTCATCATCCGATGATAGGGCATATAAAAGGGAAAAATACGTAATTTTGCAATTCACTAACATATTTTTTAATGAAATCGAGAATTATTGCATTTTTTGCACTTATGGTTGCAGGTGCGTCATTATTCACATCGTGTAGCAAAGAAGCTGCGGTTGCAGTCTCTACGGTGGTCAATCCGCTGCCAATGGCACTCGGTGACCCGTTTATGCTTCATGCGTCGGATGGTAGGTATTATATGTATGGAACTTCGTTGGCCGATGGTTTCGAGGCTTTCGTGTCGGACGATTTGACTCAATGGGAGAGCATTGGTCAGGTGTATAAGGGTGGTGCCGACGACCAATGGAACGTCGATTGCTTTTGGGCTCCCGAAGTGTACGAACGCGACGGACGCTATTATTTGTTTTATAGTGCCAATTCGCGTAACAATCCGACCAACGAAGAGGAAAATTTCAAGATCGGTGTGGCTGTGTCTGACTCGCCTGCCGGTCCATTCGAAGATTTGTATGATAGACCCATTTTTGAAGTGGATTTTCCGGTGATTGATGCCAATGTGTTGTTTGACGATGCATCAGGTAAAAATTACATATATTTCTCAAGATGCTGCTATAAGCATCCGGTTGAGAGCGAGATTGCCGATAAGGCTCGAAACGAAGGCGTTTACGACCAGATAGAGGAAAGTTGGATATACGGTGCGGAGTTGTTGCCCGATTTTTCCGGATTGGCTTCCGAACCGGTTAAACTCCTTGCTCCTCCAACTTTGTTGTCTGACGAGCAGGCTGAGTGGGAGAGTCGGACGGTTACGAGTCGTGAGGCTCCTCGTCGGTGGACTGAAGGGTCATATATATTCAAGGACGGCGACACATATTATATAATGTATAGTGCCAATGCTTTCTTCGGAGGAAACTATGCAGTGGGATATGCCACTTCTAAGTCGCCACTCGGCCCGTTCGAGAAATCGGCTTCAAATCCCATACTTTCCGAAACGAGAAGTAATGGCGGGAAGGTGATCGGCACTGGGCATAATATGGCTCTCAAAATGCCTGATGGGGCTCTTTATACAGTCTACCACGGCAGGATGGTCGACAATCCCGAAGAGCGTGTGGTATTCATCGATCGGATGGAGATTGACTCTATAGGTAATTTACGAGTATTGGGTCCTACGACAGAACCACAAACTATTCAATATTGATTTTAATCCACAATCTTAAAAAG
>CAZRJT010000094.1:0-8070 GCA_964600585.1 uncultured Bacteroides sp.
GGTTAGAGGTGAGCATAAACGCGAAGTTGAGCATGTTGGCCTGGAGGGCCATCAGCTTGTCGTGGAATGTGATGTTTGTAGTACCCATAGTTGAAAGTTTTTTAGTATGCTGTTTGTATTTTGTTTCGTTTTTTGGAGCGGCATTTGTTGTCGTTCACGATGCAAAGGTACAGACTTTTTAATTAATAAAATAATTTCCAAATTAAAATATGTTAATTTTGTTACCAAGCTGTTACATCAAAGCTTAATCAGTTGATTATGTAGAATATAATACCGCTAAAAAATTATTACATAAATGTTACATTTTGTAACAAGAGGTGTTACAAGGCCTGATTTTTGAAGAAAAAAGGAGAAAAAATAAGCTAAAAAGGAAAATAATGCAGTCAAAAAAAGCGGCAAACCACCCTGATTCGGGAGAAGGCTTATAAATTTTAACCGGAGCCGGAACAAGAAATGTGCATAAAGGGTGTCAACGATAGGGAAATAAAATGCATTTCAATTAGTAGAAATTAGCTATCTTTGTCACGACATTCAACGACACCCCTCATAAGGAGAACGACACTATTACGCAAAACATCGAAAATCAATAAAAGAATATATCGCCAAATGAAAAATCTGCTTACAGCACTCCTATTATTATGCACGGGCGTATTCGCGCAATCGGAACAGCTCGTCGTGGGATTTTCAGGCAATGGCTATGTGACCCGTCAGCAAGACGGCGCGCAAATCACAGAAACAGGCGTTGCGAACTGGACAAATCCGAAATCAATCATCAGCATTTATTTTTACGTGCAACAACCGACGACAGCCGACTTGTCGTTGCTTGCCAAGGGAGATTCGGAAATCAAGGTGAGCTATGGAAAGAAAAGCTTCAAAGTAAAAATAGACTCGGACGGCTATGCCAAAGTGGCCGTAGGGAGAATCGACATACGGCAGTCGGGGTATGTGCGCATCGACCTGCAAGGAATCGCCAAGCGCGGCGGCAGCTTCGGAGACATCAAGGAGTTGATCGTGGACAACGTGACGGGAGGTAGCAATTACGTGAAGGACTTCTCGGACTACTGGGGGCGCCGCGGCCCGTCTGTGCATCTGGCATATCCTCTGCCGGAAGGGGACACCGAATGGTTCTACAACGAAGTTACAGTGCCCAAGGATGGGGAAACGATGCATAGCTACTATATGGCAGCGGGCTTCGGAGAGGGGTATTTCGGAATGCAATACAATTCGCCAACAGAACGCCGCATACTCTTCTCGGTGTGGAGCCCGTTTGACACCCAAAACCCGGAAGATATACCTGACGACCAAAAAATCAAATTGCTGCGCCGAGGCAAGGACGTGCACATAGGAGAGTTCGGCAACGAGGGCTCTGGTGGACAAAGCTATTTGAGATATCCCTGGAAGGCGGGCAATACATACAAATTCCTGATGCAAGTGAGGCCGGACGGAAAAGGCAATACGGTGTACACAGCCTATTTCTATGCCACAGACGACAAGGAATGGAGGCTAATAGCAAGTTTCTTACGCCCCCAGACGGACACTTGGTACAAGCATGCCCATAGCTTCCTGGAGAATTTCAATCCGGAGCAGGGATATCTGTCGCGCAAAGTGATGTTCGGCAACCAGTGGGCGCGCAGCAAGGAGGGGAAATGGACCCGCCTCAGCGACGCGACATTCACTCACGATGCGACGGCAAAAGCCAAAGTGCGCCTCGACTATCAGGGCGGGAACACGGACGACAATCGGTTTTACCTGAAAATGGGAGGCTTCTTCGATGAATCGGTGCCGATGGGAACAAAGTTTCACTGCGAGCCGACAGGCAATGCACCTGAAATCGACTGGGAGGCACTGAAACAATTGTGAGCCACGGGCCGTATCGGCTCTTTGGACGACAAGCAAACGGACAAAAAGCCAAAGCATAGACTGCAACAACAAAAACAAACATCAACTTAGCCAAACGATGAAAAATTTATTATCACTTACGCTTGGGGCACTGCTAATGTCAGGAATAACAGGTGCATGCACAAACCACAGCGAAACGAATGAGGCGAAAATGCCGGAGTTTGTGACCGTGCGCGACGGGGAGTTCTACATAGGCGACTCGGCATATCGCTATCTGGGCACAAATATGTGGTACGGAACGCTATTGGCATCGGAGCATTACGGCGACCGGGAACGGCTGAAACAGGAGCTGGACAGGCTGCAGGAACTGGGCGTGACCAACCTGCGAATATTGGCGGGAGCAGAAGGCGAGCCGGGAACTTCGCACATAGAACCGATAATGCAACCGCGCCCCGGTGAATTCAACGATACGCTGCTCGAAGGGATGGACTATCTGCTTGCCGACCTGGAGAGACGTAACATGAAGGCCGTGGTGTACCTGACCAACGCCTGGGAATGGAGCGGAGGCTACGGAAGCTATCTTGAATGGACGGGCCACGGGAAAGCCCCGGTGCCGGCAACGGATGGCTACAACACGTATGTGAACTATGCGAAACAGTTTGTGCTGTCGGACTCGGCGAAGCAACTTGCACTCAACACGGTGAGAAAAATAGTGGGCCGCACGAACTCCATCACGGGGAAGCCCTATGCGGAATCGCCGGCCATCATGTCGTGGCAGGTGTGCAACGAGCCGCGAGCATTCAGCAAGGAGGGGAAGGACTCACTTGAATCGTGGATAATAGCCACGGCAAGAGCCATAAAAGAGATTGACCCGAACCATCTCGTGTCGACGGGAAACGAGGGAAAATATGGCTGCGAGACCGACCTGGAATTATGGAAGAGAATACACTCACAACCAGAAATCGACTATGCCACCATACATATATGGCCATACAACTGGCAATGGGTGACGGCCGAAACACTGAACGACACGACAAGCGCCTATGGATTTACGGCACAGTATATCGACGAGCACTACGAACCTATGCACGAAATCGGGAAGCCGCTGGTGATCGAGGAATTCGGCTATCCGCGCGACGGCATGGAGATAGCCCTCGGCTCGGCAGTTACAGCGAGAGACGGATATTACGACTTCGTGTTCGGGAAAGCACTCGGAGAGGGAAAAGCTGCCGGTGTGAATTTCTGGGGTTGGAGCGGCTTGGCCCAACCGGCACACAGCACGTGGCAGGCCGGCGACGACTATACGAACGACCCGGCGCACGAGGCACAGGGCCTCTACTCGGTGTTTGCCGGCGACTCAACCACAATAGAGGTGATCAAGAAGCACGTGATAAGGTGAGATTACGGCTCCAAGGCAACCATAAAAAAACGCAAAAAAGCTTAACCGCAGAGGCATCGTGGCGTCGATAGTTGTTATTGATACAAAACGTGTTCAAAACGACTAAAAAACGCAGATATGAAAAAGCTATTTTTATTTATGGTTGCCATAGCAGGCTTCATCGGCTTGCAGAGCTGCAGCGACAAGGACGACGACAAAGACATCAATCCGGGAAAAGTGCCCCAGATATACGTGGATGCCCTGAAAGCCACATACCCCCAAGCAACAGGGGTGGAATGGGAAAAGAAGTCGGGCTACACCGTGGCCGAATTCACCCAGGCCGCCGGACAGGACGAGACGGAAGTGTGGTTTGACGGCAACGCCAATTGGGCCATGACCCGACACGACTATGGCGAAAATCTGTTTATGATTCCAGCCGACGTGAACAGAGGCTTCGAGACTTCGGCTTATGCATTATGGAATGCAGACGAAATATATTATTATGAGTTCCCGGGCACGAGCTTCTACGTGATAAACGTGGAGAAGAACGGAATGAACGACATTAATCTGTTTTTCGACGGGAGCGGCGTAATGATTAAAGAAGCGCCTGAATCGGCCGGAGAGATATTGCCGGACTTTAAGATTTAGTTTTCATATACAACAAAGATTCGCGAACACGCGAATCAAAGCCCGTCGGCAAAAGTGACGCCGACGGGCTTCAACATTTTCAGGGGTAACATCGCATTGTTTCGAAGAAATTTAGTATATTTGCCAAATATCACTAAATCAAGCAACACTATGAACCAATCGACCACCTTAAACAACCGACTTGCATCGCTCGACATATTGCGTGGGGCCGACCTGTTCCTGCTATTGTTTTTTCAACCGGTGCTTATGTCGATAGGCAGAGCCGCCGATGTGCCTTGGCTCAACACGGTGCTATACCAGTTTCACCATGAAAGCTGGGAGGGATTCAGAGTCTGGGACATAGTGATGCCGCTGTTTTTGTTTATGGTGGGTACGTCGATGCCGTTTTCGTTTGCAAAATACAATAGCGGAGGAAGCGGCCGCAAGAATGTATGCAAAAAGATAGCGCGACGGTTCGTGCTGCTGTTCGTGTTCGGCATGATAGTGCAGGGCAACCTGCTGTCGCTCGACCCGGGCAGCATCCGAATCTACACCAATACGCTGCAAGCGATAGCTTTCGGCTACGTGATAGCTGCCGCCATAATGCTTAACTGCAGCATACGGGTGCAGATATTGGCGACCGGAGCGCTGATGCTGGCATATTGGGTGCCGATGCACTTCTGCGGCGACTATACGCTGGAGGGGAGTTTCGCGTATGCAGTGGACGAGGCGGTGATAGGCCGATTCAGGGGCGACCTGCAATACACGTGGGTGTGGAGCAGCCTGACATTCGGCAGCACGGTGATGATGGGAGCTCTGGCCGGACAGATGATAAGGCTTGGAGAGAAGAACCGTGTGAAAACGGCCGTGAGACTGGTGACAATTGGCGCGGCACTGATCGCCGCATCGTTGCTTTGGAGCCTGGAAATGCCAATAATCAAGAAGTTGTGGACGGCTAGTATGGCGATGTTTGCCGGTGGGGTGTGCTTCATACTGATGGGCGCGTTTTATTATTGGATTGACTGCAAAGGGCATTCTAAAGGTCTGAATTGGCTTAAAGTCTATGGCACGAATGCCATAACGGCTTATGTGATCGGCGAAGTGATAAGTTTCAGAAGCGTGGTGACATCGGTGAGCTACGGGCTCGAACCGCTGCTTGGCGACTATTACAGGGCGTGGGTGACATTCGGCAACAGCATGATATTATTCGGCATCCTTTGGGTGATGTACCGCCAGCGCGTGTTCCTGAAAATCTAGGACAAAACGATGAAGCTAAGAAAGGCACGGGGAAGGTGCAGAAATAGGACGAACAGCCTAAGGCGTCATATGATCTTTTCGAAGGCAAGACGCGGCCCACGGTCATAGCGGACATCGCCGCAATAGGCAAAGCCTTCTTTTTCGAGCAAACGGAGCATCGAAAAGTTGTCGAAATTGGTGTCGACCTTGAAGCTATGCACTCCGCGTGACAAGGCAAGCTCCACGACACAGCGCAGGAATGCGGCGCCGACTCCCCTACCCTGGGCGGATTGGGCCACGGCAAGACGATGGAGCACAACGTAGGGTCCGGAGGATATCCATCGGCCATCGAGACGGTCGTAGACCGGTTCGCCGTCAAACGTAACAGCCCCATAGGCCACTATATCATGGCCGTCCTGCAGGACGTAGGCAATCCCCAAATCAATATCGGCACGGACATGCACGGCATTGGGATAGGTGTAATCCCACTGCTGCTTGCCTTCGGCGAGCATACGGTCGACTGCCTGCCGCAAAATCAGGTCAACAGCAGGAACGTCGGCCTCGCGGGCCTGACGGAACGAGAACGATCGGCCTGGAGTACGGGTGAGTGAATCGTGGTGAGAATTCATATTCGACGAAAAGGGGAGTTATAAAGAAAAATAGAACCGATTTTATCTGACCTTGATTGTTTGCGAGAAATGCGTCATTGGATACCAGTCCCGAATAAAACTATCCCAATTCAAAATAATCGGAATCAATTCTCTTAATCTCGTAAACATTCTTTATGGTAACACCAATGTTATATTGAATCATAAGTTCCGCCAATCTTCTTCCGTTGATTTTCACGAGATTCACATGTGTTGAGGTGTGTTCTAAGGCTTCCTTGGTAAAATCAGAAGTGGTAATGAAAACACCTTTATTTCCTCTTTGTCGGTCAATAGCACCCACAAAACTTTCTACCTCTGACCTGCCCACATTGTTCCCTTCTTGCCATCTTTTAGCTTGAATATATATCTTTTCTAAACCTAATTTATCTTCATCAATAATTCCGTCAATTCCGCCATCTCTACTTCTGCGAGTAACCTTGCCGTCTCCATATCCCATCTGAACAAGTAAATCCATCACCAATCTTTCAAAGAAATCAGAATCTTGTTGTAAAACTAATATCAAAACCTCATCCACAAGATTGTTTAAAATGTATTTGTAATTTTCATCTATCGTCTCTTCAGGAGTTTTAATTGGAATGTCGTTATAGCGAGGTGTGGACTTTAAAGATTTTTCAGCCTCCTTATTACCTGTAATAAAACTCTTAAAAGCAGGAATTTTCATCAAATCTTCTGTCGACACATATTTAGGATTAGAATTAACAAATTGTATTCCATTTTCAGTTAATGCATAGTTTCCTCGAGACACCACTTTTAAAAGTTCTGCTTTATCCAAGTAGAATTTAGCCCATCCAATCCTATTCTTTATTACTGTTTGTTTCTTAGAAGGCAACAATTCGTTCCTCTCCTGAGGAGTAAGATTGAATTTATCAGAAAGCATATTCGTACATTCGGAAAGTGACAGTGTACCCTTCTCCTTTAATAATCTAAGGAGAGGGAGCATACATTCTTGATAGCTTGGAATCATACTATATTGATTTGACTTATTCAAATAAAGAAAGATAAGGGTGACAGACAAAAAATCTGTTCCTACTTTGTCCTGTAATTTCAGATAGCAAATTATCTTTTACCATCAATTTAACAAGGGTGTTAGCCGAGTTATATGTAATATTACATATTTTGGCTGCTTCATCCACTGTTATATAAGGATTTTCTAATAGTTTATGGAAAAGTATAATTGCGTTGGTGGACCTACTTTTATACGATGAGCGTATATTGTCCTCAGTTGTATTCTTAAATTGAATTATTGAAGACAGCGTATTGACGGCAGTCGCAGCAGTTTGTTCTATGCCAACTAAGAAGTATTTAATCCATTGTACCATATCGTTTTTAGTCCTAATGGCAGATAGATTGTCATAATATAAATCTTTAGGATTCTCAAAAAAAGTGGACAAATAGAGTAGAGGCTTGTCTAATATTTTCTCTTTAACAAGAAAGAGAGTAATAAGCAATCGGCCAATTCTTCCATTTCCATCAAGGAAAGGATGGATTGTCTCAAATTGATAGTGCGCAATCGCAATTTTTAGGAGTGCAGGCAGATGAATTTGGTCATTATTGAGAAATTTCTCTAAATCCCCCATAAGTTCTCCGACTAATTGATGCGTGGGAGGAATAAACTTGGCATCAGAAAGGGATTTACCTCCAATCCAATTCTGACTTGTTCTAAAATGACCTGGATGTTTATGTTCGCCTCGAACGCTATCTAATAATAAACTATGGGTGTTTCTTATCAAACGACTTGAAATGGGAAGAGTGTCTAAACTACCAATAGCTTCATTTATCGCTTTTACATAATTTTGCACTTCCTTCCAATCATCTCTGCGTTCTTCTTTGATTTCCGTCTCGGGAAGCAATGCCTCATCCATTCTTGTCTGCGTCCCTTCTATTCTACTTGATACAACTGCTTCTTTGGTCACAAGCAATTGAATGAACAGGTCTATATTAGGAACGAGTTTAGAAAATGAATTTAATTCTCCTAACTTGAGTGCCGCCTTTTCTAAAAGATGATTAATGATTGGGGTATTCCAAATCCATTGATGATTGATGGTATTTGGCACAAAATACTTATAACCGTATCCATCCTCGTAGTGTCCAGCTTTAAACTTGTCAAGTTCAATCATGATATTAAAATTTTATTGTACAAAAATACAATAAAATTTTTGTTATCTCAAATTTTGACAAAAAATTGAGATAAAGAAAATCATATCTCAAATTTAATGAAGAAGCGTTTTCAATGTGCTAGAACCGATTCTTTCAATAAAGCGCTTGAACTGGACTAATTGCAAAAAAGTAGGCTAGAATGATATTCAAAGTCATATCAGTCAA
>CAZRJT010000095.1:0-7910 GCA_964600585.1 uncultured Bacteroides sp.
ATTTCGGAATCGCTCTTGCCGCGTGGCGAGAAGTCGCTACCGCCTTTACCACCACCCATAGGAAGAGTGGTGAGAGCATTCTTGAAAGTCTGCTCGAAGCCGAGGAATTTGAGGATTGACAGATTGACAGATGCGTGGAAACGTATGCCGCCTTTATACGGGCCAATGGCGTTGTTGAACTGCACACGATATCCCAGATTGGTCTGCACTTCGCCACGATCGTCGGTCCAAGTGACGCGGAAAGTGACGATGCGGTCGGGCTCAACCATACGCTCAACAATGCGGGCTTTTTCGAACTCGGGATGCTGATTGTACACTTCTTCTACACTCATCAGCACCTCTTTTACGGCCTGAAGATATTCTTTTTCTCCGGGATGCTTCATCTCCAGAGCGGACATGATGTTATTTATATCCATAATTTTTAAATGGTATTGAATTTGGTCATTTATACACCGCAAATATACAACTTAAAATCGGAATAGTGCAACAAAAAAACTTCTTAAATTTAGTTAAATTCAAGAAGTTTGATGTCATTTTGCTATTTGATGTCAGCAAATATCACTGCGCCAAACGCTCATCGAGAGCGTTTGGATGCGGGAGCCGGAATGAAGAGCTTCTGGTTGATGTCGAGACGCGTGCTGCTTCCCATGCCGTTAGCCTGCTGGAGGGCCTTTACGGTCGTTCCGTGTGCATTGGCAATTTTATACAGCGTGTCGCCTTTACGGACCACATAGACCGTGTAACCTGCAGACTGAGGGTTGGCTTTGGAAGCCGCCGCTTTGGGCTTAGTCGCTTTTTCATTGTCGGCAGCAGAGGCAGTCTTTGTAGTCTTTTCTTTTTCGGGAGCGGTCTTTTTGGCTACCACTTTATCGGACGTGGCCTTATCAGAAGCAGCGACGGCTTTGGACTCAGCGTCTTCTTTTTCTGGAACGGTCTTTTTAGCTACCGCTTTATCGGACGTGGCCTTATCAGAAGCAGCGACGGCTTTGGACTCAGCGTCTTTAGGCGTGTCAACAGCAGCCGTATCGGCATCAGCGACGGCCTGCTGAGCCATTTGCTCAGGGGAAACGCGCTGATAAGTTTCGATGGTAAGGTGGTCGCCTTCTTTCACCTTGCCGCGTGCAAGTCCGTTCCAACGCTTGATGTCGGTGGCACTTACGCCATATTTCTTGGCGATGTCGCGCAGATTTTCGCCACGCCCTACGACATGCGTAATCTTGACCATCTTGCGCGAGGCGGACTGGTCAGGGACTTCGATGTCGACCGAAGCATTAGAGCTCTGCGGATCGACATCGGGAGCAGATGTGGGGGCACTTGCCAACATGGTGGGCGTTTCGCGTGCTTCACCAGGCTCAACATATGTGCGACGTGCATATTGATCGGCATCGCGCGCGATGATGGCTCTCTCACTCATTATATAGCTCAGGCATTGCTGCGAAGGGAGGACAAGCGTGTAAGGATGGTTGTCGCCAGGAATCACATCCTTGCGGAACTGAGGATTGAGCATTCGGATTTCTTCGACGGGGATGTCGAGTATTTCGGCAATCTGCTTGAAATTAACTCGTTTACCGACTTGAACCGTATCGGTGACAAGGGGACGTTTTGCCACCGTGGGACGAATTCCGTATTTGTCGTAATAGTTCATGACGAAGTTTGCGGCGATGAATGCCGGGACGTAACCTCGGGTCTCAGGGAGGAGGTAGTTGTAAATCTCCCAATAGTCCTTCTTGCCTCCACCGGCACGACGAAGGGCTTTGTTGACATTCCCGGTGCCGCAATTATAGGCAGCAATTGCAAGAGTCCAGTCGCCATGGATTTCGTAGAGCTGCTTGAGATATCGAACAGCATTGCGCGAAGCCACCCTCGGGTCGCGACGCTGGTCGACAAGCGAGTTGACTTCAAGTCCGAGTCCGGCAGCCGTAGCAGGCATAAATTGCCACAGACCGGCAGCCCCGGCACGGGAGACAGCATTGGGGTTGAGAGCCGATTCGATTACTGGTAGGTATTGCAATTCGAGCGGCAGACCTTCTTTTAGGAGTTCTTCGACAAAAATATCACCATAATAATTATGGAGTGCAAGCATATCGGCCACCATTTCGCGGCGCGGGCCGAGATATTTTTCGATATATGAACCGACAATCTGATTGTAGGGCATTTCGATTTCGGTGGGGAGCTGGCTCAGAAGCTTCTGATATTCCTCGGGGGTGCCGAAGCGAGGCTCGCCAGTGTTGTCGGCTCTCTGAGAATACTTCTTGAGATAGAAGTTTTCTTCGAGCTCACGAGTCTTGATTTCGAAGCTTTCGGGCTCAACAATGTTATTGTCGGTGATGGAGTGTTTAATATCAAGGATATTAGACTGTCGCGGCGTTGAGACCGCCATCATGGAAAGTGTGCCGGCGCACCCGGCAATCATAGCAATAAACGTGTTTCTAATTAAATTTTTCATCGTAAGCTGTGTTAGAAGGTCAGAGCCCACTGCAACCCTACGCCAGGGAGCTTATAGCGGGTGTCGGGAATTATGGCCGGCGATACGTGCATAGTGATGTCGGGGGTAATGTCGAACTGCGACAGAGACGCATCGACATAGGCATCGACCATTGCAAGGAGATATACGCCCACCATTGAGATAATACATAGGTCGCGGTTGCGACGATAAAAGTCTTTGCGAGACTTCATAGTGTTGCGTAGCCATTCGGGGTCGAGATCGGACTCCTTGATTGTGGAAGGAAAGAAGTCCATATAGCTCTTGGTGGAAGGGTCGCTATCCATCAAATCGGAATAGGCACGCGTGTAGTCACGAAGCATGGAATTGTTCCACGAAGTGCCGTATCCAAGCCCCATGAATCCGGCAACGACGAGTGGCAATTTCCAGAATCGCCGATTGTATAGCTGTCCAAGTCCGGGAAATAGAGCGGAAAGCCATACGGCGCGCTTAGGGTCGGGCATAAACACATGCTGTTCTGAACGCGACTTATCGGAAGAACTGGGGGAAGAGAGGACTGGCAAGTCGACCGCAGCGTTACCAGTCGGGATAGGAATTGTGTCGGAGCTCAAAACAAGCACCGAATCGGGCGAATCAACCGGCTTAATACCGGAAAATATAATGGCTTGAATGGCAGGATTTAAACTTTCGGAAAAAATGTTAAAAGGCCCAATCAGCGCAATAAAACATACGCCAATCAGTGCAAACCTCTTGTTGAGGCGACTTTCACATTTGTATCTTCGAGTTTTTGACTTCATAGCCATCAATCTAATAATTAGCGCGTTGAATGAGAGCAACCATAATAATTCACGGTTGCAATCATAGCTCGTGATGCTTCACACCCTCAAAGATAGCAATTAATTTTTCAAGTTCGGCCTCATTTTTAAATGGGAAGGAGATTTTGCCCTTTCCGGAGCGGTCACACGTAAACAACACGGGGGTGCCGAAACGAGAGGAAAGATGTTCCTTGAGGATGTCGAATTCCTTGGAAGAATTATTTCGCGAATCGGGGGCTCCGGCCAAAGCAGCGTCGCGCAATTGCTTGACCAACTCCTCGACCTTGCGCACAGACAGACCCTCCTTTACGATGCGCTTATAGAGCTTTAGCTGAAGCGTGGGGTCGTCGACCGACAGCAGCGCACGGGCATGGCCCATATCGACTTTTTTGTCGCGCAATCCGAGCTGAACTTCGGCAGGCAAGCGAAGCAGCCGCAGAAAATTGGCGACAGTGGCTCGTTTCTTGCCTATGCGCTCGCTCAGGCGCTCCTGAGTGAGAGAATACTGGTCGATGAGCTTTTTGAACGTCAAAGCAATCTCGATGGCATTAAGATCCTCACGCTGAATGTTCTCTACGAGAGCCATTTCGGTGAGTTCGCTGTCGTTAGCGGAACGTATGTATGCCGGAACAGAATCGAGTCCAGCCATCTTTGCGGCGTGGAAACGTCGTTCGCCGGCAATAATCTGATATTGGTCGGGGCCAATCTTGCGTAGCGAAAGGGGCTGTATTATGCCAAGTTCACGAATCGAGGCGGCAAGTTCTTCGAGTGCGTCGTTGTCGAAAGTGGTTCGCGGCTGGTCGGGATTGGGAGAGATGTGCCGGAGAGGTATGTCGTTAATGGCCGACGACCCCCGTGCGGGGACATCGTCCATAGTAGGAATCAGAGAGTCGAGCCCACGGCCCAAAGCGCTTCTTTTTAATGCCATATGTTGAGGTTGAGTTGTTATGATGATTGGTTTACAATGTGACGGGTCATCGACGTCGGGCATGCTTGGCAATTATCTCACGAGCAAGACTGACGTGGGAGGTTGCGCCTCGACTTTCGGGGTCGTAGAGCAGCACGGGGAGTCCGTGCGACGGAGCCTCACTGAGCTTAATGTTGCGAGGAATAACGGTGTCGAACACCATGTCGCCGAAATGGCCTTTCAGCTCTTCGTAAATCTGGTTTGCCAACCGCAGGCGGGCGTCGTACATAGTGAGCAGGAAGCCCTCGATCTCAAGTCCGGGGTTGAGCTTAGGCTTTATGATGCGAATGGTGTTGATGAGCTTTGTGATGCCTTCGAGCGCAAAATATTCGGCCTGAACGGGGATAATCACGGAATGGGCAGCAGTCAGAGCATTGACTGTGATGAGTCCGAGCGAAGGCGAACAGTCGATGAGAATGTAGTCGTAGTCGTCGACCACACCGTCGAGCATACGCGCCAGAACTTTTTCGCGATTAGGACGATTGATGAGTTCGAGTTCGGCACCAGCAAGGTCGATCCGCGAACCAATCAGGTCGAGCCCTTCGACGCAAGTGGGAACCTGCGACCCTTTCATGGGGTATTCGTCGGCAAGACATTCGTATATGGAGGAGGTCATCTGTTCGGGCCGGATGCCGTAACCGGAAGTGGCGTTTGCCTGCGGATCGGCGTCGACAATGAGCACTTTTTTCCCTTCGGCGGCAAGAGCCGCAGCCAGATTTATGGCAGTGGTGGTTTTACCGACTCCTCCTTTTTGATTTGCTATTGCAATTATTTTACCCATAGTTAGCTTTGTTTGCATCTGCAAAGTAACGTCATTTTCGCGTTTAATGAAAGCAACCGGAGCCGAAATTGAGTTAAATGTTTATAAATACGCCATATTGTTGATAAGTGCCGGCATATCGACTCGAAAAGAGGAGTCAGACATAGCCCATCTTCGTTGCACGCCATAGAAAATAGCACGACAATGGCAAACAATAGCATAAAAAATCGTATATTTGCAACTGCTAATACAGCAACGTACCAAATCAGCTAAAACAACACTAAAACCTTAAACAAAACAACATGGTAAGAAAACCAATCTTATTGTCACTCCTGCTGATGCTTTGCTGCGGCATAACGTCGGCAGAGAACCGCTGGGAAATCGAGAACCGCCAAGCCATCAAGTGGAAAAACGACGGCAGGGCACATACCGACCACATCGAAATGGCCGGAAAACAGGTGGCTTGCGTGCTTCGCTACGGAATAGCACCTGACGGCAGCTTCGTACTGAACAAGAGCATGGTGTGGCCTATGCTCCGCACATTGCCCGACAATACGCATGCCAGCCTGATGCGCCGTTTCGACTGGAATCCGATAGATTTGATAAATATCAACGGCCAATCGGTCATGGCAGACAAGGTGAGCGACATCACCCTCGACGGCATGATGGAAGTGAACAGCACTTTTTCGGCTTATCGCGGCGGAAAGGGCGCAATGAAGCGCGTATATTTCCCGTCGGCAGACCAACCATCGCTGGTGGAGGCTTACACAATATATAATACGGGCAAATCGCCTATGACGGTGGAAATACCCGAGACAAACATTGTGACCAAGACTGACGCGTCGAAGGGCCGCGACGGATCTTATTCGCTTGTGGCAACTATCGACAAATCAGGCTCCTTCACCGTTGCTCCGGGCGACTCGCTGGAATTCACAGCTAGTATAAGCGGCTACAAGAAGGGGCAGCCGATGGCAAAAATCGACGCCAAGGCAGAAATGGCCAAACGCCGTCAGATGCTCAACGTGCTCGCCGACAACCTGGTGCTGAATACGCCGAACGACGTGATCAACACAATGTTCGCGTTTTCGAAAATCAGAGCATGCGAGAGCATCTACGATACGGAAGGTGGCCCGCTGCACGGCCCGGGCGGCGAGTCGTATTACGCAGCAATCTGGACAAACGACCAGGCCGAATACGTGAACCCATTCTTCCCGTTCACCGGCTACGACTATGGCAACGAATCGGCCATAAACTCATACATGCACTTCGCCCGATTCATGAACGACGAATGGAAGCCAATCCCGAGCTCAATCATCGCCGAAGGCCGCGACATCTGGAATGGCGCCGGCGACCGTGGCGACGCCGCAATGCTCGCATATGGAGCATCGCGCTTCGCACTGGCCAACGGCAACCGCGAAGAAGCCTTGAAGCTATGGCCTCTGATAGAATGGTGTCTGGAATACTGCAAACGCAACCTCAACGAAGGCGGCGTGGTGGCTTCGGACTCGGACGAGCTGGAAGGACGTTTTCCGTCGGGCGACGCCAACCTGTGTACATCGTCGCTCTACTACGACGCTTTGATTTCGGCATCGTATCTTGCCAAGGAGCTCGGCATCAAGACTCCGGCCGCAAAATCATATATGGCCGATGCCAAAAAGCTCCGCAAAAACATGGAAACTTATTTCGGAGCCAACGTTGAAGGATTTGACACTTATGCATATTATAAGGGCAATGACATTCTGCGCGCATGGATATGCATTCCGCTCACAGTGGGAATCGACGACCGTGCACAGGGCACAATAGACGCGTTGTTCTCGCCTCGCCTCTGGACAGAGAATGGCTTGCTCACCCAGGCCGGCAGCGAAACGTTCTGGGACCGCTCGACCCTCTACGCTCTGCGCGGCGTGTATGCAGCCGGCGAAACGGAAAAGGCTACCGACTACATGAAACGCTATTCGCAAACCCGTCTGCTCGGCGACCATGTGCCTTATGCCATCGAAGCTTGGCCTGAAGGGAGCCAGCGCCATCTGTCGGCAGAAAGCGGCTTGTATGCCCGCATCATCACCGAGGGCTTGTTCGGCATCCGCCCCACGGGGTTGCGCTCGTTCACGCTCACTCCCCGTCTGCCGAATGACTGGGATTACATAAATCTGCAGAATGTGTGTGCCTTCGGAAGCAAATTCGACATCGACGTGACCCGCGCCGGCGCCAATAAAGCCAACGTGGTGGTGACCGAAAACGGCAAGCCCATAGTGAACAAGACTATCACTCTGGGACAGACGGTGGATGTGAAGCTTAAGGGCCTATAATTGAACCACAATCTCCCCTTCCCCGTCGGGAAGACCAGCCAATAAGGGAGGCCGTGTCATGGAATATCATATCCATGGCACGGCCTCCCGGCATTTATCGGCGCGGACTATGAAGCATTAAATCTGGGAAAATGCGGAATATATTTTGCGAATAAAAAATTATTATATATTTTTGCATCATAATAATATCAAAATAATATCACACATATGGAGGAACAGAACAAAAATAAGGAGTTTACATACCAGGGAAAAGTAAGGAATGGCTTCGGGATGTTGACCGTGGAGCTGCTCGTGATTCCAGCATTGATAGCAGCTTCGTTCATAATATTGCCTATGGAGCTCTATTGGCTGGCCGGCATTGTGGCCGGAGCAGGAGCGATAGGCATGGTCATTCTGGCCTGCGGATTTTTCGTACTACAACCCAATCAGGCCCGCGTGATGATATTTTTTGGCGAATATCGCGGGACCTACCGCGAAACAGGCTATTTCTGGGTGAATCCGTTCATGACGACTAAAAAGGTGTCGTTGCGCATACGCAATATGGATATCGCGCCAATCAAGGTGAACGACAAGGTGGGAAATCCGGTGATGATAGGAATGGTGCTGGTGTGGAAAG
>CAZRJT010000096.1:0-7797 GCA_964600585.1 uncultured Bacteroides sp.
CAACACCGGCACCTCCGCACCGGTGAATTCCGACCGCTATGCCACCACCCACAGCATGATGGATTCCATTGAAAAGAAATATTACAAAATAAGCGAAGTAGCCGAAATTCTGCATCTGCCGCCATCAACATTGCGCTTCTGGGAAAATCGATTTACAATCATAAAGCCCCACCGCAATGCCAAGGGCACAAGATTCTACACAGCATCAGACATCGAAACGATATCAATGATACACTACCTGGTGAAGCAACGCGGCTTCAAACTCGATGCAGCTCAAGAGCAGATAAGGTCGAATCCGGACGGACTACTCGACAAGTGGCGCACCGTAGCACGCCTGAAGAGCATCAGAGAACGCCTCGTGATGATGATAGATGCGCTTCATTCGTTGCGATAGAACTATACCGCAACCATAGGCCATCACGAGCCAAAAGGCTTTGAGAGCTCGTCGATAGTGATTATGTTAATCACAATCTTTCCGTCGGGCGTGTAATTGGGCGATTGCAATGCGAATAAATCGGCCGTGAGCCGCTCCATTTCTTCTACCGACAGAGGCTGACCGACTTTTACGGCAGCGGCTTTGGCCATAGATAATGCCACACGCGTGTGGAGCTGTTCGGAAATATCCTCACCAGATTCGGTCACATTATCAATGATGCTCAAGAGCATATCGACCGGATTGAGTGAATCGACTACCGACGGAACCCCGTTAAGACTCCAGGAGTCATCGCCAAGAAATGAAATGTCGTATCCAAGGCGCTGAATGTCGGCGGATATTTCGTTCAGCACTGCATTCTGAGCGGGAGACAGACGCACAACTTCGGGAAACATTATCTTCTGTGACGTAAATGCATTCTGACGCGACATCTCCATATACCGTTCGAACAAGACTTTCACATGGGCACGATGCTGGTCGATTACCATCAGTCCTGATTTTACGGATGACAAAATGTAGCGGTTTTTAATCTGAAGATAGTTTCCGGTGTTTTTAGCCTTATCCTGGCCCCCAATAGCATCGATGGAATCGACCGATATGGCTGATAATGACGATTCAATCACATCGGAATCGACCGGGATAATAGCTTGACTTTCGACCTCATCAAGGCTTTCATGTCGAATGGCCGAAAATTCATCAAAAAGCTTTTCCCAATCATGAGTCACTTCGTTGAGTGCGCTACTCATCCCGCTGCGGACGGACGTCGATTTACGTTGGGATGTGCTTGATTGAGGCAACATTTCAGGTACAGAAAATGGATTGTAGTTGCGATCCAGTTCAACGCCATGCGAAGCCATTTCATTGGGTTGGAACAACGGAATTTCGGGAGCATCGTCGGCATCAAAGTCTATGCCCGGAACGGCATTGTACCGACCAAGTGCCTCCTTCACTGCCGCCACAAGAATCTGCCAGATAACCGATTCGTTCTCGAATTTAATTTCATTTTTCGTAGGGTGAATGTTGACATCAATAGTGGCCGGATCAACAGAAAAATTCAAGAAATAATTGGGTTGTTCGTCGGCTGGAATCAGCATTTCATAACAGCTCATCACGGCTTTATGGAAATACGGGTGACGCATATTCCGACCGTTCACAAACAGATATTGCAGCGGATTGCGTTTTCGCGCATACTGGGGAAGCCCGATGAAACCCGACAGACGTACGACAGAAGTATCAGTTTCGACCGGAATCAACTGTTTGTCCAGAATTTTACCAAACAAGTCGACGATGCGTTGTTTCTGCGACGACTTCATCAGCTTATGGGCTATGGCATCGTTGTTTACGAGCGTAAACTCGACATTTGGATTCACCAAGGCCAGACGTTCGAACTCACGCATTATATTGCTCAATTCAACAGCATCCTTTTTAAGGAACTTACGGCGCACCGGAATGTTGAAGAATAGATTTTTCACCATAAGATTTGAACCCGGAAGGCAGGCCTCGGGCTCCTGCGACTCGACTTTGGAACCGTTAATGATGATGCGCGTGCCGATTGACGCATCGTGGAGCATCGTGCGCAAATCGACCTGCGCCACGGCCGCAATAGAGGCCAGGGCTTCGCCGCGGAATCCCATAGTGTTCAAGGCGAACAAATCCGACGCATCATTTATTTTAGATGTGGCATGGCGTTCGAACGCCATACGTGCATCGGTGTCGCTCATCCCCTTGCCGTTGTCGACCACCTGAATCAACGTGCGGCCGGCATCCTTGATTATAATCTGTATGGAAGTAGCACCGGCATCGACAGCATTTTCAACCAATTCCTTTACCACTGAAGCCGGACGCTGTATAACTTCTCCAGCTGCTATCTGATTGGCCACGGAGTCGGGCAAAAGTCTAATAATATCGCTCATCGGTAAAAATCAATGCTTAATTCAATGGCAAATTTACACTCTCGCATCGTGACATACAAACGAAGTTATCGACCAATGTCGATAACTTTTCAGTTTCGAACGCCACATATACGTATCAGTCAAATTGTTAGCGCTCATTCTTCGCCATCGTCAGACTTTTCGGATTTCTGTTCGACAACTTCTTCGACAATCTCTAAAACTTGCGAAGCTTTGTCGTCGGCATTTCCGGCACCGACAGCCTCGTCACCCGCCGACAAGGCGTCATTGGGTTTGATCACCGCACCGCCAGGAGTCGCGGAAGGGAGCAATGGCTTATTGGTCTTCTTAGCCGCACTGCGCACCGGCTTAGCCGAGGCCGAACTCATTAGTTCGATCATCGATTGGGGAATGTTGAACACATCTTCGGGAGAAGTGGGACGCATATCTTCATACCAGGCGAATTTCGGCAGAAAATATGAATTTTTCTTTGCCAGATAAAGTGGAGTCACTGTGGCAGTGGTAGTAGGCCAGAAATGAATGCTCTCAACTGTATTATTCGCGAAATAGGAGTCCATAGTGCTACTTTCGACATAGGTGTACTTATTGCAAGTGGAATCAGCTTCAATTGGAAAAACAATAAGCTGCACACTACCTTCGACGTACATACGATTCACCGTCGAATCGTTAAAATATATGGTCATATCGTTACCAGCCAACTGCTGATAGCAATCTTCGTCGATATGTTCGGCCATAAAGCCATATTCAGGCAAACGGGCCCAATCGATTGTCGAATCGTTGAGGTGGAGGTTAATCAGATTTCCGAAAATCTGACGTTGGTCGCTCCAAACCACCGGATGATGATACATATAGAGGATGGAGTCGCGTTCACTCGAACTCAAAGAATCGCAAACTCCTTGCATATCATTGCGGAAGAAACGCACTTTATGGAATATGTTGGTCACTCTCATCGTGTCGGCTTTATCGACATAGGCAATAATCGTGTCGCCATGCAAATAAAGGGTGTCGCCTTTTGAATATTCTTTCACCAAAGCACGTCCGGTGACAAAAGCACTATCAGCTACATCATTATAATAGCCATAATCGCCGTACAAAGACGTCTGTCTGGCCGAATCGACAAACACCATATTGCCCAAAGCATGGCCAAATCCGGCATTACGGTCGTAGAACAACGTATCGCCGGTAAGGGTGTTTCCACGGGCAGTCACCACTGTCGAGCGATTATATAAATCTGCAACGCCAGTATTGGTGTCGTAATCGCCAGATGTTGACAAAATTTCGCCGTCCTTATTGATTATGCGCGTTGCGGATATGAGTCGCGCAATTCCTGTATCGGTGTTATACTCCAACGAGTCAGTGAACATATTCAACGTGTCGTTGTCGCGTGGACTTTCAAGCTTTACATCGAAATAGAAATAGGCATACTTAGTGTTGGGGTGATATTCACCCTCGAGTGACTCTAGTCGATTGTTCTTATCGGTGAGAACTCCACCGATATTATAATAGCCCACTTCCTGCGCCATATCGTAATTGAACACATCGGTTTCGAGCTTAACATCACGATTGATTAAGCGCACCTTTTTACCGGCATCGGCATATAGCACAGCCAATTCGCTAGAACCGTCGTAGTTAAGCTCATCGGCAAAGACAAACAAGGTGTCTCCCTGCTCCATGCGCACGTTTCCAAATGCATCGACCGAATTTGACTGTTCATAAAGGTGTGCGCTATCACAATACATAAACATATCGCCTTTGCGAAACACCACATTGCCCGACAATATCTGATATTGCTCCTCATCGACAGGGCCTAACTGTTCGTCATATTTCCATATGTCAGCCCTTTCAAGAAACATCTTGCCTTCCTGATATCGGTTGGCATCGGGAATCATAGGCTTCACTCTTTTGCGCACTACACTGTCGGGGGGCAACATTGCGCTGGATGAACCGCCTATGGAAGCATTTACCATCACCGGCAAAGCCAAAAGCATAAAGCATGCGAAAACCGGGAGGATTCGCATGCTTACGATATTTTTAGATATTTTGCGTTTATTATCTGGGGCCATCTGATTGATTTCGCGATTTATTTAGACTTTATCCAACCGCTATGATCAAATTCGCAATTACGCCATCCGGGCTCTATGCGCACATATGTTTCAGCAATTTTCTTATCCAGCCAATCTTCAAGGATTTTATTCATCACTGAGTTTTCATACATACTCTTTATCACCTGATAATCGTCGAGCATATTGGCCTTATGGCCGTCGATGCGGGCTTTGAGTTTCACCATTGCCACTACCTCGCGATTTTTTTTCGGATCCATCATCACGAACGGAGCCGACACCTGGCCAACTTGCATCGTGTCGACAACTGCCGCAATCTCAGGAGCCAGCATATCGAGGCTGAATCGGGTGGAGTTTCCGGCCATTTCATTTGCCATCACGCCATGGTTCTTTTTGGTCTTATCGTCCTGCGACACCAATGGCACGGCATCTTCAAATGTGACTTTACCATCGAGAATATAGTTGTGCAATGAGTCCATTCGCACCAGCACTTCATTGATTTCATTTTCCGACGGACGCGGAGTGAGCCTAATCTGACGCAAATTGATTCGGTCGCCTCGCTTTTCAATCAATTGGATTATGTGGAATCCGTCCTCCGTCTCTACAATTTTAGACACTTTCTTGTTATCATTCAGGTTGAACGCTACGGCAGCAAATTCAGGGTCATAGTCGCTACGGCCTTTGAAGCCCATCTCTCCCCTGCGCAAAGCAGAGGCTTTGTCCTCGGAGTATATGACGGCAAGCGTGCCAAAGTCGCGTTCTCCGCTATTGACCTGTTCGGTATAGTTTCGCAAACGAGTTTTAATATCTTCGATTTCCTGACGCGGTATGGTAGGATTCACCGTTATAATCTGAACTTCGACCTGAAGCGGAATGAAGGGTAAGCTGTCGGGAGGCAACTGGTTGAAGTATTTGCGGACATCAGATGGTGTAATCTTTATGTCTTGAGTCAGCTTTTGCTGAACCATACGCACGCGGAAGTTATTGCGCACCATCTCAGTGACCGTCTGCCTGATTTCAGGAATAGTCTTATTGAAGTATTCCTCCATCTTTTCTTTGCCTCCGAGAGCCTCCATAAACGTGTTGATACGGCCGTCGACTTCAGCGATCACCATTGCGTCAGATGCATTCAGCGTGTCGAGATCGGCCTGATGCAGATATAGCCTTTCGATGGCCATCATTTCAGGAATCACGCAATATGGGTCGCCCTTTATGGGAGTGTTTTCAGTCTTTAAGTTATTGTATTGCTCTTCGATTTCAGACTTCCATATCGGAATATCGCCTATCACCCAAGCAATTTCTTCAACGATATTATTATTTTGCGCCCCGGCGACAAATGCCACCAACGCTGTCATAATCGACAATAGTATTCTTCTGGTTTTCACTATATGCAATTTTACTAATATTTATCTGCCAAAATTACGAAAATTTGGCCATCCAATTCAAATATTATATGCAAAAATAGACTAAATCTACATCATTTCACCATTTTCAATGTTTTTTTATTGACGTGAACAGGATATTTTTTTGTCAATTCGTCGCGCCATTTTAGCTCCAGCACATGCTGAAAATCGTTCATAAGCTCAGAGCCGGCATCGGCCGCACATTCAGGTTCGAAGGCTACATGCCAGTCAAATCCGAGATATCCAACCCATTTATCTGTGGCAACATACGGTTCAGCCCCGAATGCAATAGCATCGACTACCGGACTTTTTCCTTTCTCACATACCAGATATCGCACCGTCACATCTCGGCCATATTTTGCCATAAGCTCATAGGCCAACGAATCGTGGGTCGTGAATTTGCGGCCCTCAAGATAACGCGATATATCTCCGACCATCGATGTGTCCGTAGCGAAAACTATATATCCTTTGAAATGGGGCTTATCCCACTTGTATTTATATGCGTTTTTACGGAAAAAGGCTTCCAATGCCTGCTTATCGGCTAACGGATTTTCCCAAACTTTGATGCGAGAAGCTTCGTAAATCATATTGCCATCATAAAATTCGGTTACGAGCGTGGCGTATTCAGGCTCGTCATGCATAAGGCTGTCGACTAACCATTGGGTTATGAGGGAGTCGGCGGCATACGCATCATTAACGCCTGACTGTGCAAGCCGCGGAGCATAACGGCGACGCAATGCCATTAGGCCGCTATCAAGAGCCGCCTGCGCCCTACCCTCGTCAACAAGACGGTTGACAATACCTTTCTTCACTACCTCATACGGCATTGGTCGGCGATGCCCGTCGCAAATAAATATGTGAAGTCCAAGCGGCGAACGGATGACCGGGGACACTTGAGCCGAATCCATCGGCAGAATCACATTTTCAATGTCGGGCAGCAATGTGCCGCGTCCGAGCCAGTCAATCCGACCATCTCCATAGAGTTTCTCACCATCGTGTATAACGGCTGCCAAAGAATCGAAATCGGCACCTTGCTCCAATTGCCGTCTTATGGCATCAAACTCATCATAAACACGTTGGAATTCCACAGCTGATGCTGTGGAATCAACCCTCTTTGACAACAGACGCCCACGCACTTTGCCTTGCGACGGTTCGCGGCGATTTACCTTGATTATATGTATTCCGTAGGAGGTAACCACCGGCGATGAGCATTCTCCTTCGGCTAACGAATAGGCCGCATCAACAAACTCCTGAGGATAGACATTGTCGGGCAACCAACCAAGACGACCGAAGTTCTGAACGACTGCCGGATCGACCGAACAACGCAATGCCATTTCGGCGAAATCGGCTCCTTCAACGATAGCCCGCCTTATGCTGTCGGCACGAACCAACTGCTGCGACAATGGTTCGGCAGGAAGCATTATATGACTGACATCCAAATCGTAAACATCACGACAATAAACCTCTTTGACCAGACTATCAAGCACCGACGGCTCGAGAACGTATCTCTCGGCATAATACTTTTTGTATCTTGCAAATTCATCTATAAACGCCGGAAGCGTGTCAAGGCGCATGGCTTCTGCATCGGCCACTTTGCGTTTATACAGAATGAATCGCTCAAGAAACGAATCAACGCTTTCAAGCGAATCTGAACGCTGCTTTCGATAAGCATGCTCAAACTCCGACAAGGTCACAGACCTTCCGGCAACAGTGAGCAACACGGCTTCCTGGTGAGCTCCAATAACATTACGCGCCTTTGCCTCATCCGGCAAAGACGCGTATATGCAAGGCACAAATGCACATAGAACCGCTATCAGGGCTATGGCTTTATGCTTCATAAATCAAAATCATTGGTGTGAGGCGCTGTAATTGGGAGCTTCGCTTGTGATGGCCACGTCATGCGGATGGCTTTCGGCCACACCGGCATTAGTGATGCGCGTGAACTTAGCATTGTGGAGAGCTTCGATGTCAGGCGCTCCGCAATAACCCAT
>CAZRJT010000097.1:0-7380 GCA_964600585.1 uncultured Bacteroides sp.
TCACGGGCAAAGCATCGAGCCTGCCGGCTTCATCCTCACCCACGCCTATGCACTTCGCTGCCGCATCTCCCTGACTCACCGCGCATTGCCATCACAATGCATTTTTAAGTTAAATTATATTAAATTGCGACACACCCTATTGCAAGTCTCGCAATAATCCTTATCTTTGCGAAAAATCATTTAAATTACTTACAATTATGGAAAAGAGCAAAATCAACGCATCTGAAGACGAAGTCCTCGATGCATTAGAGTCAGGCGAGCCTTCTGAAGATATAGATATCGATGCTTATTGCACGGGCGGAAGTGGGTCGTGTGGCGATGGTTGTAAAGTTGCATGTAAGGATGGCTACAAAGATAAGGGATGTATTGAATCTTGCAAACCGGGATGTTTAGATGGTTGTAAAGGCTCCTATAAGGGTCCAGATACATTGCCGCCAAGTCCAACAACACCAACCGTTTAGTTTTTTCTCAATTTAATTCAAAATTATGGATAAGATTAAAGTAGGCACTATACAATTAGATGCCGACCAGAACGAAGTCCTGGACGCATTGGTCGATTCGGATTCTATGCTTTTAGGATATATCGCAACATCTTGTGTTGGATTTAGTGGATCATGCTCTGTGGGATGTAAGGATAGTTGCAAGCCGGGCCATAAAGACGATGTCTGTATGGAGGGATGTAAAGATGGATGTAAATCCGGATGTCTCGAAACACGCAAGGATTTGAATAATAAATCCTAATTTATATAATGACTATGCCAAGGATTATATTAAATCCTGCATATCTTCTCAGGCAGGATGGTAATCGTGTAATTATTCTTAGTCAAAATGAGTCTGATTGGGGTGTAAGAGAATGGTTCTCTTACATTCACCCCTATCAGGCTATGCTTTTGTCTTTCTTCAAGGGCCGTGAAGATGCTGAGACCGAAATCGCCCGTTGTGCAGAATTTTTCAATCTGTCACCTGAGAAGATTAAGGCTATTATTTCCCCATTTACCGATAATGTCCAATGGGCAGCTTCGCGAAAAAAGGATGGTTCTGTTGTCTCGTTTCCGCAGCATACTTTGCTGACAATCGGCGACAATTCCCCTCTTGAGCGTGATGTTTATTATGAACCGTCCGATTTCAAATTCCTTGGCACGCCTGATTATGGCACAATTCGACTCGCTTATCCTGTAAGCATAAATATGGAGCTTACTATGCGTTGTTATGTCGATTGCTGTTACTGCTATGCCAATCGCAATCTTGCCGACAAGTCTATGATGTCGAAGGACGAAATACTTGGTTTCATTCGTCAGGCAAAAGCCGATGGCGCTCTCAGTGTTGACATCAATGGAGGCGAAGTTCTGTTGCATCCTCACATCAAGGACATCCTTAAGGAGCTTGTCGACAACGGTTACAAACCGCTTGTTTCCACCAAAATGCCTATCACACCCGATATGGCCGATTATATTCAGCAGCTCGGTATAAAGCGTGTCCAGATTTCTTTGGACACCGTCAACCCCGACATCTCCCGCGAAATGGTTAAATCTCCTGTCGGATACATCGATAGTCTGCGCAAGTCTCTTGAGCATTTGTCTGAGATTGGACTACCCACTAACATCAATGTAGTTTTGACAAAGCATAATTCTGATTATACAGAAATTCGCAAATTGCTTGATTTCGCGTCTTCTTTCAGCGCAGTTAAGTTGGTTCGATTTAATATGTGCGGATATTCGCTGTATCGTCCCGGCTATACGGATATTGCATTGTCGACGGCCAAATCCGAAGAAATCACTGAATACATTCATAGTCTTCAAACACACTATGACTCATTGGATATTAGAAGCTCTGGATTTGACTCCGAAGATGTCTACGCTTGTAAAAGTCAAGAAAAGTTCAACTCCAGGGCAATCTGCACTGGCAACACTCGCGGTGTAGTCATCCTGCCTAATGGCGATGTCACCATCTGCGAGGAGCTTTACGACCATCCTGCATTTATCATTGGTAATATTCGCAAAAACACCCTTAAAGAAATCTGGAACTCCGATAAAGCTCTATCCCTCTTCAATATGCCTCTGAAGTCTCAATCCGATAGCGTGTGCGGTCAATGTGAGTCGGCTGACGCGTGTCGTAAAAATGAAGGCGTATGTTGGAAAACCATCCTTATGGCTTATGGAATGGACAATTGGGACTATCCCGATCCTCGATGTCCAAAGGCACCCGCACCATATCATAAATTTTATACCACGTAAAAAATTATGACAAATCTTCTGAACAGGAGGAAGAAGACAACGTTCTTCTTCCTTTATGTTATATTGTCCACATTCTATTCCGTTGCTGAAAAGCGGATTTACTTCTGCGATAAATTGACAAAGGAGCCACTGGAGTTTGTACATATTAGGGGTTACGTATATTACGACGGATCATGGGGAAACTTCTCTACATTCAGCGATTCAACTGGTGTCGTATCGCTTGATGTTGCGCTTGACACTCCGGTTCGTAATATTGCCATCTCCCGTGTTGGATATTCTCCTCTTGACATTCAGGAATCCACGATTGGTGAGCTTCCCGACACCATATTTTTTTCTCAAAACACGCGTTTAGATGCCGTCACCTCCGTCTACAAGCGCGAAAACGGAAAGATAATCTACAATGCCGAAAACGACTCAAGTATCCAGCACGGAAACGGGCTCGATGCAATTAGGGCCACACCAACATTGTATACATTAAGAGGGGATATATTGGCCGAAAGGGGACAAATCGTTTTTCGTCTTAATGGAGCTCGCGATTATACTATGAAAGTAGATGCGGGAGAATTTATGCGTTTTCTGCCTGCAAAATATTTGAAGCGGATAGAAGTCAGTGACACTACGCTTAATGGTCAGGATGCAGTTGAAGTGAATGTAGTAGCAAAAAGGCGTTTGATCGGATTCAAGGGCCATGTTGTTTCTGAATTATCAGATCGTACCGCTCATAATGCCATAACATTGCAGGGGCGCACCGCTCGTACAATGCTTGAACTTAACGTAGGAATATTTAATCATTATGATAGCCATGCATCAAAATATGAGAATAACTTGGCTTTTAACTCATTTGAAACGATAGGACGATTCTATCGGACCGGCCGCTATTGGGAGGCGAAGTCAAACGGATTTAGAATAGAGCCAACGGTAGCATATAATGTCGATGATAAGTCTACGCTCGAATTTCGTTACCGTGGCCTTTTTATGTACTATGGGGACAATAAATCCCACGGCTCTTGCTTTGGCTCGATATTTGGTGCTCGTTCCGACACCATTGCAAGTTATTCAGTCGATAGTTTTACCAAACGCAACGATAACAGCGATCATGATTTATACGTACGCTACCGTCGGGATTTAGGCACGAAAGGTGAAAAAGGAATGTTAAATGTATCTTACAATATGTATAACTTGAATAGTGGTTATTCTACGAACCAAACATATACGGGTCTGCAAATTATTGATAAATCAAATTTTGGCAATGCGTCAGCCATGCTGTTTGACTATGTGAGCGATCGGCAGTACATGCAGACATATCATATATTGCAGACCGACTATGGATATTGGCTTGCTTCACGGCAATATCTGTCAGCTTCTGTAACCTACTACAATAATCGCCAAAAAACCATTAACGATCAAATCGACACATTCATACATCCGATGCATTTTGCCCCTTCCAAAGCTGACGACGATTACGCATTCGAACAGTTGCAACATTATTTGAGCACATCGCTATATTATACATATTGGTTTAAACCGATAAAGGTGTCTATTGGTGGAAATTTGCTTTGCCGTAACAATAAATTAAATTATGTCTCAACCACGCAAGCTCATAATCGACAATCTGAGACCTCCATTAAACTTACGCCTTATCTGAATCTGTCCATACCAAATTTTAACGATGCATCATTCTCATATTCAGCGCGTCAGTTGTTCCCATCATATTCAGCGTCGAATCCGCATATTAATAATCTCACTCCGGGGATGAATGATTATGGTAATATGAATTTAAAGCCTGAAAACATTCATAACCTGTCTTTTTCGTTGTATTTTAATATCGGCAAGATGGCTTCGAGGGTCCAACTCTCCGACTCCTATACTACTGATCTTTTAGGTTATTATAGATTTGTTAAAGACGGTATTCTTCACACCACCTATGGTAACATTGGCAAGCGAAACGTCATAAGTCTGTTTGCGTCTGCAAATAGATCGTGGCGTGGGTTTTATCTGAATGTAAACGGAACAGTGGAATATAGCGACGTTCGTTCCCCCATGCTTGGGCGGTCGGCCGGTTTTTGGGGTAAGCTTAGAGGCAATCTAAGTTACAATTTGCCCCTCGACATAAGTCTCTATGTCGAAGGGTCGTATGTCACTCCTATGAAACTGTTGCAAGGCAAAGTTAATGGTTACTGCTCCTATGATATTAGTTTAAGTCGATATTTAGATCCTAATGAAAAATGGAATATCAGTCTCCATGCTAGTGATTTCATATCAACCCACAGAAACCGCAATACTAACAGATGGGGCACCAACTATTGTTATGAAGCTTTAACGCGTCGTTATCAGGCAAATTTTGGCATAACTGTGATTTTCTATTTTAATAGATACCGCCACCGTTTCGAGATCAATAAAAACTTCAATGTTGGTTACGACAAATCAAATTATGACGTTTGACGCATTCGACATAATCAAAGCCGAAGCCGACTACGCCCTCAGCTCCGACAACCCGTTTCTGAAAAACGGCACTGTCGGCGTGGCCCTCTGCGCCTGCGAAATGTATCGCTCCACTGCCGACCAACGCTATTTCGATTTGGCCTCCGACCTGTTGTCCGGCCTCGACCTGTCCATGTCGGGACGGTTGCGCCTCGAAATCCCTGTCGGCATCACCGGCATTGCTCTTGCCATGACCCTGCTCCATCGCCGTGGGGCCATTGCCGGTTCGCTCAACGATGTGTTGCGCCATATTGACGATACCATCTATCGCAACGTCATGAACCACCTCGACAATCCCAAGGCCGAAAAGGTTCGCGAATATGAGAGCACGTTGCTCGATGTGGCCGTCTACACGGCCATACGCATCACCTCCACCGAGCTTCCGCCGGTGGAGCGCGAGATACGCACTCGCCTGTTGGCGCGCATCGTCGATTCGGTCTACTTTTCCGTCAGCCGCGATTTCTTCGCCGAGCCGTTGCCACCGTCGGTCACGTCCTATAAGCTGGTCAAATTCATTGTCGCCATCGCTTTGGGCATGCGCGTTGAGGAGTGCCGTCAACGTATGCTCCACATACTTGACGAATGCGGCGCGTTGATTCTGGGCCAGATGCCGTTTATGGGTTATAATCGCCTGGCGCTCTACTCCGCTCTGGCCTGCCTGAGCTCCAATGTCGGCCTCACGCCCTGTTGGTACAGCTACATCGACACGCTCCGCCGAGGCATCGACGTGGAGCGTATTGTGAATTGTGAGATCGCTCCCAACGAGATCTCCCTCACGGCCGGTCTCGCAGGCCTATGCTTCATGTTGCGCAATCTTCCCCGCCGTTTCCGCATCGACGTTCCGGCCCGGGTGTTGCGCTCGAGTCTCGAATCGTCGCGCCTGTTCACTGCCGGTTCCGAGGGGCGTTATTCGGCCGACGAAGAGTTCCACGGCCTCGATGGACGGCTCGCCGCGCTCTACGAACACCATTTGCTCACGCTTAAACTCCGATAGTTGCCTGTATGTATGATTTGACGGATGTTTCGTTTCTCTTTCCGGTGCGCATCGATTCAGTGGTGAGGCTCGAGAATCTTTTGGCCGCAGTCGACTGCATCGTTTCACGGTTCAACACCAACGTTTATGTGCTTGAAGCCGCGCCGCGCAACAATGGCGTGCTTCAGCGCATGCTTCCTGACGGTGTAGGCTATACGTTCGTGTCCGACGACGACCCCATATTCCACCGCACGCGTTACATCAACATGCTTGCCGCCAGGGCTTACACGCCCATTCTCGCCGTCTGGGATGCCGATGCCATTCTTCTGCCGGGCCAGATTGATAAGGCCGCCGAGGCTCTGCGCCTTGGGCGGGCTGACATCGCTTTCCCCTACAACGGATATTTTTTCGACACCACCACGATTATACGCGACGTCTTCCTGAAGCATAACGATTTGCGCGTTCTCGTCGAAAATCGCTCTAAAATGCTCCTCCCTTACGGCACCGACATGGGTGGTGGAGCGTTCATGATCAGTCGCGATGCCTTCCTCAAGGCTATGGGCGAAGACGAAGCTTTCTATGGCTGGGGCCCCGAGGATTGGAACCGCATAGAAAAGTGGAAGGCCCTTGGGCTCCGCATGGAGCGCATCGACGGGCCTCTGTTCCACCTCACGCATCCGCGCGACATCAACGGGCGCAACAGCTCCGAAATCCAGAAGTCTAAAGCTTTCAGCATCTTGCGTAGCACTCGCTATTCATCGGCCGATGACATCCTTTCGCACCGCAGATACAACAACCTCTCTCCGTCGGTTTTGGACGTTTCCGGCTCTTCCGCTCCAGTCGCCGACCCGGTGAAGCTCAACATCGGCTGTGGGCCCCATCCCATGGACGGATGGTTGAATGTCGACATCGACCCCGGTGATGACAGCGTCATGTACATGGATGCTTCGAGGCCGTTCCCGTTCAAGTCCGATTCATTCGACTTCGTGTATTCCGAACACCTCATCGAACACCTCGACTACAAGGGCGCACGGTGTATGCTTCGCGAATCATACCGCACTCTGCGCCCCGGCGGAATCATACGCATCGCCACGCCATCGTTCGAGTCGTTGTTGTCCCTCTACACCGACAATCATAATCCGCTGAATCGCCGGTACATTGAATGGAGCCTATCATCTTTCTCCCCCTACGTTCTCGCCGAGCCATATTCGACTCACGATTTGGCCAACATCGTCATCAACAATTTTATGCACTTCTGGGGCCACCGTATGATTTACACGCGCTCCACCCTTGGCTCCATGCTCCGCAATGCCGGATTCGAAGAAGTGTCGTTTAGCTCTGTCGGTAAAAGTCGGCATTTGCCGTTGCAAAATCTGGAGCGTCACGGGCAAAGCATCGAACCCTGGGCAAATGAATTCGAAACTATGATAGTCGAAGCCCGTAAACCCTCCCACGCATAACCCTCCGGCTCCCTCCTCACCAACGCCTTCATAACCACATCCTACGTAAAAAATCCCGAAAAGGGAAAATTCGCCCGTTTCCCCCGCATCTCCCGTTTTACCTTTGCACCCGTCGGAGCCACACGGCCCCGTCCACCTAATCTCTAACTTAATTCCTCTGACTTCTGACCTATGACTTCACACGCCCGTTCCACCGCAAAATACGCCCGGTTGCGCCCACGGCCCCTGTTCA
>CAZRJT010000098.1:0-7366 GCA_964600585.1 uncultured Bacteroides sp.
GCGACCCCAACCTTGGCAAGGTTGTGCTCTACCAACTGAGCTATTTTCGCGTTGGTTGCAAGGGCGTTTTTCGCGATTGCGATGCAAAGGTAGACATAATTTTTGTACCGCCAAAATGTTTGAACGATTTTTTTTGATAAAATGGAAAATTGATTTTTTTTGTGATGAAATGTAGGTAAATATAAAATTAATTTGTAACTTTGCGATTGGCTATGTAGCGACTGATGCTATGCCCATAATAAAAAAGTAGTATAAACCATTAAAATCTGATCTTGCCTATCGAAACATCTCTACTCCAATTTTAAAAAGTAGAAAAATATGCATTGTTTATCGAAGTTGTCCGACGACGAGTTAGTGGCACTTTATGTTAATGGCAAAAACGAAGCTTTCGATCTGTTGTTGAAACGTCACCAGGATCGGGTTTATTCATATATATATTCTATCGTGAAGCAAAAGGCTGTTGCCGATGATTTGTTTCAGGAGTCGTTCATAAAAGCCATTGTGACGTTGAAGCAGGGACGGTATGTTTATTCAGGCCGATTTTTGTCTTGGATATGTAGGATTTCCCACAATCTGATAATTGACTATTACAGGCAGGCGAGCTCGAGCAATTTGGTGTTTGCCGATGCTTTTGACGGGGCGGTGTTGAATCGCAAAGAACTCTATGAGGAAAATGTGGAGGACGTGATGTCCGCGAATCAGATAACCGACGATGTGAAGCGTCTGGTGGCTGCTCTGCCCGAAAATCAGCGCGAAGTGCTGGAGATGCGCTATTATCGCGATATGTCATTCAAGGAAATAGCGGATGCTACGGATGTTAGCATAAATACGGCTCTTGGACGAATGAGATATGCCATATTGAATATGAGGCGTATGGCTAAGGAAAACGACATTGAACTTACTGTTTGAAACTTTAAATGACAGTGGGGCGTTATAGTATTGAGTGTGTACCCATGCCGGGGCATCAAACGTTTTACTGTTTATTTAAATTTCAATAATATGTTAGCACAAATAATTCCGTCGCACAAAGTGGCTGCATGGCTTTTGACTCATATCGACGGTTTTCTTGGTTCTATTGGACTTGAATCCGACCACACCACGGAAGAGGTGATATATGTTGGTGTGATAGTTGGCGTGGCTCTGGCCTTGGGCTGGGTCATACGTAAAATCATTCTGTTCGTGTCGCGTAAATGGGTGGCTCTGCACGATTCGGAGATTAGCCGAAGCCTAATTGATCAGCGCGTGCTGACTCATTGTAGTCATGTGATTCCTCCATTGGTGATTCTGGGACTTATACCGTTCGCTTTCGAGGAAACGTCGCGTTTGCTTCATATTATTGAGGTGGTGTTGCAAGTCTATACGGTCATTGTGATTGCCATTGCCATAAATGCCGTGCTTACTTTTATTTGGACTCGTTATGACCAACAGGAAAATACGAAGAATCTGCCGCTTAACGGCATTCTGAATGTGGCCAAAGGTGTGGTGTGGATAATAGTGGCAATTGTAAGCGTATCGGTGATTTTGGATAAATCGCCGGCCGTACTCCTTACCGGACTCGGTGCGTTTGCAGCTGCTTTGATGTTGATTTTTAAAGACAGTATACTTGGATTTGTCGCGGGCATTCAGCTGTCGCAAAACGATATGTTGAGGGTTGGTGACTGGATTGTCGTGCCTTCGACCATAGCTAACGGCATTGTTGTCGATGTGTCGTTGACGGCTGTCAAGGTTCAGAACTGGGACAATACGATTGTCACTCTGCCTCCGTATACATTGGTGTCTACTTCGTTTCAGAATTGGCGAGGCATGAGCGACAGCGGTTATCGTTTGATAAGCCGTTCGGTGATTTTTGACAATGATTCGATAAAGCCGTGCGATGAAACGTTGCTTGGAAGCATCACGGCTAAATATCCTGAAATAGCGAATTATGTGAACAAGCTTAAGAGCTCCGGAAAGAATGATTACGATCCTGGATTGGCAACGGTGAATGGTACGATAGAGACAAACCTTGGTTTGTTCAGGGCGTATATGTGCCAGTATCTGTTGAACCATCCATTGATTGGCACCGATCAGCAAATATTGGTGCGCATTATGGTGCCGACGGGCGAGGGTATGCCTTTGCAGATATATTGCTACACGACGACTGCCTGGACGGCATACGAAGCAGTTCAAAGCCAGATATTCGAACACGTAGCTGTGGCTTGTGGCGATTTCGGACTGAAGCTCTACAATAGTCCTTCGGGGCAAAATATCGAATCCTTGCGTATTGCGGCGCCAGGACCGAAGGAGTCGTAAGTGCGTGTCTTTTATGCGATTTGGATTGAACTCGTATGATATGACTGCCCTGCTTTTGCTGTAACACAGCTTTATGCGGGGCAGTCTCTGTGTTTTATTTGAAATTAAATATGTAAATTTGCACTCAGACAGTTGTTTGTTCTAAGACATAAAAATGAATCATTCTACAATTATATTTGAGCATCATAATGCGATCGCTGACATTTCTTCGTTTGAACCGGAGAACGGAGTGTCGGAATATCATATAATTATACGTTTGACTGATAGGATGGAAGCATTCGTCGGTCAGCTGAAAGATATAGATGCTGCCGCTGAAGAAGTGTTGTCACACCTTGGATGCGAAGTGGTTCCTGTTTTCAAGCGATATTTTTTAAGCGATCCGGCTAATCAGACATATGCTGTTGAAAACTCAGGTGATTGCTGCTTGTCAGTGATAGGACAGTCTCCACTCGATGGTACGAAGGTGGCCTTATGGATTTATGCTGTGTCGGGTGTGGAAATTGAAAATGTTTCGAAGGTCACAAAGGTGCGTCATAGCGGATATGAACATTTTTGGGTGGCCGGGATGGCTGAAAGGACCAATGAGACGTTGGATGCTACTCAATCGTTACTTGGAAAATATGCCGATATGCTTGCCGAAAATGGTTGTAGTCTGTTCGACAATTGCGTGCGTACATGGTTTTTTGTCAGGGATGTCGACCGAAATTATGCAGGAGTAGTCGCCGGTAGGAACAAGGTGTTTGATAAGTTTGGTCTTAGCCCCGAATCTCATTTCATAGCCAGTACGGGCATCGGGGGGATAAATGCCGATTCTGAGTGCTATGTGACGATGGACGCATATGCCATAAAAGGGCTGGCTCAGAAGCAGGTGGCTTATTTATACGCAAAGGATCGTATGAATCCCACTTATGAATATGGCGTGGCATTCGAGCGCGGATGCACCATCGAATATGGCGACAGACGCCACATTCTGATATCCGGCACGGCAAGTATAGACAACAAGGGACAGATTGTTCATGGCGGCGATGTTGAGAAGCAGGCTATCCGGATGCTTGGAAATGTAGAAGCTTTATTGCACGAAGCAGGCGGAACGTGGGACGATGTTGCCCATATAATTGTGTATCTGCGCGATATGGCCGACTATGCCATAGTGGAGAAGATGATGCGCGAACGATTTTTGAATTATCCGTTGGTTATAGTGGAGGCTCCGGTGTGTCGGCCTGGTTGGCTGATAGAGATGGAGTGTATGGCGATAGTGGAATCTTCGACCGTGGAATATGCGCCGTATTAGCGTGATATGTTGGTCGGCATACGTAGGTTTGATTTTTACGTTGGCATTTCTGTCGTTTTTTGGCGACGCGAATAGTTATGATTCACCTGCGTTTCTGGCGCTTCTGGCGATAGTCGATATCGGTTTGCTTGGCGTGATTGTCGTACGCCGTATGTGGTATCGGTGGAAGATTTTTGTTTTGCATCTGTCGTTTGTACTTTTTTTGTTGGCAGGCATCGTGTCTGAGCGCTTTGCACGTACCGGATTCGTGATGTTGTATCCGGGACAGAAAACGTATGAATTCGTAGACGATGATTCGTTTGTCGATATGCTGCCGTTTGAGGTGGAATTGAAATCGATTGGTCGGACTTATTATCCTGGAGGGCGTTTGATGAGGGGGTGTGAAGTGGCATTGGCCGTCAACGGAATCGAGGAATTGCTGTCGACTAACCGAGTAGTAAAAAGCGGTGGATATACGCTGTTTCTTAAATCTTTGCCTGAGAATGACGACCGAACTATGATAGGAGTGCGTTATGATTATTTTGGCGAAATCATTATGGCAATTGCAATGATGATGTTTGTCGTCGCATCGCTTTCGCTATTATTCACGAAGCGGAGTTTTTTAGGCCGCCGCGGGCGCGGTGTCATAGTGATTGTTGCGTTATCGGTTGGAAATGCGATGGGTGTTTTGGGCTCGAATTTGGTCGATGAGTCGCGAATGCCGGTAATATATAACGGTCGAGTGGCTCCATTGAACACTCCGGCGGTTGAGTTCGTGGATAAAATGTCGGAGGGCTACGTGCCAGAGGGCTATACGCCCGAATCTCTGCTTCTTTTTGTATATGAGGGAAGTGTGGAGTCAAATGAATTGCCATACATCGGCCCATTGCATAAGGAGCTGATGGATAGCCTGGAAATCGATGGACAATATGCTTCGTGGGGTGATTTGCATAATGGCTCGGTTTGTAAATTAGACGAACTGTATGGTGTGGGTGATTTGGCGTTTAGGAAAGCGGTGAAGTCTTTGGATGAGAAAATGGAGCTGGTGAAGGCATTGCGTTCGGGAGAATTGGTGCAATTCGTTAGCGATGATGATTGTGCCATATCGGCTATGGCCATCGACGTAGAGTTGGCGTATAATCGGATTGAGTTGCATAAAATCTTCTTTATATTGGCGTTTTTGGTCGGAATAACAATGCTTTTGTGTTGTGTCGTTAGCCAATCTGTCTCTGTGGCGTGGCTATGGGTGGCGGTCGTAATTGGACTAATACAGCTTGCAGGATACGTTATGCGTTGGATTATTGTCGGGCATATGCCGGTTGACTCTACCGGTGGCACGCTGATGCTGCTGTCGATTCTGTTGGTGTGTGGAGCCGTTTTGGAATTCCGGGTCTCAAAGCTGACATTTGCGCTAGGAATGATTTTTGCCGGGACGGTGGGGTTGCTTGCGACGTTGGTGCGCACTGATATCACGCAGTTGCCACCGGCATTGGCATCACCTTGGCTCACGTTGCATGTAGGGTTGGTTATTGCGTCATATGCGTTGCTCGGTACGACTTGTATTGCCGCTATCGCCGCATTTTTCATGCCGTCCAATTATCGCCGGGCTGTTGAGATGATACGTTCGGCTCTTATGCCCGGAGTGATGTTGCTCTGTCTCGGAATAATGACTGGAGCAATATGGGCTTCGACTGCCTGGGGGAGATATTGGGGATGGGATCCGAAAGAGGTGTGGGCACTCATAACGCTGATGGTGTATGCCATTCCACTGCATCGAAACATCAGGTGGTTTAAGTCGCCGCGTAATTTGTTCGTCTATATCATTCTTTCGATGTTGGCGTTGTTGATGACCTACTTTGGCGTAAATTATATGGCCTCTCTACATTCGTATGGCGGATGAATCATGCTTATGAATCGATTAATGGAAAAATTATGATGAATGCGTTGGTTTCACTGAACAGCAAAACGTTACGTTATATCGGAGTGTCTATTGATAATCCGGATATGGTGAATATATATGCCGGTACGACCGTAGTTGTGGGCCCAAATGGAGCCGGGAAGACTACCTTGGGCCGGATATTGGAGAAAGGTTGGAACATATCGACCAATGATATTAAATCACCCAGGGGAAGGTTGAATGTGAAGTATATGGAATTCAATGACATCCATTCTCTTGCCGGATTCAATACGAAATATTATCAGCAACGCTTCGAGTCGTCGATGAACGATGATATACCGACGGTGGCCGAACTTATGGGCGTGAAAGTGAATTGCGATGTGTGGCGTGATATGAGCGGACGGCTCGGGCTGACCGATGTGCTCGATAAGAGGGTGAATTATCTGTCAAGTGGCGAATTGCGTAAATTGTTGCTGATAAATAGCTTGATTGATAAGCCCGATTTGTTGATTTTAGACAATCCATACATAGGTCTGGATGCGAGTTCGCGCGTTGCGCTCGATGATGCATTTAAGGAGGTGGTATGTAAAGGCACATCTTTGATGCTGCTGGTATGCGATCCGGCCGATGTGCCTGTATTCGCTGATTTTATGTTGACGATGCGTGATCTTACGCTGGAGCGGCTTGTGGATTGTCGAGCTATGTCGTTGGAGCAGATTAAATGTGCGTGCGAGCCGTTGTTTGACTATGCCGTCGATGTTGACAAGATACTGTCTGTGGTCGGAGTCGGGCAAAATGCTCAACAGTCCGAGCCTAAGCCAGGGAGTGAAGCTTTCAGCCTTGAACATTGCAATGTTTCGTATGGCGCCCGACGGATACTTACAGATGTGAATTGGACGGTTAGGCGAGGGGAGTGCTGGGCTTTGGCCGGACGTAATGGTTCGGGAAAATCAACTTTGTTAAGTCTGATTTATGCCGATAATCCGCAAGTCTACTCTAATAAAGTGACCATTTTTGGCCATCGACGGGGGTCGGGAGAGAGTATATGGGATGTGAAACGCCGCATAGGATATGTGTCGCCGGAGATGCATCTGTATTTCGGGCGTGGTGGTAGCCGTGTGGTGGATGTTGTCGCATCAGGGCTGAATGACGTTACGGGAATGTACTTGCGCATAACCCCCGAGCAGGAGCATCGGGCTATGTGCTGGCTCGGTATGCTGCATATGGCGAATTTGTCGGAGCGACGGTTCAACATGCTTTCGGCTGGCGAGCAGAGGTTGGTTCTGCTGGCGCGTACATTTTTGAAAAGTCCCGAAGTGCTCATACTCGACGAGCCTCTGCATGGCTTGGATGCGGCTCGCAAAAAAGCGGTGAAGGCGATTGTAAACAATATGACTCGCCGATATGCCACGACGCTGATTTACGTAACCCACCAGGCGGCCGACGTGCCCGAGTGTGTGACTTTCGCCAAAACATTGACCTGACTATTTCATAATACGGAATTTAATAAGTAACTTTGCACAAGTTATAGAGATATGTCACACATTAAATTGAATCGATGAACTTCATAGAAGAACTGACCTGGCGCGGCATGATACATCAGATGATGCCCGGCACAGAAGAACAATTGAAAAAGGAAATGACTACGGCCTATCTGGGCATTGACCCGACGGCCGATAGCTTGCATATAGGCCATTTGGTGGGGGTGATGATTCTGAAGCACTTCCAGCGCTCGGGACACAAACCCATTGCATTGGTAGGCGGTGCCACCGGTATGATTGGCGATCCCTCGATGAAGAGTCAGGAGCGTAAACTTCTCGACGAAGAAACGTTGCGTCACAATCAGGAGGCCATAAAGAAACAGTTGGCAAAATTCCTCGATTTCGATAGCGATGCGCCAAATGCAG
>CAZRJT010000099.1:0-7251 GCA_964600585.1 uncultured Bacteroides sp.
CTTTATGATAGAAATCTGACAACTTTATATTTATAAAATATTACATTATGAAATTACTCGAAGGAAAAACCGCCCTTATAACCGGTGCGGCCCGTGGTATTGGCAAAGCACTTGCCTTGAAATTCGCCCAGGAAGGTGCCAACGTGGCATTCACTGATCTTGTAATTGACGAAAATGGTAAAGAAACAGAAGCCGAAATAGCTGCTTATGGAGTGAAATCGAAAGGATATGCTTCAAATGCCGCCGATTTTGAACAGACCAAACAAGTTGTTGAACAAGTTAAGGAAGATTTTGGCAGCATTGATATCCTCGTCAACAATGCCGGCATAACCAAAGACGGCCTAATGATGCGAATGACCGAACAACAGTGGGATGCCGTAATCAACGTAAACCTGAAAAGCGCATTCAATTTTATTCACGCCGTACTCCCCATTATGATGCGCCAGCGCAAAGGCAGCATAATCAATATGGCTTCGGTTGTTGGCGTGCATGGCAATGCCGGGCAATCGAACTACGCCGCATCTAAAGCTGGCCTTATTGCTTTAGCCAAAAGTATCGCACAGGAAGTTGGCTCTCGAGGAATTCGCGCCAATGCCATAGCTCCGGGTTTCATCGAAACAGCTATGACAGCCGCATTGCCAGAAAACGTTCGCGCTGAATGGGCTCAGAAAATTCCTTTGCGCCGTGCCGGTCAAACCGAGGACATCGCCAATGTAGCCACATTCCTCGCTTCGGATATGTCGAGCTACGTAACTGGCCAAGTCATCCAGGTGGATGGTGGCATGAATATGTGATTACAAATCGTCACATTATATAAAAATACTTAAATCTCGCCGACTTACCCAGTGTAGTCGACGAGATTTCTTTTTTATATAGTGGGAAATTGCGTAACTTTGAGGAAATTTTACTTAAGTATGTTAAGTTACAATACTCAGCTAAAGAAACTGGTACTTCCGGAATACGGACGAAATATACAGCGAATGGTTGACCATTGTATGACAATCGCTGATAGAGAAGAACGGAATATCTGCGCGAGGTCAATCATCGCCACTATGGGAAATTTATTCCCAGAGCTACGCGACGTGGACGATTATAAGCATAAACTCTGGGATCATTTAGCCATTATGTCGAACTTTCAGCTCGACATCGATTACCCGTTCGAAGTAATAAAACCAGACAGCCTGTTGTCAAAATCAGAGCGTGTCCCCTACACTTCACAGTCAATTCGCTATCGCCATTACGGCAAATCAATCGAATGGGCCATTCAAAGTGCAGTCGACATGCCTGAAGGCGAAGAACGAACTGCCCTGATACGGCTTATTGCCAACCACATGAAAAAGCTGATGCTGGCAGTGAATAAGGATGGCGTTGACGACGTAAAGGTGTTCAAGGATTTATACGAACTATCAAACGGCGTGATACGCATCGATTCCGCGCAAATGCGGCTTCATGAATTCAAAGAAGCTCCAGTTCCGGCAAACGGCAAAAAGAAAAAGAAAAAATAAACCTCGTTTCCATAATTGTGATAACCATTGACCAAATAAGGCCCATCGGCAAGTTCAATAAGCCCCACGGAATAAAAGGCGAAATATCGGCCACCATTGATATCGACTTAGAACTCGCTGACTTAAGATGCATCATAACCGACATCGATGGGATTTTTGTGCCGTTTTTCATAAACGACATTCGGCCTAAAACCGCTGAGACGGTATTGATGACGATTGATGGCATAGACAACGAAATCTCAGCTCAATCGCTATCCAACAAGCCAATATATGCATTGGCCACAGACGTAGAAGACGAGGACGACAATGACGGATTTTATGCATCAGATTTCATAGGATTCAAAATTGTTGAAAATGACAATAAAATAGGAACCATAACCGACATCGAAGATTCGACCCAGAATATGTTGTTCATACTCCAGACTCCGGGAAATAATACGATGTACATTCCGATAGTCGACGAATTCATCACAGAAATCGATTTTGACAACAAAATATTATTTATGAATCTTCCCCAAGGCATAACTGAACTATAAAAACATGGAATTTGACGAGAGTAAAGCAATCGAATATATGAGAAGCAGCCTACCACAAGATGTAGCCGGCTTATATGACGATGATGAGTATCTTAACATAATAGATATGGTGTGGGACTTTTACGAAGAAAACGGATTGCTCGACATTGACGCAGACGAAGACATTGATGAGGAGGCATTGCTCGACGACTTGATTGAATATTCAAAACGAATGATAAAGAAGGACAAAAGCTCAACAATGCGCATTGAGCATATTGAATCCCTCATCAAAGCCGAAATTGCATATGAAGCAACATTGGAGGACGGCATATAACAAAAGCATACGACGGATTAAATGACATATATGAAATCTCATATTATAAATCGCTTTGCAACGCTCATGATTTTCATTTGGGCCGCTATGCAAATCCCCGCATTATCGCAGGGTTCATCAGATAGCGACTATATGAAAAATTATAGCGAAGAGATATTTATGGATATGGATTTCGAGCCCAATATTGCCACACCTGCCATACCGGAATCTGAGAAGGAGGCAATTAAAAAATACATAAGAGGAGTGGCTGAAAGCATAACAAATTTTGCCACAGTCGACTTAATGCGTGAAGATGAGGTGTTTATCGCCACCATTCCAACAGACGAATTGTTCATGCCCAACGATTCGATGCTGGTTGACAATGCCGAAGCAAGACTCCGACCAATAATCGATTTAATGAAGGATCCGTTTATGTACAAAATTGTTCTGGCAATTCATACTGATAATACCGGATCAAACAAATACTGCGAATATCTGTCAACAACGCGCATGAATTCGATATACGATTTAATGCTGGAAGAAATAGATAATGGCGTATTAAGCGAAGACCTGATTATCATACCATTTGCCATGGGTAGTTCACGCCCAATCGTTCCCAATGACACCAGAATGCATCGCAGCGAAAATCGTCGACTCGAAATCTATTTCATCCCCGGGCCAAAACTAATTGAGATGGCGAAACAAGGAACGTTGAAATAATAGAATATGCGTTCAGTACATACCAACGATATTTTATAAATTTGCATATAAAACTAATTAACGACATAGACAAATGGCAAAAGAACTCAAAGACCTCACGAAGAGATCAGAAAACTATTCACAGTGGTATAACGAGTTAGTTGTAAAGGCTGATTTAGCAGAACAATCAGCAGTAAGAGGCTGTATGGTCATAAAACCATACGGTTATGCTATATGGGAAAAGATGCAGCATCATCTTGACCGTATGTTTAAAGAAACCGGCGTACAAAATGCATATTTTCCCTTACTCATTCCAAAATCATTCCTTTGCCGCGAAGCAGAACATGTCGAAGGTTTTGCCAAAGAATGCGCGGTGGTGACACATTACCGTCTGAAAAACGATCCTGACGGCAACGGAGTAGTCGTGGATCCGGAAGCTCGCCTTGAAGAAGAGCTTATCGTGCGTCCAACATCTGAAACAATCATTTGGGGCACATATAAAAATTGGATACACAGCTATCGCGACCTCCCGGTTTTGTGCAACCAATGGGCAAACGTGATGCGTTGGGAAATGAGAACCCGTATGTTCCTACGCACGGCCGAGTTCCTTTGGCAAGAAGGACATTGCGCACACGCTACTGCCGAAGAATCTGAAAATCGCACCGTGCAGATGATTAACATCTATGCTAAATTTGCCCGCGAATATATGGCCATGCCTGTGACCATAGGAGTAAAAACAGCAAACGAACGATTTGCCGGCGCACTCAACACGTATACAATCGAAGCTATGATGCAGGACGGGAAAGCCCTTCAAGCCGGCACGAGTCACAATCTTGGCCAGAATTTTGCCAAAGCTTTCGATGTGACATTTGTCAACAAAGATAATAAGCCCGAATATGTATGGGCAAATTCCTGGGGCGTTTCGACCCGTCTGATGGGTGCTTTAATTATGACCCACTCTGACGATAATGGCCTGGTGCTCCCCCCACATCTGGCTCCGATACAGGTAGTGATAATTCCCATACACAAAAATGCCGAGCAGCTCGAGGCTATCTCAAAAGAGGTTGACCCTATCGTTATGCAGCTACGCGAAATGGGAATCAGCGTGAAATACGACGATGCCGACAATCGTCGCCCTGGATTTAAATTCGCCGATTATGAACTTAAAGGTGTTCCTGTCCGTTTGGCACTGGGTGCCCGCGACATTGAAAACGGCACCATAGAGATTATGCGGCGCGATACGCTTGAAAAGAGTGAAGTGTCGCGCGAAGGTATTGCTGCCCATGTTAGAGATTTGCTCGAAGAAATTCAGGATAATATCTATAAAAAAGCATTACGCCATCTCGAAGAAAATACGTTTGTCGCAAATTCATATGACGAATTCAAACAATATATAGAAAAAGGAGGCTTCGTATTAGCCCATTGGGACGGAACGACTGAAACCGAAGAACGAGTAAAAGAAGAAACCAAAGCTACAATCCGTTGCATTCCGTTGGATGGTGATTCGACTCCAGGTGTATGTATATTCACAGGAAAGCCCTCGAAACAAAGAGTCTTATTTGCCCGAAATTATTAATATCCCCTATGCCACGTCCACGAATTGCCATCGTAATCCCTTGCTACAATGAAGAGGAAGCCCTGCCGGCTTCGATCTGTTGCATACAATCAATACTTGACAAGATATGCAGCGAAGGCATTGCCTCAACCGACAGCTATATTTTGTGCTGCAACGATGGCAGTTCAGATGGCACATGGGATGTCATAAAACGGCTCCACCAAGAATCCGGCAACGTAAAAGGCATATCACTAACCCATAATCAGGGCCACCAATATGCATTATTAGCCGGATTGATGACAGCAATGGATCATTGCGATGCTGCCATATCAATTGACGCCGACCTACAGGACGACCCGGAGGCAATAGTGGAAATGGTGAAAAAATTCAATAACGGTGCTGAAATCGTTTTTGGCGTTAGGGCGAGCCGTGCATCCGATTCGTGGTTTAAACGCACAACTGCCAGGGGTTTTTATTCGTTCCAAAAATATATGGGACTCGACACGGTTTACGACCATGCCGATTATAGGCTTATGAGCAATCGTGCGCTACACATATTGAGCCAATACCGAGAAAGCAACTTATTCCTTCGCGGAATAGTGCCACTAATCGGGCTGAAAACAGCAATAGTGACATACGACCGGCATGAACGGGTGGCAGGACATTCCAAATATCCTCTGGGTAAAATGATAAGTTTTTCCATCGATGGAATAACTTCATTTTCAGCCCGGCCAATTCGTATGATATTTTTTGTAGGGTTGCTCCTACTATTAGTCGATATAGGTATGTCAATATACGTGTTTTTGTCCTATTTTGGCCATGATGTAATCCCGGGATGGACTTCACTGATGCTTTCAGTTTGGTTTTTAGGTAGCCTGATCTTAATTGGATTAGGAATCGTAGGTGAGTATATCGGAAAAATATTTGTGGAAGTCAAACAACGCCCACGCTATTCTATCGGCGAACAATTAATAGATTGAATTTATGAACAACAATTCGTTTACAACAGACTTGGCCACTAAGATGGCTTTAGACGAAAAAAGTGTGGATACATTAATTAATGCATTAGCTGGAGCTATTGAAAGCTTCTGCACCGACATGGATGCCGTGGCAATTCCCGGATTCGGCACATTCCAACCAATAAAAAATAACGAGTCTTTGGAAACGGATTCCACAACCGGCCGACGAATACTCCTGCCACCTTCGATACGCGTAGAGTTTAAACCAAGTGTGATATTACGAAAACAGCTAAACCGATGAACGAAAAAATTCCAATAAAACAATTGTCGCTAAAGGTAGCAGCCAACACCGGATGCACAGATGCTTATGCCGAAGATTTTATTAAAAAGTTTTTTTCATTAATCTCGGACAAACTCACAAGCGGTGAATCTGTTTCGATAGATGGACTTGGCACTTTTACTACCGGCCATTCTGGCGACTATCCGGTAAACTTCATTCCCGATTCAAAACTCGCAAATGCCGTTAATGCACCATTTTCGATGTTTGAGCCGGAAATAATAAACAACAATATTTCAGAAGAAATGCTCGATTCAATATCATCGGACAATGAGATTGAAGACGTGGATGAAGCACCTATCTCGGTAGAAATCACTAATGAGATGACAGATGCACCTACATCTGAATCTTTCGAAACAAGCATAAGTGAAGATGAAAATGATGATGCTGAAGACGTGCCGCCCATCGCACCAATTGCAGACGATATTTTGGAAGAGGACACTGAGACCTCTACTACCATTGATTCTTACACTGAGGAAATCGAAATAGAATCACCGGCAATGGAACTTTCGGATGTGAATCAAGATGTAAACAATACTGTGGTAGAATCAGCTACCGACACAGAGACCATCAGCGATTCGGCAACTGCGAAAGACCTCCCCCCTATTCCACCTGCAATGCCTACACCTCCTCCAATGCCTACGGACAACATCCAAATGGCAATAGAAGCTGACAACGCATCTGAAATCATCGAAGAAACGGCTGAAATGCCAAAGGCATCAGAGACACCGGCTATGCCTGAAACGCCTCGGCTAATGCCCGAAGTAGATATGCCTCCGATGCCAATAGAGGTCGAGGATACAAAGCCTGATGATACGTATACACTGCGTGAACAAATAAATGCCGAACAACAATCAACAACGCATGAAGAATTCATCGGCGATAATCATGCACAAGTTCAAGCTACATCCGAGGGCATGATGAAATGGTTTATATTCGGATTAGTTACAGGTTTAGCCATTGGAGCATTGGCCCTAATCGGCTATGCAGTATATTTTGTAAATAGCTAATCATTCATACTGCTAAACGAATAATAAATAAAATTAACATCCAATTTTCACGTTTGGCTGTTATTATATATAAATTTGTGCTTGGAACGCTTCAAGCTCCTAATTTTTGTAATCAATTTATTTCCTATAATATATGGGCGAATCAGTAAATATCAGAGAACTTAATGATCTCGTTGCAAGTAAAAACGATTTTGTAAATTTAGTGACCCGAGGGATGGATCAGGCCATCGTCGGACAAAAACATCTCGTAGACTCATTGCTTATAGCTCTTCTTTCGAACGGCCACATACTTCTTGAAGGAGTGCAGGGTCTTGCGAAAACTTTCGCTATAAAGACATTGTCACAAGTAATCGATGCC
>CAZRJT010000100.1:0-6509 GCA_964600585.1 uncultured Bacteroides sp.
GCGTTTATTACGGCAAACGGTTCCTTGATGACATCTTTGCCCATAAGCACGGCATGGTTGGTGCCCCAGGGTTTTGTGCGGTCGGCAGGGCAAGTGTAGCCTTCGGGAAGGGCGTCAAGCGACTGGAAAACTACTTCCACCGGAATGTGGCCTTCGTATTTCGAAAGTATTTTTTCGCGGAAATCCTGTTCGAAGTCTTTGCGGATTACAAACACAACTTTGCCGAACCCCGACTTCATTGCGTCATAAATCGAATAATCCATGATGGTTTCGCCATGGGGGCCAAGCGGGTCAAGCTGTTTCAGACCGCCGTAACGACTGCCCATTCCGGCAGCAAGAACAAATAATGTAGGTTTCATTTTTTGTTGATGTTTATTTTAAAATTAATTTTGGTTAGTGTCTATTTCGTTTTGAATGCGAATTCAATAGTTTCGTCATACACTTCACCAGGGGCCAATTCGGTCGATGGGAAGTTCGTATGGTTGGGTGAGTCGGGCATCGACTGGCATTCGATTGCAATTCCATCATAGTCGTCATAGCTGCGTCCGCACTTATTTGCTGGCGAGCCTGCGAGCCAGTTGCCGGTATAGACTTGTGCTGCTGGTTGGGTGGTGCTCACTTCAAGCACTCTGCCCGATGGTTCGCTGGTCAGAGTGGCCACGTGCTGCATTTTTCCTTTTTCCCAGCCGTCTACCACCCAGCAATTGTCGTATCCCTTGCCATAATTGAGTGCGGCAAAATCTTCTTTTATGTCTTTGCCCACGCGTTTGGGTTGTGTGAAGTCCATAGGTGTCCCGGCGACTGGTGCTATTTCTCCGGTGGGAATGAGCGTGTCGTCAGTTGGCAGATACTTGCTGCATCCGAGCCACATGTCATGGTCAAGGGCCGACCCGGAGTTGTGTCCTTCAAGATTCCAATAGGCGTGGTTGGTCAGATTCAATATGGTTTTTGAATCGGTGGTGGCGGTTATGTGCAACGTCAGTTTGTTGTCATCGCTCCACGTATATTGGGCCGTCGCTACGAGGGTACCCGGATAGCCTTCTTCTCCGTTAGGGCTCGTGCGGCTGAATGTCACCGAATTTCCTTCAGCTTTGGCATCCCATATCTGATTCTGAAATCCTTCCGGGCCGCCGTGCAGGGCGTTGGGCCCATTGTTGATGGCTAAGGTATATTCTTTGCCGTCGAGTGTGAAATGCCCTTTGGCTATGCGGTTGGCATACCGCCCGGGTATTTTGCCTGCGCATGGCCCGTCGTAGAAGTAGTCGGCAGCATTGGCATAGCCTAATGCCACGTCTTCAAGACGGCCGTTGCGGTCAGGAACTACGACGCTTACGATGCCTGCGCCTAACGACGACAGTACCACTTTTGCACCCGAAGCATTTGTCAGCGTAAACAATGTGATGTCGCCCTTTTCGCTGGCCACCACTTTTTTCTCGATATTCATTATTCTGTCAGGTATTAAATTTGATTTTATGAATAATGCAAAGATAAGCTTTTTCAGCATATTTTGAAAAAAATATAAGCAAAAAAGCATAATGCACACCCAATACGGGCATGCATTATGCTTAGTGTATTTTTATTAGTATTTTTACCTGAGGAAAACTATCCTTATTTGATTAATCAATAGACTTGGCTTGCTGTCGTCACGACGCGCCGACGTTGTCTGTTGATTATTTCTTGTTATGTCGTGGTGCATTAGGGCGTTTGCCGTTCTGCTGCTTGTCTCCCATTCCTTCGCGTCCGGGACGGTTGAAGTTGGGGGCATTGTTCACGTATGAGTTTTCAAGGAACTTGATGTATTGGTCGGCGCTAAGCACTTTCTTCACCTGTGCCAGGTATTCGCTGCGTTTTGCCTTCCGTTCTTCCATCATTTTCTTGCGATTTTCCTTCTTTGCTTCTTTCTTTGCCTCCTTGGCCGCTTTCATGTCTTCTTTCGACGGGCGCATCTTTTCGCCGATGGCTTTGAGTTGGGCCTGCTGTTCGGCGGTGAGGTTCAGGCCTTCGAATGGATTGGGGCGATTGAACGAGCGGGTCATTTCCTTTTTGTCTGCCGTCTTGTCGTTGGTGGTCTGGGCAGATGCAGAAACAGTGAAGAGCGAGATTGCAGCTATAGCAATGCTTAAGATTGATTTTTTCATAATTGTTAATGATTTAAATTTGTTTGGTTAGGAATTAAACTTGTTTGATTATATGACTTGTTCGGTAGCATAAGGTTTAATCGTTAACTGTTTTTGTCGTTTGTTTGCTTATGTTCACGCTCATGCCGTTCTATTGGAGTGCTTGGACTTAAATATAAATAGGTATGTAAGCGCTATTGAAATCATATTTATGTAATTCGCCATATTCCTGTCTATTAATATGGGCCTAAAATTTGGGCGTATTGAAAAAAATACGTGTTTTTTTATTTGGGGAGTCATGAAAAATCGTATCTTTGCCAATGTTACAAACCCTTAAATATATTGAGTTATGAAGAAGCATAATTTTTACGCTGGCCCTTCAATACTTAGCCAGTACACCATCAAAAACACCGCCGATGCCATAATCGATTTTGCCGGCACCGGTCTTTCTATTCTTGAAGTTTCTCATCGCAGCAAAGAATTTCAGGCTGTTATCGACGAAGCTTCCGACCTCGTGAAGCAGTTGCTCGAAGTTCCCCAGGGCTATTCTGTGCTATGGCTTGGCGGCGGTGCCAGTATGCAATTCTGCATGGTGCCGTTCAATCTTTTGGCTAAGAAAGCAGCCTATCTCGAAACCGGAACATGGGCTGTGAATGCCATCAAGGAAGCCCGTCTGTTTGGCGAAGTCGACGTCGTTGCATCGTCAAAAGATGCCAATTTCACCTATATACCCAAGAATTACGTAGTGCCTTCGGATGTCGACTATTTCCACTACACTTCCAACAACACAATCTATGGAACGGAAATACGCAAGGACCCCGACCTCCCCGTACGTATGGTATGCGATATGTCGAGCGACATATTCTCTCGTCCGGTCGACATTTCGAAATATGATTTAATATATGCCGGTGCCCAGAAAAATCTTGCCCCGGCCGGTGTGACTATCGTAATCGTTAAAGACGACGCTCTGGGTCATGTCGATCGCCCGATTCCTACGATGCTCGATTATCGCACCCACATCAAGAAAGGCTCTATGTTCAACACTCCCCCCGTACTTCCTATATACTCGGCATTGATGACATTGCGCTACTATAAGGAACTTGGTGGTGTCGCCGAACTCGAAAAACGCGACATTGCCAAAGCGTCGAAACTTTACGATGCCATTGATTCGAGCAAGATGTTCGTAGGCACGGTGGTTGACGCAAATGATCGTTCGATGATGAATGTCTGCTTCGTTATGCGTCCCGAATACAAAGAGCTTGAAAAAGACTTTGTCGATTTTGCTGCTCAGAAAGGTATCGTAGGCATAAAGGGACACCGCTCGGTGGGCGGATTCCGTGCATCGCTCTACAATGCACTTCCGATGGAAAGCGTCGATGCCCTTATCGATGCAATGAACGAATTCCAGGCTAAACATTGATCTTTATTAACGAATACTCGATGTTGAAAATATGAAAGTACTGGTTGCTACCGAAAAGCCATTTGCCGCGGTTGCGGTAGATGGAATCCGTAAAGTGATTGAAGAAGCCGGCTACGAACTCCAACTTCTTGAAAAATATTCTTCAAAACAGCAATTGCTCGATGCGGTGGCCGATGCCGATGCTATGATAGTCCGCAGCGACATCGTTGATGCCGAAGTGCTCGATGCTGCCAAAAATCTTAAAGTGGTGGTAAGGGCCGGAGCCGGTTACGACAATGTCGATTTGGCAGCTGCTACCGCCCATAATGTCTGTGTTGAAAACACCCCGGGCCAGAACTCAAACGCCGTGGCCGAACTCGTGTTCGGTATGGCAGTGATGGCTGTGCGCAATATGTATAACGGCACGTCTGGGTCGGAATTGAAAGATAAAGCATTGGGCATACATGCCTTCGGTCAGGTAGGACGCAATGTTGCACGTATCGCCAAGGGCTTTGGTATGGAGGTTTCGGCACTCGATCCATATTGTCCCGATGAAGTTATGGTGAAGGCCGAAGTGAAGCCGATTCACTCGCTTGAAGATTTATATCGCAACAATAAATTCGTTTCGTTGCACATTCCGGCCACTCCCGAGACCCGAGGTTCGGTCGGATACGAACTCGTAAGCCTAATGCCTAAAGGTGGAGTGCTTATAAACACTGCGCGTAAAGAAGTCATTGACGAGGCTGGGCTTATGAAAGCTCTTGAAGAAAGACCCGACTTGAAATATGTGGCCGACATAAAGCCTGATATGGCCGATGAAATGAAAGCTCGTTTTGCCGACAGAGTGTTCTTTACTCCTAAGAAAATGGGAGCGCAGACTTCGGAAGCAAATATCAATGCAGGCATTGCAGCTGCACACCAGGTCGTGGCGTTTTTGAACGACGGCATAGATAAATTCCGGGTTAACAAATAATCATCGCTTATTCTCATAAGCCGCATATATTGGGGGGGCGCCATTTATGGTGCCTCCTATTTTTATAAACAGATTGCTTATGAATACAAAAAAAGAGAGGGGCTACTCGCATAGCCCCTTCATAATGAGTTTCCAATAGGTACAATTTCTAAGGTAAAAAAGATTGTTTTAGGTTTGTGCCACAAAGGTATCTTTAAAAACCGATTAATGTCAAACATTTTTATATGTTGTTAAACATTATTTTTGAAAATCTACTCTTATGAAATTGCCGTCTATTTAGGTATGGTGTTGATTAGGAATGCTTTGCTGATAAGTTGGGGCGCATTGCAATACACTGTTAATTAAAGTTAAAATAAAAGCTGGGCTCTTTAAAAGCTTTTCAAAATGAACTCCTTGCCGTCGAACACACCATATGTGAACAATTTAAATGCATCGCCCAGTAATATCAATCGGCTGTTGGCTCCTATTCTGCAGTCGGCCGTTTTATGGCGGTGTCCGAAAACGAAATAGTCTATTTCTATGCCTTTCTGCAGTGTGGCTTCGGCAAATCTCACAAGGGGGTCCGATGGAGCGAGATTGGTCGTGTTGTCCGTATGTCCGGTCTGCCTGCTGTGCGACGACCATTTGTGGGCGAAAGCAACTGTCCACCGGGGATGTATGGCCGAATACAAACGTTGACAAAAACGGTTACGGAAAAAACGATACATCATTTTGTATGAGCTGCGCAATTCGCCGGTGCCATCGCCATGTTCCATAAAGAAACGCTTCCCATCGATGTCGCGTGTCAGCGAACCGTCCACAACGCTCAGCCCTATTTCATTTGGCAGATAGTCAAATATCCATATGTCATGATTTCCCTTCAACCACACGATTTCTATCCCGGCATCCGACATACGGGCCAAAGTGCCGAAAAATCTCACGAAACCGCGAGGCACCACGTTTTTATACTCGTACCAATAATCGAGTACATCGCCGAGCAGATACAACGACTTTGCTGTCGGCATTATGCTCTCAAGCCATTTGCAGATTCTGCGTTCGTGAGCCCGGGCATCGCTGATGTAAGCGGCGCCCAGATGTAAGTCCGATATGAAATATGTAAGTTTGCCCGAAGACATTAGTTGCGATGCTGTCGGTTTACAAAAAGCCGAGGTCGAGTTTTGCTTCCTCGCTCATCATGTCCTTATTCCATTCCGGCTCGAAAACTATACGTATGTCAACGCTTTTCACTCCCTCGATGCTCTCCAGTTTCAAACGTGCGTCCTCTACCAGAAAGTCGGCTGCCGGACAGTTTGGGGCGGTCAACGTCATATCTATTTTCAGATTGCCGTCGTCGTCAAGGTCGATTTTGTATATCAGCCCAAGGCTATATATGTCCACCGGAATCTCCGGGTCATAGACCGTGCGCAGCATCTCTATTACCTTGTTTTCTATCTTCAATCGTTCGTCTGATGTCATAATGATGCAAATTTAATCTAAAATTTCTTCATTGGCAACCCCCCACGCAAGTGTGTAGCTATAAAAAGCAGCCTTGCAATGACTGTCGTTGTGCATTGCAAGGCTTACCTTTGATATTGATAGGCCCGTTCTGTTTATACCAGATGGCCCACGAGCTCCTCGCGGTCGCCGGGCAAAAGGTCGATTACCGGAATCTCGATCATCGTATAAGCTCCGGGCTTCTGAATCATCGAAGCACGTGCCACTCCCACGAGTATTTGGGCGGTGAGCGCCGGATTGTTTATACTCATATTAAACTCGAAGCGTTGATTTTGGGTTTTGCCCGAAACACCCTTGCGCACCATATGGACTCCATGGCCCATGTCCTTCACCTCGTCAACCGACCCAACTGCCATCACGTGAGTCTCGTCCGATGCAAAATACGGGTCTTCCTTAACGGCCTTTGCCACGTCCTCGAGCTTTGCCCCGTCCTCAAGTTCGACGTAGACCATACGGCGGTGTATGCCCGTTCCTAATGGAATGGTCATTGAGAGGGCGTTTTTCACTCCGGGTTTCGACTTGACGC
>CAZRJT010000100.1:6519-7120 GCA_964600585.1 uncultured Bacteroides sp.
CCGAAATTGGTGTAAGTGAGCCCCTTCGGAGCGGCAGCCTGCATGAGGGCGCGCACGATTGAGTCGCTTCCCGGGTCCCAGCCTGCCGATATGATGGCCACGGTGCCATGGTCTTTGGCAATCTTGTCGAGATTTCGGCGCAATTCCACAATCGATGAATGTATGTCGTAGCTGTCTACCGTGTTTATGCCCTGGGCCAGGAATTCAGCGGCATATTTCTCCACTTCGCGTGTCGGAGTGCAAAGAATCGCCACGTCTACCGGGCCAAGATCCTTGATGTCCGTAGTCACCTTATAGGGCGTTAGTTCGAGTGGAATGTCGTTAACGTTTCGTCTAACCACGCCGGCTATTTCGAAGTCGGCGGCTTCCTGAAGTGCGTCGAGCACGAAATGGCCTATGTTGCCGTAGCCGACTATGGCAGCTTTGATTTTGTTCATAATTATGAAATTGAGGTAGTTATTGGTTCAATGGTTTTTATTTCTTTGCGTTGCTCACGATTTCTTGCGTGTCGCGGGCAATCATAAGTTCTTCGTCGGTGGGAATCACCACGACTTTCACGCGCGAAGACGCAGTGGAGAGGTCGGTTTCGGTGCCGCGGGTG
>CAZRJT010000101.1:0-6902 GCA_964600585.1 uncultured Bacteroides sp.
TGGTTGTATTATTGTTGTGTTGCTTTCCTCAAAAACACTTCACTTTACCCTATTAGCCTATATATGCTAATCTAAAATAAAGTATATATGCAGGTGTTTATACCTGCATACATGTATGCGGAAATAAGAGGCTTTGCTAAGTTAATAAACCACCCCAAAGAGAGTAACGTTTTATTTTATTTGACTGCAAAATTTTTATTGCCAATGGAACTCATCAATGAGAGGACAGATAAAAAGAACGACTGAAAAAATGCTAATAAATATAGTTGATGAAAGGATATGGTAACAAAAATCTCGGTAATTCCAGATAAAATTATATTTTGTTACGTATGTGTTACGATTTGCAATCTGTTGTGTGGTAAATCTTATATATTCAAGTTGTTATGGATTACTATATTAAATCAACCACTTTTTTTAAAATGACTGACTTATTTACATATTCCGGACTGGCAATGGTTCTGTTAGGGACCATATTGGGCTTCTATATTGCGATTAAAGGATATAAGTCGACCGAATGGTCGCGGTTAAAGAAGATAGAAGATATATCTATGGGCTGATTTTCAACGCTGGCCTGTATCTCCGCAGATTAGATGCCTTAGTCGGCTATGGACGGTTATTATGATTGTAGGTCTCATTCTTATCGGCACTGGTATGACCGTAGGAATAGATGGCCAGATTAATTATTAACTTGCTTATTGAACGATTGGTATGACTTGGTTTTGGGTTGGAATAATAGTTTTCGGCATAGGATTCGTTTTACGATATGTGTTTAAGTTCAAGTATTATGCCGATTATAAGAGCAACGCAAATATGCCTCTTAAGCGAGAGGACATGCGGTCAAAATATCGTCCGTTGATATTTTGGGGCCTTGCCATCGAAGTGTTCGGCTGCGCCATCGCCTGTATCAGTGTATTTGCTTGATATATAGCCGTGTGTAGTTTATGTGCGATAATTCGAAGTTATTGCGGTTTCAAAACGCGAAAAAAAATGTTACCTTTACAATCTAAACACAAATTATTCATGCCTGCAAACCGTTATTTGGAGTGATGAACTATCTTGAGGTTTTGGGCACGGCTATAGGGTTGGCATATCTTTATCTGGAGTATAAGGCCAGCGCATGGCTGTGGGTGGCGAGCATTGCGATGCCTGCAATATATCTTGCCGTGTATTACGACGCCGGACTATATGCCGATTTCGCTATAAGCATATATTACATATTGGCGTCGATCTATGGTATGTTCTGCTGGCTTAAGGGACGCGGATGCGTGGATGCGTCAGGCGAAGCACTGAAAATAACTCATATGCCGAAGCCGATATATGCAACGCTATCGGTGTTGTCCTCAATGATTTTCGTGTTGATAGGGTGTGTGCTTGACCGGTTCACCGACAGCACTGTACCTTGGGCCGATGCGTTTACTACGGCACTGAGCATAGTGGCTATGTGGATGCTGGCGCGTAAATATGTCGAACAATGGTTGGTGTGGATTGTCGCCGATATGGCATGTAGCATTCTTTATGTCTATAAAGATTTGTGGTTTACGGCCGGTCTGTATCTGGTCTACGCCGTGATAGCGGTGTTTGGCTATCGTAAATGGAAACGTTTGATGCTCTGATATTATGGATTCGATAATTGATTTTTCGCCGGAAGCAGTGGTGATTGACGCCGGGAGCTTTCCCCGTAATAGGATGGCCCGTCGATGGCTCGATGGATGTGAGCGTATCGTGTGTTGCGACGGTGCGGCAAACCGCTATCTTGCCACAGGTCGTAAATTGTGGCGTATCGTTGGCGACTGTGATTCGTTGTCGCCGAGGATTGTGCGCAAATATTCCGACATAATACGCCGCTTTCCCGACCAAGAGACCAACGACCAGACCAAAGCTGTGAGATATCTTTCGAGTAAGGGCGTTAAGCGCATTGCGATACTGGGGGCCACCGGTCGACGCGAAGATCACACGCTTGGCAACCTGAGTTTGCTTATGACTTATCTGCGTGAAGGCATAGAGGCCCGGGCTTATACTGACTTCGGAGTATTCATTCCGGTAGTTGGTGACAAGGAATTCAGTTGCCCTGAAGGAACCCAAGTGTCGATATTTAATTTCGGCGCCACTGGGATGCATGCCGATGGGCTGCGCTATCCGTTGCGCGACTTTGACAGTTGGTGGCAGGGCACGTTGAACGAAACCACCGCTCTGAGTTTCACCGTCTATGCGAAGGGGGCCTATCTCGTGTTCATCAATTACCATAGGTAGATTGTGAGTGGATTAGGCAACAGAACATAACAACCTATTAATAAATAATGTATTGTTTAAATTGCTTTTTTTGTTCGAAGACGGGGAACAAAGTTGCCTGTTCGCAAGTTAATGTATAAGAACGAAAAAAACGAATCAATTATGGAAAATCAGAACAATAAAGAACTTGTCGATAAGTTTGAAACTAAAGTGCGTGAAGACCTTATAGGTTTTCTGCAGAAGAAGGGAGCTCTTGACCCTCACGTGCCGGAGTGTCCCGACGTCGAGGAGAAGTGGGGCGAAATAGCTCGCGCCTATTTGCCTGACGGAGCGCGTGAATTTCAGGATTATCCGGTAGTGTCGCTCGGTTGGATGATGTTGGTAGGAATGGCTATGGCATTTTATTGGGACACCGACTGGGAGAAGAATGCGACACGTAAGGATTTCTACGAAGCATTGCGTGATATGAAGGGGTATGACAATATGGACGAGGCTGTTGTGACCGACCTTCTTGGCTATGCCGGCGAAGGGGCCGAGAAAGTTACGGAGCTTGTGGCCGAGTGCGCATCGCGTGTATACGGGCAGCTCAATCACGAGCATGTGGAGCCCGGCACAGAGGATGCTTTAGGCTGTTACATTGCAGCGCTCCATCAGCTCTATTTGGCCGGTATGGCGATGGAGCTGAATGCCTTGGGATATCATATGACGCCGCTCCAGAGCAATTGATCCTCAGGCTTCGTCAGTCGAGAAGTTCAAGTAGAAACGGAGTGAGGATGGCCGTGAACAGGCCGTTGAGCGTCAATCCAAGCGATGAGAATGCTCCGTATCGATAACCGACGTCCATAGCTGCGGCCGTGCCGACGGCGTGGGCTGCCGTGCCCATCGACAATCCCTGGGCGATGGGGCTGTTCACGCGCGACATCCGCATCATCGTGAATCCGGCCATACCGCCGAAAATGCCTGTGCACACCACAACTGCGGCCGTAAGGGCCGGAATGCCACCTATCGTCTGCGTGATTTCAATGGCAATTGGGGTGGTGACCGACTTCGGGGCGAGCGACAGGATGACATCGCGCGAGGCTCCAAGCATGCGGGCCACCAGCACTACGGATACGAGTCCGGCCACGCATCCTGCCAATTCGGCCACGAACAAAGGGAGCAGCTGCTTGCGTATGGCTTCAAGCTGCCGATAGAGCGGCACGCCCAGCGCCACAACGGCTGGCTTAAGCCAAAAGTCGATGTATTCGCCTCCGGCCGAATAGGTTTCGTAATCGATGCCGGCTATGAGCATAAAGCCGATGAGCACTATTATTGACACGAGGATTGGATTCAGAATTGTCAGTCCGGTGCGCCTCTGCAGGAGGCGTGCGGCGAGAAATACGACAAACGTCAGTGCTAAAAGAAAATATCGGTTATCAAGATATGCCATTGCGTGAAGAAGTGGAAGTGTTTGATGCCGCACGTCGTGTGAGCTGATGTGCCCAGCCGGTGACGGCAATTACAACGAATGTGCTTACGACTGTGGCTCCGACAATGGGAAACCACTGGTCAGTCAGGAGTCCAAGGCACTTCATCAGCCCCACTCCCGCCGGAACGAAAAAGAATCCGAGATTACGCACCAGAAAGTCGGCTACGCGGTCGACCCACATAAGGCGGACTATGTGTAGCTTAAGTGCGCCGGCAAGCAGCAGCATGCCGATAATGCTTGACGGAATGGGGATTCCGGTGAGCCATACGATGAGTTCGCCCACCGCCAAAAATGCGAATAAAACAGCGCATTGCAGTATCATAGCTCTAACGTTAAAAAGTAGTGTCCATCAAAACCATCGGCACCGTAGAGGCGTTTTTACTTAAAGCGACGGACGCATTGGCGGCCGATTCGGCGCAAAATTAATAATTAATCTTTTGGTAAGGGCCGGATTTAACAAAGATTCGGCATTTTGCCAGGTAAAAACGAATATAACTATGGGCGACAAGATTACTGACAACATAACTTACATAGGAGTTGATGAAACTGATATTGAAGTGTTTGAAAACCAATATCCATTGCCTCACGGAGTGTCATATAACTCTTATGTCATAATCGATGAAAAGATTGCGGTGACCGACACGGTCGACACACAGTGTACCGACCGATGGCTCGCGCTGCTCGACCACGCGCTTAAAGGGCGTAAGCCTGATTATCTCATTGTGCATCATATGGAACCCGATCATTCGGCCAACATAGAGCGTGCGATGTCGCTTTTCAAAGACATGAAGCTCGTGGCAAGTGCGAAGGCCATATCCATGCTGTCGCAGTTTTTCGAAAAACTCGACTTCGCCGACCGTTGCATAGCGGTGAAGGACGGGGATACGCTTAGCCTTGGCCAACGCACACTCACGTTTATGACCGCGCCGATGATACATTGGCCTGAGGTTATGATGACGTATGTCGACGTCGACCGTTTACTGTTTTCGGCAGACGCCTTCGGCAAATTCGGTGCGTTGAGCTATGACGACAAATGGGACAACGAAGCCCGGCGCTATTACACAAATATCGTTGGCAAATATGGCCCCCAGGTGCAGGCGGCCCTGAAAAAGGTGGCCAAGTTGGATGTCGACATAATCGCACCGCTCCATGGGCCGGTGCTTACGTCGAATCTGGACCATTACATAGGTTTATATGACAAGTGGAGCACATATACCCCCGAGGAAGATGGCACGTTGGTGGCTTATGCATCGATATATGGCGGCACTGAAGCGGCTGCATTGCAATTGGCCGACGCACTTCGCGAGCGTGGCGACAATGTGGTGACGTTCGACCTATGCCGTCAGGATATGTCGGAGGCCGTCGCCCAGTCGTTCAGGCTGAGCCGTCTGGCTGTCGCTGCACCCACCTACGATGCAGGCTTGTTTCCGGCTATGCACGATTTTCTGTATCATCTGCGCATAAAGGGGCTTAAGAATCGTAAGGCCGGCATAATCGAAAACGGCTCATGGGCGCCGATGTCAGGCAAGATTATGCGCGAAATGCTTGAGACTTTGCCGTCGATGGAAGTCGTGGAGCCTATGGTGACCATTAAAAGTCGTATGCACAGCTCTGACGTTGCATCGATAGACGCTCTTGCCGACTCCCTGCTTTCTTAAAATAAAATTGCAGTCCGAACGTTAGCCGTTGTCTTGCAAAGACGCAGATGAGGCTGAGGTATATAAGGCTTATATTTGTCAGGAATGGGAATTGGTAGTATATTTGTCATCTAAAAAAGTGATGTCATCAGATGGACGTACGCACTCAACAACTGACTCGATATATACTCCCGATGAGGGAAGGAGGCTCTCTGCCGGTGCTCGGCGAGGCCGACGACGGATTCAAATACGTGGTGAAGCTCCGTGGGGCGGGCCACGGCAAGAAGGCCTTGATCGCGGAGTTTTTAGGAAGTCTGATAGCAAAAGCATTTAAATTCAATGTGCCCGAAACAGTGCTGCTCAATCTGTCGGGTCTCTTCGGAATCACCGAGCCCGACCAGGAAGTGCAGGAGCTGTTGCGCAACTCCGAAGGGTTGAATGTCGGACTCCATTATCTTTCGGGTGCGGCAACTTTCGACCCGGCGATAAATAAGACGGATTCGCTGACTGCTTCCAAAATCGTTTGGCTTGATGCATTTTTGACCAACGTCGACCGCACGCGTCTCAATCCTAATATGATGATATGGCGCAACGCATTGTGGCTCATCGACAATGGAGCGTCATTTTATTTCCACCACTCGTGGCGCGACCCGAAGAAAGCCGCCCTCGATCCGTTTCCATACATCAAAAACCACGTGCTGCTGCCTTATGCCGACCGCCTGGAAGATGCCGACCGGTTGATGCGTCAGGCCATAACTCCACGCACATTGTCGAAAATAGTGAATCTCATACCTCGCGAATGGCTCTGCGACGATGCGTCAGGTCTTTCGCCCGATGAGCGTCGCCGTGCATATGAGGACTTTTTGCTCGACAGGCTGAAAAACGCCTCCGTATTCGTGGAAGAAGCAATAAAACAGCGTAAACAATTAGGTCTATGAGCGAACTCATCACCACCAATCACGGTTTATGCGCCCCCGATGCCAATCTTTATGAATATGCCGTAATAAGATACGTGCCCAGGGTGGAGCGTGAGGAATTCATCAATATAGGCCTGATAATGATGTGTAAACGTCGCCGATGGCTGAGATGTGAATTGCTGATAAACGAGCCGCGCATACGTTCGTTGTGTTCTACGGCCGACATCGCTTTACTTCGTCGACAGGTAGCGATTTTCAGTCGTAGCGATGTGCCGTGGCCGGGTATTCCGGTCGAAGAAACCTATCGATGGCTCACTGCCGCCAAAAGTGCCATACTCCAGACCTCGCCTTCACATCCCGGCATAAGTTCGGCCCCGATGGAAGCCACATTCGCGAGGTTGTTCAAAGAATTGGTTGAGTGACGCACTGCGTCTGTTTTTGGCTTGGCAGTTATTATTTCTGCATCGAAATAAACAAAAAGCTATTGACAAGTTTATGCACTTACTTGCCAATAGCTTGTTATTTTAACCGCTTAAGAGTGGATGATACCCCGCTCGTTTTCGGTTTAGTATTCCTCCTCGTTGAAGAGATGGTCGTTAGCTTATTATCAGCTGTTTATGCTGCATAATGATAAACTTATCCAAACAAACT
>CAZRJT010000102.1:0-6705 GCA_964600585.1 uncultured Bacteroides sp.
GCGACAAGCCCGGTTCAGCCAAAAAGGTAGCAAGAGAACATTGAAATCGCTGGTTATTATTCGCCCGGACATTTGTCCGACAAAGCATTGTTTATCTGTTCGATGCATCGCTTCTTCTGCTCGAAGTTCGGATGCACATATAGGTTCAGTGTCGTGGATATGTTGGAATGCCCCAGTATCGAGCTCACGGTTTTGTAGTCGCATTGACTCTCGATGCATCGTGTGGCAAACGAATGCCTCAGTCCGTGAAACTTTATTGGAGGTATGTTCAACTTGCGCAGTAAGCGATGAAAGTAGTTGCGATACGTACGCGGCTCTATCGGAATCTTCATATTCGACAAAACGTATGTCTCATCGTCGGCCGATGCTTCTTTTAGGGGCCTCAGTATGTTGATGAGATTTTCAGGCAGCGGTATGCACCTGTACGACGACATTGTTTTTGGTGTCGAAACCACCACTTTGGTGTGGCTTAGCGACTCGTCCGAGTACACTCGCTCCAAGGTCTTCGTCACCGAAATATAGTGTTGTTCGATGTCTATGTCGCCCCACGTTAGCGCGCACATCTCTCCGATGCGCATCCCCGTGTTGAGGCATATCAGTATTCCTACGTTGCGGCCGCATGCGTTATTGGTCAAATATCTCATAAGTATCCGCTGATCGTCTATTGAGAACACCGGAAGTTTGCTCTGGTGTTTTTGATGCGGATAGTTCAGTTCCCAGCTCGGGAATTCGCACAGTCCGCGCTTGGCCGCATACCTCAGAGGCATTTTTAGCACCATAACCATGCTTTTCACGCTGCTTACGCTCGTGCCCTCCGATAGTTTCGATATCACGAACTCCTGTACGCTTTGTTCGCTTATTGTTGCGGTCGTGTCGAATGACGGGTACAGATACTTCTCAAGTATTATTTTGTACACCATCATAGTCGAATGTTTTACATAATGTTGCTTTTCTGCAACCCATAGCTCGCAAATTTCTCTGAATGTGGTTATTTTACTCATCTTTTTAATAATTTAAAGTTTTGCCTAATTCTAATTTGTATGTAAATTTGCAATAAACTTTAGGTAAGGGAAAATGCAATTTGTTTCAATCACATATTTTTCGCTATGAAAAAGTATATTCTGCTGACTTCATTCATGTTATTGTTCTTATTCTCTGGGCGCGCCCAGTCGGGTTATGTCAATCCGATGATTGGCACTGACGGTATGGGACACACCTTTCCCGGAGCATGCGTGCCTTTCGGCATTGTACAGCTTAGCCCCGACACCGACACCATTCCGCATAATGTCAATGGCGTATATCAGCCACAGGCATATGCATATTGTGCCGGATATCGTTATTCCGACCCGACTATTGTCGGTTTCAGCCACACCCATATGAGCGGCACCGGACACTCCGACCTCGGAGACATCCTGATTATGCCGTCAGTCGGCCCGTTGAAACTTAATCCCGGAACTGCCGATAATCCCGATTCCGGATACCGATCGCGATTCTCCCACGACTCCGAAAAGGCTTCGCCCGGATATTATGAAGTGACACTCGACGATTATGGAATAAAAGCCGCTCTTACGGCCACGGAACGTGTCGGACTCCATCGCTACACTTTTCCCGCAGATGCCGATACGCGACGCATTGTAGTCGACCTGAACCACGGGATATACAACTACGACGGAAAGACCCTATGGGCTATGATGAGGGTCGAGAACGACACGCTTATTACCGGATACCGAATCACGAACGGTTGGGCCCGCACAAACTACACCTACTTTGCCATATCGCTTTCCAAGCCAATCAAAAATTATGGCTATCGCGATATGGAGCCCGTTAAATATAATGGGTGGTGGCGCAAGTTCCCGGTAAACTCCAATTTCCCTGAAATGGCCGGGCGAAAAGTGGTGTCGTTCTTTGAGTTCGATGCCGACGATGCCGACACCGACCTGGTGGTGAAAGTTGCCTTGTCAGCCACCGGCACCGATGGCGCAATACGCAATCTTCAGGCCGAGGCCGCATCTAAGTCGTTCGACCAGGTCGCCGCTCAGGCTGTCGGAAAATGGGACCGCGAATTGTCGTCAATCGAAGTCGACGGCTCCGACGACCAGAAAGCCATGTTCTACACATCCTATTATCACACGATGATAAATCCCTCGCTATATATGGACGTCGACGGTCGTTATCGCGGCCTGGACCAGAATATCCATCAGGCCGATGGATTCGAAAACTACACCATCTTCTCGCTCTGGGACACCTATCGTGCCGAGCATCCGCTGATGATGCTGATGAAGCCGGAGCGTGCCCGCAATATGGCACAGTCTATGCTGCGCCACCAGCAGCAGAGCGTGCACGGTCTGCTCCCGGTGTGGAGCCACATGGCCAACGACAACTGGTGTATGAGTGGCTACCATGCCACCTCGGTGCTTTCCGACGCTCTTGCAAAAGGTGCCGATATCGACCCCGGTGAAGCTCTCGATGCTATGGTCACTACGTCGAATGTCGGCTATCTTGACGGCATCGCCGATTACATTAATCTCGGATACGTACCTTTCGAGCATAGTGCAACTGCGGCTTCCACGACACTCGAATACGCCTACGACGACTGGACGATATACATGGCGGCGCTTAAGGCCGGAAATAGTGAAGTCGCCGACCGCTACAAAGCTCGCGCGCTGAACTATCGCAACGTCTACGACCCCGAAATCGGTTTTGCCCGACCGCGGCTTGCCGACGGCTCTTTCAAGCCCGGTTTCGATGCGCTCCAGACTCACGACGAAGGATTCATCGAAGGAAATTCCTGGAATTTCTCGTTCCACGTTCCCCACGATGTGTTTGGCGTGATGGAGCTTATGGGGGGCGAAAATCAGTTCATATCGAAGCTCGACGAACTGTTTGCTATGGAACTCCCCGAAATCTACTACAAGGACAATGAGGACGTAACGGCCGACTGTCTGATTGGCGGATATGTTCATGGCAATGAGCCGAGCCATCACATCCCATATCTCTATGCCTGGACTTCACAGCCTTGGAAAACGCAGTATTGGCTGCGTGAGGTGATGAACCGTATGTATCGCAACGACATCCGCGGACTGGGCGGAAACGACGACTGTGGCCAGATGTCGGCATGGTATATATTCTCGGCATTGGGATTCTATCCGGTGTGCCCGGGCAGTGACCAATACGTCATCGGAGCTCCATATATGCCCTATATGAAGCTCACACTCGACAACGGGCGCACATTCGAGATTAAGGCGCCCGGCGTCAGCGACAAAAATCGCTACGTGAAGGCTGTGAAGCTAAACGGAAAGCCTTACACCCGCACCTTCATCACTCACGATGACATCCTTAATGGAGGCACGCTTGAATTCACTATGGCTTCATCGCCTGACAAGAAGCGTGGCACCCGTCCCGATGACAAGCCCTATTCACTGACTCCGAAACGCTAAAATCCATCACGCTATAATTATAATATGTTTGATCCATCATCTTTAATGAGCCGCTTTGCTGTGGCGATTGCCGGTTTAGCGGTGGCTTCGACGGCTTTTGCCGCCGACGATGACACTTCTCTATGGAATGGTTATTTCGTAGGCAACATCAATTTCGAGGATAAGGCCCCGGCCTCCAAGGGCTCTGCCATATATCGCTCCATAATCCTCGACCCCGCCGACTATATAACCCGTCAGGCGAGAGTGGTGCTCAATACGTTGTATTTCAGTCCCAGTGACAGTATTGTGCCGGTAAATAACATCCATTACACCCTCGAGGACATCGACGGTGTTTCGGCCAAAGGCGGAGGTGGCGGCGAAATCGACATTTTTTACAGCACGCGCCACATCGAAAATGCATTTGCCGGTTCAGACACTGCCAAAGTCGATTTCGAAACGCGCGGTGTGCTGCTTCATGAACTCACGCACGCCTATCAGCTCGAGCCGCAGGGCATTGGCTCATATGGCACAAATCGCGTGTTCTGGGCCTTTATCGAAGGTATGGCCGATGCGGTGAGAGTGTATAACGGCGGTTTCCACGGCGAGGCCGACAGGCCTAAAGGCGGCAACTATATGGACGGCTATCGTCACGCCGGCTACTTCTTCGTTTGGTTGGCACGCAATAAGGACCCTGAGTTCCTGCGAAAGTTCAACCGAAGCACGCTCGAAGTGGTGCCCTGGTCGTTCGACGGCGCTATTAAGCACGTGCTTGGCGATGAATATACGGCCGACGGACTCTGGCATGAATATCAGGTGGCCGTAGGCGACATTGAAGAGTGAAAGAGATGGCCTATCGCGTCCTAAGCCCCTCTCTACGGGCTTTAGAGCGTTAGGCCACAATCCCTGTGTGGGGAAGCGATTGTAGGCCGTCATATGGCCTCGTATGACATAATGGGATAAAAAGTAAGATGCGCCGCAAAGAAAAAATCTGCGGCGCATCTTTATTGTCTGTTTTGCAGTTTCGGCTCGCTCCGATTATTTGATCTGAGCGGCGAAGCCTCCACCGGGAGCCAGGTGGATGTTGAGTTTGCTGTTGTTGCTCACCTTCTCTTCTGTGCGCTTGTAGTCGCGGGCTATGCGGTGTGCGTTCACGCCGTCCTTGAAGATGGTGGCGGTATGGTTGCCCGGATTAAGGAACGAGAGGTCTACGGTGATGTCTCGCGGTGTCCAGTTGGTCATGCCGCCCACATACCAGGTGTCGCCTTTGCGGCGTGCGGTAACGATGTATTCGCCCATCTTGCCGTCAAGCACCACGGTTTCGTCCCATACGGTGGGAACGCCCGCAATGAAGTCGGTGCATTCTTCCTCGCGCATATAGTTGCTCGGGGTGTCGCAAAGCATGTTGAAGGGTGAGTCGAACACAAGGTACATTGCCAGCTGGTGGCAGCGTGTGCCTTGGCTCATCGGTTCGCTGTTCGAAGCGCGGTAGTTGCTCTTAGTGCCGTTCAGCATGGCGCCCTGAGTATAGTCCATCGGGCCCGATACCTGGCGCAGGAACGGAATGGTGACGTCATACTTCATCTGGTCGAGGTCGATGGAGCTCCATTTCATCTGTTCCAGGCCGTTTACGCCCTCGAAGTTCAGCACGTTGGGATAAGTGCGGTTGAGGCCGGCCGGCTTGTGCGTGCCGTGGAGGTCGAGAATCAGGTGGTGTTTTGCGCAAGTTTCGGCGGCACGATAGTTGAAGTCGGTCATCATCTGGTCGTCACGGTCCATAAAGTCGACCTTGAAGCCCTTGATACCCATGTCGGAATAGTGCTTGCACACATTTTCCATATCGCGGTCAAATGCATGGAAACCGGCCCACAGGATCAGGTCCACGTTGCGTTCCTTTGCGTAAGCTACGAGTTCAGGCAGGTTTATCTGGTCAATCACCTGCATCAGGTCGGCCTGCAGATTCACTGCCCAGCCTTCGTCGAGAATCACGTATTCGATGCCTTTTTTCGATGCGAAGTCGATGTAGGCCTTGTATGTGTCGTTGTTTACGCCGGTTTTGAAGTCTACGCCGTCAAGGTTCCAGTTGTTCCACCAGTCCCATGCCACTTTGCCGGGTTTGATCCACGATATGTCGTCAACGCGCGAGGGCTCGGCCAACAGATAGCTCAGGTTGCTTGCTGCCAAGTCTTTGTCCTCGGTGGTGATGATGGCTATGCGCCAGGGGAAGTTGCGCGGACCGTCAACTTTGGCTATGTAGTCTTCGCGTTCGGTCACGAGCATCTGGAGTTTGTTGTGTCCGCCCTGCTGCACTGTCTTTGGACGGGGAGCGAATACGCCGGTGAGACAGTTGGTGCCTACGCCCGAGTTCAGGTACATGCCGGGATAGTTTTCAAGTGCCGATTCGGTGATGCAGACGTTTACGTTGTCGTTCGGACGCACTGAGAGCGGCAGGAAGATGAGGCGTTTTTTGTTGAGGTCCGACAATTTAGCCACCGTGTACTCGTTTTCGAACGAGTTGAAGAACTGGCCTTCGAACGTAGGCTGATTGTTGCGCACATAAGGCACTGTTGCCACGCCGTCGGTGGTGAATTGGTAATCGACAGTCTCGTTCATAACGTTGAACGGTTTCTTTTCTGTCGTGACGAAGCGGTAGGCCACGCCGTCGTTGTAAGCGCGGAATATCACGCTCCAGTTCTTGCCCAGATTGAGGGTGAGCTGGTTGTATTTGTCGGCGAGTTCGGTTGCGCGGTAGAATGGCGAAGGCACCATTTCGTCCACGCTCACACGTTTAGAGCCGGTCACTTTAGTGTTTTCCCCCACTGTGGTGCCATTGCTCAGGGTCATTGCGAGTGCCGATGGAGCCAGAATTTCGGTACCGTCGTACGATACGCTGTAAGTAAGTTTTTCACCGGCCGAAATCGTGGTCTTTATCTTGCCGTCGGGCGATGTCAACTCGAATTGTTTGGCCTTTTGTGCCTGTGCCATCAGAGCGATGAACACGCATAGCATAAATGCTGTTAATTGTTTCATGAAAATTAAGTGGTTTTATGGATTGTGTTAATGCTATTGCAAAGATAGCTATGTTTTGTCGAAAATGTTTGCTGATTTTCGGAAAATCGATTAAAAATGTTATAATTTTTCAATTATTCTATGACCCGAGTCCTGAAAATGGAGCAGCTCTGCCGCCGGATGGCGACAGAGCTGCGCTGATGATGAATTTTGTCAAAGGGAGGGGATAGATTAGTCGATTTCTTCGTCGGCTTCGTAGCCACCCATTTCGCGGATTGCGTTC
>CAZRJT010000103.1:0-6482 GCA_964600585.1 uncultured Bacteroides sp.
CGGCCTGACGCCATACAGTCTCCGACTGGGGTTCAACACCGCCTACTGCACAGAATGTAGCCACAGCGCCATCAAGCACACGCAACGAACGTTCAACTTCGACAGTGAAGTCAACGTGTCCCGGAGTGTCAATAAGGTTTATTTTGTATTTATCGTTATCGTAGTTCCAGAATGCGGTAGTAGCAGCTGAGGTAATTGTGATACCGCGTTCCTGCTCTTGCTCCATCCAGTCCATAGTGGCAGCACCATCATGGACCTCACCGATTCTATGTGTTTTGCCCGTATAGAACAATATACGCTCCGATGTCGTGGTTTTACCAGCATCGATGTGAGCCATAATACCGATGTTACGGGTGAATTTTAATTGTTCGTCTGTTTTAGCCATTATTCGTAATTGCTGTTAAGTTCCAATGAAATTGTATTAGAAGCGGAAGTGGGCGAATGCACGGTTTGCTTCGGCCATTTTATGCATGTCTTCTTTACGTTTGAATGCTCCACCCTGGTCATTGAATGCGTCAACGATTTCAGCCGCCAATTTATCGGCCATCGTCTTGCCGCCGCGCTTGCGGGCATAGAGGATAAGGTTTTTCATTGATATAGACTCCTTGCGGTCCGGACGAATTTCGGTAGGAACCTGGAATGTTGCGCCACCGACACGACGAGACTTAACCTCCACTTGGGGAGTGATGTTTTCAAGGGCTTTTTTCCAAATTTCGAGCGCTGTCTTTTCTTCGTTGGGAAGTTTTGACTTCACTGTTTCAAGAGCGCTGTAAAAAATTGTGTAAGCAGTATTCTTTTTGCCATCATACATCAGATGGTTAACGAATTTCGACACTCTTACATCGTTAAAAACGGGATCAGGTAATACAACCCGTTTTTTAGGTTTTGCCTTTCTCATTGATTGTTTTCGAAATTTTGTTTTTGTTTGCTTGGTTGCTTTTTGCTTTCTTCTTCAACGGCGTTCTCTAACACCATTTACTCAACCGGCGAATTAGCCTTCCAATAAATCAAAAACGAAGTTTAATAACTGTTTTCTTTTTGATCTTTTTGTCTTCGTAAGATTACGGCCGCCACGAATTACTTCTTGGCAGCCTTCGGACGCTTAGCTCCATACTTCGAGCGACGCTGTGTACGATCTTTCACGCCGCTGGTATCCAATGTGCCACGAACGATGTGATAACGAACACCAGGAAGGTCCTTTACACGTCCGCCACGAACCAGCACGATCGAGTGCTCCTGAAGATTGTGGCCTTCGCCAGGGATGTAGCTGTTCACTTCCTTACCGTTGGTCAATCTCACACGGGCAACTTTACGCATTGCCGAATTAGGCTTCTTGGGAGTGGTGGTGTACACGCGAACGCACACGCCACGACGCTGAGGGCACGAATCCAATGCAGGAGACTTGCTCTTGTCCTCAAGGGCCACTCGTCCTTTTCTTACTAATTGCTGAATAGTAGGCATCTTAGTTCTTGTTTTTACTTTCGTTTATTAATGATCTCTTTGTTTATTGTCTGTTCTATGCCTCACCGCACACAACACACCGAATATCGCGCTATCCGCCAACGGATTAGCTGCGATTCGGCACACCATATGCTTCAAAAGCACTGCAAAATTACTAACTAATTTACTAATAGCCAAATATTTTTAAATATATTTTTTCACTTTCTTAAGATAATTTATACGGCTCGAAAAACAGCTCATTCCGGGCAACAATACATCTGACTACCCGGCCGAATATACTTTCACAAAAAAAATTCGTATTTTTGCACAAGACATCCCACATATTTTTTATATAATGGCAATTCACAACGACATCGGAAACTGGGGCGAATCAATAGCCTGCGAAACCCTCTTAAAGAACGGCTACGCCATCGTAGGTACAAACGTCGCCGTCGGAAAAAATGAAATAGACATAATAGCCCTGAAAAACGATAGAATTGTATTTGTGGAAGTAAAGACTCGCACGACCGAATTCGGCGACCCTACCGGCGCAATCGACTCAAATAAAATTCGCCGTCTATGCCGGGCGGCAGACGCATATGTGCGCACAAACCGCATACCTCACGAAGTGCAATTCGACGTAATAGTGATTATAGGCAATCCTGGACAACCCCCAAAAATCACACACTTTCCCGATGCTTTCAGGGCCCCCTTAAGTAGATACTGATCATTTTTCAATAAAAAATTTGTGTATTTTCAAAAATCGCCATACATTTGCAATGATTACAATTTTAGAATCAGTTCAATCAGATAATGGATGTAAAAAACGCCGACATATCGCTGATACTAAAAAAGGCAGGAATAAGTCCCTCGCCTCAGCGAATAGCTATTTTACGTTTTATGGTTGAACACCGCTGCCATCCATCAGTCGATAACATCTACACCGCACTTTCCACCGAAATACCGTCTCTATCCCGCACCACCGTCTACAACACGTTATGGCTCCTAGTGGAAAAAGGCGTGATAATAGGGCTCGACATCGACAGAGCCAATACGAGGTTCGATTATTCCGAATCAGAGCATGCGCATTTCCGATGTCTTAAGTGCGAAACCATATACGACGTCCCATTAGAGCAGCAACACCCCCAAATGCCCAAGCCGGGCTTCCAGATAAGGACAGTAAGCATAAACTACACCGGCATATGCTGCAATTGCAGCAACAACCGAAATCTGACAGACAAAAACGCATAACCATATAATTAATTAATTCGTATAACCATTAAAAAATTTGATTATGAAAAAGAAATTCATCTGCACCGTATGTGGCTACGTTCATGAGGGAGACGAAGCACCCGAAAAATGTCCTATCTGTGGAGCACCGAAAAGCAAATTTGACGAGCTAAAAGAAGATGCTGAACTTCAATTCGTAACCGAACACAAAATTGGCGAAGCAGCTGGCACCGATGCAGAAATGATAGCAGACCTAACCGCACATTTCAATGGCGAATGCGGCGAAGTAGGCATGTATTTGGCAATGGCTCGTCAGGCCGACCGCGAAGGATATCCCGAAATTGCCGAAGCATTCAAACGCTACGCATGGGAAGAAGCCGAACACGCATCCAAATTCGCCGAACTCCTTGGCGAATGCGTTTGGGACACCAAAACCAACCTTGAAAAGCGTATGGCAGCCGAAGCCGGTGCAAATGCCGATAAAATGAGAATTGCCCGCCGAGCTAAAGAGCTCAACCTCGACGCCATCCACGACACAGTGCACGAAATGGCAAAAGACGAAGCTCGCCACGGCCAGGGCTTCCAGGGCCTGTACAACCGCTTCTTCAAGAAATAAAAATCTGAAATTTTTCAGGACTATTCACAGCTGGAGCCGCTTTACATAAAGGCGGCTCCTTTAGTTTTAACTAACGACAATCGTTAATTAACAATTCTTCTCCGAACCATAGTGACACTTGATGCGTTTCAAAAGTGTATCAACCAAAACTATTTCAGTTATGACATTTGAACGCACAATATCAGCCCTACGATATCTTTTGCTAAGTTTAGCCATTCTCCCCGCCGCATCATTATTCGCAGCCGATGACGATTGCGCGAACGATGCCAACTTCTCCGAATCATTCGGGATGGAAATCACGTCTGAAGTGACGCCAGAGATATTCAAACTCGTCAGCGAACTTCACGCTCAGACCGACTGCAGCTGGGCCACAGCCTTGGTTTTGGCCGAAATAAACCCCGAGCGCAAAAAAGAGATACTCTCTTATGGATATAGCCAATGCAGTCCCTCTGTCGACAACTCAACCGACGATAATCGCCGGATGAAAACCGACGAAGAACGGCTTTCGGCACGCAACACCGTCAATCTTCTCATGAGCGACGATTCGTTTTCATTGCAGCTCCAGAAAGCTAAAAAAGAATTCTCATCCATTCACAATCGGATACTCGCAGAAGTAGTGGTTCCTCAGACCGACAATATCCAGTAGTCACCTTCTTACGACACCTCCGCCTACACCCCAGTAATATGAAGACCGTAAAAAATACACTCACTGAACGACGAAGCATACGACGTTATGAACGCGAACCCATTCCACCTGAAGCGCTGGAATTAATATACGAAGCAATTCGCAACACACCGACAAGCTACAATGGACAGCAATTTTCAGTAATTGATGTTTCCGACCAGGCAATAAAAGAAAAACTCTACGAAATCACGGGCCAGAAACAGATCAAGACATGCAATCGCTTCCTGGTTTTCTGTGCCGACTTCAATAAAATATACACCATTGCCAAAGCAAAAGGCATCGATATGCCCGAATTCACACATACGCTCGACGGCATCATCGTCGGCACCGTCGACGCCGCCCTGGCGATGATGAGTGCCGTAACAGCGGCCGAATCATACGGATTGGGCACCTGCTGCATCGGATACGCTCGCACTGCTGCGCCCGATGCCGTGTCAGAACTACTCAAACTCCCGCCTCACACATATGTAGTATGCGGACTTGCCATAGGCGTGCCGCGCGAAATGCCAGATATGAAGCCGAAGCAGCCAATATCGCTGACGATTCATCAAAATGCATATCGCCACGACGACTTGACCGGCGATTTGATAGCCTATGATAAAGAAATAACGCGCTACAACGCCATACGCTCCGGCTCAAAAACCGATAACGACTGGGCTTCACACATCATCGACTATTATCGCGAAGCCATGTCATATCGTATGCTAGAAGCCCTCCGTAAAAGAGGATTTGACGCCGACCACTAAACAAGCAAAATAATTCCTTCATAAACAACAGGGGTGCACCGGAATGGACATTTAGGTGCATCCCGCTATTTTTATATTTGTCAAGCACAAATTCTGACAATGCAACATTAAATATCCCGTTTCAAGTTTTTTTTGTAACTTTGCACGGTTTTCACGATAGAAATATTGTAGACCACCAAGTATCACATATTTCATCAAACATCGCATGCGAAATACAAAGCGAGCCGTACTCATACTTGAAGACGGCACAAGATTCGAAGGGAAATCATTCGGATATGAAGCGGCAACCGCCGGAGAAGTTGTGTTCAACACCGCCATGACCGGATATCCCGAAAGCTTGACCGACCCATCCTACGAAGGTCAGATTCTCGTCACCACCTATCCCATCCTGGGAAACTACGGTGTTCCACCACGAAGAACCAAAAACGACGTAAGCGAATATTATGAGAGCGACCATATCCACTGTCGGGCAATCGTAGCTCAAGACTACTCGTTCGACCATTCGCACTGGCAGGCCGACAGATCACTCGCACAATGGCTTCAGGAAGAGAAAATCCCCGGGATATACGGAATCGACACCCGCGCCCTCACAAAACACCTCCGCGAGAAAGGCTCTATGCTCGGCAAGATAATAGTTGACGGATGTGATGACATCGACTTTTATGACCCCAATAAGGAAAATCTGGTAGGAAAAGTCAGCTGTACGAAAGTCGAAGAATTCGGTAGCGGCGAAAAGATTGTAGTGCTGGTTGATTGTGGAGTCAAACACAACATCATACGTTGCCTCACCCGCCGCGGCGTAAGAGTGGTGCTTGTTCCTTGGGATTACGACTTCACCACAATTCCTTATGATGGCCTATTTATTTCAAACGGCCCGGGAAATCCGGATATGGCAGAAGCCACAGTCAAAAACATTCGCAAAGCCATCGAAATAGGAAAACCCATATGCGGTATCTGTATGGGCAACCAATTGCTGTCGAAATCCGCCGGAGCAAAGATATTCAAACTCAAATACGGCCATCGAAGCCACAATCAACCCGTAAGAAAAGTCGGAACCAATCAATGTTTCGTTACCTCCCAGAATCACGGGTTCGCCGTAGACTCCGCCACACTTCCCGACGAATGGGAGCCGCTATTCATCAATATGAACGATGGCACCAATGAAGGCATACGCCACAAACACAAGCCGTTCTTCTCGGCCCAGTTCCACCCCGAGGCAAGCAGTGGACCCAAAGACACCGAATTCATATTCGACGACTTTATCAAACTTTTATAGACACTCCACCCTTACATCATCATAGAAATTATGACTCAAGAAAGAGAAATCAAAAAAGTGCTGCTACTTGGCAGTGGGGCACTTAAGATTGGCGAGGCAGGTGAATTCGACTATTCAGGCTCACAAGCGCTCAAAGCAATGAAGGAAGAAGGCATTACCACGGTGCTCATTAACCCCAATATTGCCACAGTGCAGACTTCCGACGGATTCGCCGATAAGATATACTTCCTACCAGTCACCCCCTATTTTGTGGAGAAAGTGATTGAAAAAGAACGTCCCGACGGCATATTGCTCGCATTCGGAGGTCAGACCGCCCTAAACTGTGGTGTGGCATTATATGAAGCGGGGATTTTGGAGAAATACGAACTTAAGGTGCTCGGAACTCCGGTGCAAGCCATTATGGACACCGAAGACCGCGAGCTTTTCGTGAAAAAGCTTGATGAAATCAACGTAAAAACAATCAAAAGCGAGGCCGTAAACTCAATATAT
>CAZRJT010000104.1:0-6279 GCA_964600585.1 uncultured Bacteroides sp.
TCGGGTTTGAATTTTCTACTCATAACCAATGTTTTGAAGGAGCAGGGTTTTGGGGAGACATGGCTATTGGACATTCGGGCTCTATAACGCTTATTGCAATATGAACACAATAGCTGTCAGGATGGACTATTCCGCCAGCGATTATGATTTCATAGGCAATTATGGTCAGCACAGCAGTGCGAAACCTGTGTTCCAAAAAATTAAATTATTACCCACAATCCCCTCAGTATCTTATACATGGCTTTTTTAAAGAAAATATTTCCTTTGCTATTTATGCTGGTTGCATTAACCGGTTGTTACAGTGATTTTGAACCTGATATTGAAAGTACGCCGGTAGTATGCATTAATGCTAACGCAAAGGTTGGAGAGCAACTTATGATTTTCGTGACCCGCACCTGGCGATGGTCGGAACATATAGAAGAATCATCTTTGGATCTTAAAGATGCAAATGTTGTCCTTTATGTAAACGATTCAGAATACGAAGAGGTGAAATATAAGTCAAGAGAGTATTATAATCCTTTGAATCCCATGTCAAACCTTCAATGGGGGTATTTATCGGATTATATCCCTCGTTCCGGTGACAAGATAAGGATCGTTGTCCATAGCAATGAATACGGGGATGCCGAGGGAGAGGTGATTGTCCCTGATCCCGTAGAGATAGAGGATGTTCAGGTGAGCGCGGATATTAAAACCAGTGATAACGGCGAGTTCCGGTTTTATACCGGGCAGGCTTCTTTGCTGCTATATTTCACTGATCCGGCGGATATTACCAATTATTATCTGGTTGGATCCTCCTTGTCGGGGGCCGGTGTAGAACTCCAATACACCGCAGGATATATTAATTATGATTCCGAACCATTGTTTACGGAGCATGTGTCGTCATTGGAGTCAGCGTTGTCGAATACATATGGTCTCACTATCTTTTCGGATCGTATGATTTCGGGCAAAAGATACCCTTTGCATCTGAGACTTGAAGATATAACTTACCCGATAAAGATATCGGAAGGATTTGATTCCAATCAATCAAGTGTGTGCATAAGGCTCACGTCCATTTCGGAGAGTTATTACCGTCATGTAATATCAGTCTGGGAGCGCAACGAGGGAGTGAATGGCATTCTGGAGGGTATAGGGCTTGCCGATCCGGTATGGGAATGCAGTAATGTTTCCACCGGGGCTGGCGTAATCTCAGCTTCCGCACTATTCGTTATCAATTTGCCTCTTTCATCAATCGTCAGTGACTGATATATGGCCTTGCAATAGCCAATTCCAATAAACCGTAAGCCATTGTGAAGGCAAAGCGTCAATAGGAGGAATTAAACAGTTCAAGCATACTGCTAAAAAAATCTGGCTTTCCAAAACGAAATCTGCCCGTAAATACTGGAAAATCGCTCCCGGTAAAGCAAAAAAGATTGAATATATATTAGGGGTTTATAAGGGAATTGTACGTGTGGTTATTAAAGTTAATTCCTATGATGTCACTACGATTGGTGAACATGGTGAGATCTACGACCCTCCAAGATATATTTTTCAAGGAGATATCATAGAGGATTCTCCTTATTTAAACACTGACGTTTCTGACTATCCTTTTGGTAGTGGTGGCGTGCTTAGGAAGAGCTAATGAAACTTATTCTTAACTCAAACGCATAAGTCGGTTAAAGATAAAAATCCGCCGAGAGGGTGGACTAAAGTGGGGCTATTCGTTTTTTTTGCCTAAATTTGCAACCAAATCAGAATATGGACAAAAGCATCACAGGAAACCTAAACGTCCTTGAAACCGGCAAAATCGGCCGTTTGTTATGGGATTACAGCATTCCCGCAGTAGTGGGTATGGTGGTGATGTCGCTATACAATGTCATTGACCGCATCTTCATTGGCCAAGGCGTTGGCACCGAAGCTATTGCAGGCCTTGCCATTACCTTTCCGGTCATGAATGTGGCAGCAGCCTTGGGTGTATTGATCGGAGCCGGTGCGGCGGCCAGAATTTCGATAATGCTCGGCGCAAAAGATCATCGAAGTGCCCAGAATGTCCTTGGGAACTCACTGGTGCTCATCTTGATAAATGGCACAGTGTACATTGCAATCTTCCGCATCTTCCTTGACGACATCTTAAGGGCATTCGGGGCAAGCGACGTAATGCTACCCTACGCACACGACTTCGTGGCCTACATATTGCCGGGCATGTTGCTGATGAACATTTCATTCAGTTTCAACAACATTATGCGTGCGTCGGGATATCCGATGCGTGCGATGGCCACTATGTTCATAGGAGCCGGAGCCAACGTCATACTTGCGCCAATATTCATATTCGCGCTCGGCTGGGGCATTAAAGGCGCAGCCATCGCCACCGACATCTCCATGGCTTTTTCGGCATGCTTCGTAATGGGCCACTTCTTCGACAAACGAAGCACACTACACTTCACACGAGGGATATATAAACTACGATGGAACATAATAATAGGCATCGTAAGCATAGGTGCTGCCCCGTCGCTCGTCAATTTGGCAGCAAGTGCCATAAACGTAATCATCAATAAATCGCTTTACTTTTACGGCGGCGACACTGCCGTGGCGGCAGCCGGCATATTCACCACCTACACCTCGCTGCTGTCAATGGTGATAGTGGGCCTTTGCCAGGGCATGCAGCCAATCATTGGATACAACTACGGGGCCGGTTTAATCGGGCGACTGAAAGCAACTTTCAAGCTTTCGGTCCTATGGTCGACGGCCATATGCACCATCGGATGCGTATTCGGCCTGATATTTCCGCGGCTGATTGCCCGCGCGTTCACCACTGACCAAGCACTTATCGACGCTACGGCAAACGCATTGTCGCTATCGCTGCTGGCATTTTGGGTGGTAGGATTCCAAATTGTGTCAACCACATTCTTCCAATCGATAGGCCAAGCCGGAAAATCGATATTCCTCAGCCTCACCAGACAGGTGATATTTCTGATACCGCTGCTCTTATTTTTGCCGCGCGTTTTCCAGCTCGACGGAGTGTGGCTCTCATTCCCGTCAAGCGATGTGCTCGCCACCCTAGTCACCGGAGCTATGATTTGGTGGCAACTTCGCAGTATAGACCAAAAATTGAAGAGCTAAAATAGCTTTTTGCCGTAAAAAAATCTGTTTTGCAACACATTTTCCAAATTATTCGAGAAAAAATTTGCACATAATTTTTTTTCGGACTATATTCGTCATCTAAATAACCTGAAAAAAAGTATATTTATAACAATCAGCCATGAGCTACTTGAAATTCGATAAAAATCTGATGATTAATCTGGAGCAATCACTTATGAAAGAAATGCTCCGAACTAATCAGGCCGGAGCCTACCATTGCACATCGGTGGTGGACTGCAACACCCGCAAACAACACGGCCTACTGGTTATCCCCATTCCGGAGATGGGAAATAGCTCGCATGTGCTTCTTTCTTCACTCGACGTGACGGTAATCCAACATGGAGCCCCGTTCAACCTCGGCTTGCACAGATACAGTGGAGGAGTATATAGCCCCAACGGCCACAAGTACATTCGAGAATTCGACTGCGAAAGCGTTCCGCGCACCACTTATCGCGTAGGTGGAGTGATATTGACCAAGGAAAAGATTTTCATTTCAAAGGAAAACCGCATCCTCATCCGCTACACCCTCGTCGAAGCACATTCACCCACTACATTGCGTTTCCGCCCAATCCTGGCATTCCGCGAAGCAAATGCGCTATGCGTAGCAAACGACGCCATCAACAAAGGCTACAACGACGTGCCCAACGGCATATCATGCTGCCTGTATGACGGATATCCATCGTTATTCATGCAATTCAACCGTAAGCCCAACTGGATTTACGAACCCAACTGGTACAACGGATTCGAATACCTGAAAGACCTGGAACGCGGCGTGCCCTACACTGAGGACCTATGGGTGCCGGGGTACTTTGAAATTCCCATAAAAAAAGGCGAATCAATCATCTTCTCAGCCGGCATCACAGAGGCTGCACCACGCTCTCTCACAAAAATGTACGAGAACGAAATCGCATCGCGCACATGCCGAACCAGCTTCTTCAACTGCCTTAAAAACGCTGCAAAGCAATGCTACCTGAAAGACCAGGACGGAATGTTCCTCATATCGGGCTATCCTTGGGGCAAAGTGTTGGCACGAAACACATTCATGGCACTCCCCGGAGCCACAATCGCCATAAACCACCGCGAAGACTATCAGGACATAATGGCAACCGCCAGAAAGGCATTGGTTCACTTTATGAACACTGGAGAACTTAGTCCACGCATCCACGGCATCGACCTTCCTGACATACCGCTATGGTGTTTCTGGGCATTGCAGCAATACGCCAAGGCTTATGGCGCGGCAGAAGCCCGCGAACGATATATGCCGTTCATAAAAGAAATGATGGATTACATCATCTCAAACCGCCACCCCAACCTGCGGCTCGAAGACAACGGGTTGCTCTACACAATAGGCACATCGACTCCGGTGTCATGGATGAATGCTTCGATGAACGGACACCCGTTAGTGCCACGCACAGGATATTTGGTAGAGTTCAACGCATTATGGTACAATGCCTTGATGTTCGCCGCCAATCTTACGGCCGAACAACCCGACATGGAAGCCGACCGCGAGAAATGGCTCGGCATAGCCGAAAAGCTTAAACCCACATTCATCGACACATTCCTCAACGGATACGGATATCTCTACGACTATGTGAACGGCTCGTATGCTGATCCGTCGGTGCGTCCCAATATGGCAGTGGCAATAGGTCTTGACTATTCTCCGCTCGACCGCCGCCAGCGCAAAGGCGTGCTCGACGTTGTGACACGCGAACTTCTCACGCCCAAAGGACTGCGCACTTTATCGCCCAAAAGTTTCGGCTACCGTCCGTTCTATCTCGGGTCTCCCGAGGATCGCGAGATGGCCCTTCACAACGGCCCCGCCCGTCCATGGCTGTTCGGATTTTACGCCGACGCCTACCTGCGCGTATTCGGAATGAGCGGCGTAAGCTACATCGACAGAATGCTCATAGGCTACGAGGACGAAATGACACAAGGCTGCATCGGTTCATTGTCGCAACTATACGACGGCAACCCACCGTTCAGCGGCCGCGGCGCCATCAGCCACATAACCAATGTGGCCGAAATATTGCGAACAATAACAACTCTTAAAAAATTCAATCTGTAAAAATCTCCACACTCTATGAAAGCTTTAATGTTCGGGTGGGAGTTCCCGCCCCATATCCTCGGCGGACTCGGAACCGCCAGCTATGGCCTCACCAAAGGAATGTGGGAGTGTGGCGATATGGACATCACATTCGTCATCCCAAAACCTTTCGGCGATGAAGACCGAAGCTTCGCTAATATAATAGGAGCCTCGCAAGTGCCCATCGTGTGGCGCGACGTGACACGCGAATACGTTGAAGAACGCATCGGCAACCTGATGAATCCTGATTTGTACTTCGACCTCAGGTCGCACATCTATGCCGACTTCAACTATATGCACACCAACGACCTGGGATGTCTCGAATTTTCAGGCCGCTATCCTGACAATCTGCTCGAAGAGATAAACAACTACTCGATTATGGCAGGTGTCGTAGCCCGCACACTCGATTTCGACGTGATACACTCACACGACTGGCTGACATATCCGGCCGGAATACATGCAAAACAGGTGACCGGCAAGCCGCTCGTAATCCACGTGCATGCCACCGACTTCGACCGTTCGCGCGGCAACGTCAACCCCACCGTTTTCAACATCGAGAAAGACGGTATGAACTATGCCGACCACATAATCACGGTGAGCAACCTGACCCGACAGACCGTAATCGAGAAGTACGGCATCAACCCCGACAAAGTGACCACCGTACACAATGCCGTAACGCCTCTGAGCGATGAATTGCTCAACGTCGAAGTTACCAAACCGAAAGACAAAGTGGTGACGTTACTTGGCCGAATAACCATGCAGAAAGGGCCGGAATATTTCGTCGAAGCAGCAGCAAAGGTGCTTAAGAACAACCACAATGTGCGATTCGTGATGGCCGGTAGCGGTGACATGATGGATAAGATGATTTCGCTGGCTGCCGAACGAGGCATTGCCGACAGATTCCACTTCCCGGGATTCCAGAAAGGAAAGCAAGTTTACGAAATGCTCAAAGCAAGCGACGTTTACGTTATGGCATCGGTGTCGGAGCCCTTCGGCATCTCGCCACTCGAAGCTATGCAAATGGGCGTGCCGTCAATCATTTCAAAGCAAAGCGGCTGCGCTGAAATCCTGTCGAACGTCAT
>CAZRJT010000105.1:0-6143 GCA_964600585.1 uncultured Bacteroides sp.
CGATTAAATTGCAGAAGTGCTGAATATTATAGATGTGAATAAATTGCATCGGAAATGCCTTTTCCGATTAAGAATAATTCATCCTTTGCCATTGTTAGTTACGGGATACAGCGAAATGCACGTTCGGATTGAAACGTATTAAAATGTCGTGTTTTTTGTCTATCTTTACAAACAAAAATAAATAATTCATGGCACTCAATTTTAATCGGTTCGGAATGCATCTGAAAGTGTTGATCAGTATCGTCATAGCGATTCTATCGGCTCACCCAATCGCTGCCAAAGTAAAACTTCCGCCAGTTCTCTCCTCCGGGATGGTGGTGCAGCGAAACAAGCCTTTCAGGCTGTGGGGAACAGCAGATGGCGGTGAGAGTGTCGTAGTCACAGTGTCAAATGCCGACAATATGGCCGAACAAAGGGGGAGCACCACAGCCGACAAAGATGGCAAATGGATGATCGAGCTCCAGCCATTGGAGACGGGCACACCTTATGTCATCACCGTCAACGACGCGGTCCTGGACAACGTAGTGGCGGGTGACGTTTACCTTTGTTCCGGACAATCAAACATGGAGTTGCCCGTCAGAAGGGTCACCGACAAATTTGCCGACGAGATAAAATCGTACTCAAACGATAGGATCAGAGTGTTCAGAGTGCCGTTAGAATACGAATTCCATACTCCACTCAAAGAGTTGAACGGTGGAGAATGGAAATCTACTACATTAGACAATGTGATGGACTTCTCAGCTTTGGGCTATTTCTTTGCCAAAGCTCTTTATTCACAAACCAACGTTCCTGTTGGAATAATAAATTCAAGCTGGGGTGGCACTCCAATAGAGGCTTGGATGAGCGAACAGTCGTTGGAGCAGACGTGTCCACGCGCCATCCTGGAAAAACGAATATATGAGAATGACGCTTACCGCGAGAATATCAAAAGACTCGAGGGTGAAAACTTCAAACGGTGGAATGACGCCCTGTTTTCGGGCGACGCGGGATTGAATGACGCTGAGAAGTGGTATGGGGAAACGTTCGACGACTCGGACTGGGAAACTGTGGATATCACCAAAGATTCGGCCTGGGCAACCGACGGACTAAATGCAATCAACGGCTCGCACTGGTTCAGGAAGAAATTCTCACTGACAGCGGCCCAAGCTTCCCTTCCGGCTGTGCTAAGATTGGGATGCATTGTCGATGCCGATTCGGTGTACGTGAACGGAAGATTCGTCGGGAGTACGTCATATCAATATCCACCACGCATATACCACGTGGCGGCCGACATCCTGCACGAAGGAGAAAATTCCATAACAGTGCGACTGATAAGTCAGAACGACATTGGCGGTTTCGTGCCTGAAAAGCCATATAAACTCATAACCAATGATGGAGAAATAAACCTTGACGGAGAATGGCGTTACCATATAGGCGCTCAGATGCCTAATGGACCCGGGATGGAATTTTTCCATTACAAACCAACCGTGCTATTCAACTCGATGATACATCCTCTCGCCAATTTAAGCCTATCGGGAGTCGTGTGGTATCAGGGTGAATCAAATGTTTCGCGACGCAATGAATACGGCAATCTCCTAAAGACAATGATCGGGGATTGGCGCAGTAAATTCAACAGTCCCAATCTCCCGTTTTATATCATTGAACTGGCAGACTTCCTGAATCCATCGGACATCGAAGGCCGCAGAGCATGGGCAGAGATGAGAGCAGCGCAAGCCGAGGCGGCACATAATACAGCCAGGGTGACATTGATTAAAAACCAAGACCTTGGCGAATGGAACGATATCCATCCACTCGACAAAAAGACCTTGGGCCAACGCATAGCCGAAGCCGTGACGGCAGGCAACGCCTATGACGGGAGGCGATTGTGGCTTCCAGAACGAACCGAAAAGGACAGAAACGTGGTGGAATGCGACGTCGAGACACCAACGGCATCGATAGCGATGACCGAACTCAACGATGCCTGGGAAGGAGATGAAAGGATAATCCTTAAACTTACAGGCGACGGATCACTTGGACGAGACGGCTACATAATCAGGCCCGACGACAAAAAGATCGTCATTATGGCGGCAAACGACTTGGGACTGCTCTATGGAGCATATCACCTATTGCGCAATCAGAGCATCGGGAAAAAGACGTCACAGGAACTACGCGAAACACCAGCATACGACCTGAGAATACTGAATCATTGGGACAATCTTGACGGCACGGTGGAACGCGGGTATGGCGGACGGAGCATCTGGAAATGGGACGAGCTGCCCGACTCCGTATCGCCACGCTACCGCGAATACGCACGCGCCAACGCCTCAATCGGCATAAATGGGGTTGTGATAAACAACGTCAACGCATCTTCCAAGATTCTCACGACATCCTATTTGGGCAAGGTGGCTGCAATAGCCGATGTTTTCCGACCCTACGGCATAACGGTTTTCCTGTCGGCCAATTTCGCCGCTCCAATGCAACTCGACTCCTTGCCGACAGCCGATCCGCTTGATGCCCGGGTGACGAAGTGGTGGAGCGACAAATGCGCCGAGATATGTGAGCTAATACCTGACTTCGGAGGGTTTCTCGTCAAAGCCAATTCAGAGGGACAGCCGGGGCCTTGCGATTTCGGGCGCACACACTCCGAAGGAGCCAACATGCTGGCTCGCGCACTAAAGCCTTACGGCGGACGCGTCATGTGGCGTGCCTTCGTATATTCACCCTCGGACGACGACCGTGCCAAACAAGCGTACTTGGAGTTTAAGCCACTTGACGGACAATTTGACGACAACGTAATAATCCAGATAAAGAACGGGCCAATCGACTTTCAGCCGCGCGAACCATTCAGCCCATTGTTCGGCGCCATGCCTTCCACCAATCAAATGGCGGAGCTGCAGATTACGCAGGAGTATCTCGGCCAGAGCAACCATCTTGCGTTTCTTGCCAACGCGTGGGAAGAATTCTTCAGCCAGATAGAACCATCAAAACTCTCAGCCGTAGCCGGAGTGGCGAATATCGGAGACGACTCGAACTGGACAGGCCATCCGTTGGCGCAGGCCAACTGGTATGCGTTCGGGCGTATGGCCTGGAACCCGCAACTGACTGCCGAAAATATAGCACGAGAATGGCTCCCCATGAGCCTATACAAAGCCGGAACAATGCCGCAGGAAGTCGAAAACGGACTCGTGGAAATGATGCTCGCAAGCCGAGAGGCCGTAGTTGACTATATGATGCCGCTCGGCCTACATCACATATTCGCATTCGGCCACCATTACGGCCCAGAGCCCTGGTGTGAGCGCGAAGGAGCCCGCCCCGACTGGCTTCCGACATATTATCATCGCGCCGATTCGTCAGGCATAGGATTCGACCGCACATCAAGCGGTAGCAACGCCACCGCACAATATCCGACGCGCTATCATGAATCGTACAATGACCCTAACAGCTGTCCGGAAAATCTGCTACTATGGTTTCACCACCTGCCATGGACATTCAGGATGAAATCGGGCGCTACTCTTTGGGACGAGCTTTGCCGCCATTATCACCACGGATGCCAGACAGTCGGCAAGATGCAAGATGCCTGGAACTCAGCAAGGCCGTATCTCAACCCAGAGCTACACTACGACGTGGAAAAGCGCCTCAATACGCAGGCACGCGATGCCGAGTGGTGGAAAGATGCGTGCCTGCTATATTTCGGAGAATTCGCAAAACTGCCATGGCCCGAAGACGTGACACCACCAACCCACAGCCTTGACAAGCTTAAAACGATAAATCTCGGGATAACTAATTTTGAATCGCCGTCAGCCGCACTGCTCGATTCATTAAGATAAATGCGAACGAATGATACACTGACATGAGAAAAGAAAAAATTTTGAAGTGGGGATACATCGATAAGCAAGGCAATTACATAGTCGAGCCTAAATTTGACGGTGCATGGGACTTCCACGAGGGTGTTGCAGTGGTGAGGACAGACTACCTAAGAGGCTACATCGATAAAACCGGCAACTATGTCATCGAACCGCGATTCCAATCGGCCGGCTCGTTCAATGACGGCATAGCACTGGTGATGGCCGACAACAAGTGGGGCTACATCAACCCTAACGGGACGTATTTGATAGAACCAAAATTCGACAAAGCCGAAGAGTTCAGCGATGGACTCGCCATGGTTAAGGTCGATGGCAAATACGGCTATATCGACCGCACGGGACGTTTTGTCGCAGAGCCAAAATTCGATTATCTCGGATTTTTCCACGACGGCCTGTCATGGATGAAGATTGACGGGAGATATGGCTACATCGACCGTACCGGCAATTATGCGATAGCACCCGAATTTCAATCGGCAAACGATTTTGCAGAGGAGGTGGCCGTGGTAGGCCTAAATGAAAAGTACGGCTACATAAACCGGAGCGGTGAGTTTGTCATAGCACCGCGATTCGACGTAGCCGACAATTTCGCGTCAGGCATAGCGCGCGTGAAATCAGACGGTAAATGGCACTACATCGACAAATCGGGAAATGATGTGCCGGCGGCCAATTATCCGCCAGAATTCCGACCCGACGTCAAAGTGTTCAGGGAAGGGCTTGCGGTGGCAAAAGAAGGCGACAAATACGGATATGTCGACGAGGACGGAAAATTTGTCATCGAGCCTAAATTCTATACAGCCGAACCATTTTGTGAGGGTATGGCCCGTGTGAGGACCGGAGCATCATCGAAATGGGCGTACATAAAGCAAGACGGGGCGTATGCGTTCAAGCCAAAATTCAATGGCGCAGAGGATTTCTGCGACGGCATTGCAAGAGTGTTGGTCGAAATAGGCTCTTAAACACCTATCTTAAAAGCATGAGACCAAAGCACCATAGATTTTATCAGAGTAAATGGTGAACCTTCAGGAGCGACAAATGTTGTTATATCAAACAGAAGAATATAAAAACATTTGTTATGAAAAAGATTATACTTTCACTATTAGCGATGTTTGCCATCACAGCAGGCGCATCGGCAATGAATCTGAAGGATGCATTTACAGCACTTTCCAATCTACCCAACATCAATGTCACAGCACCGGACTACAATCTGCCCGTAGTGGCTGAAGTGATTCAGAACGGCCAGATTGCGGCAGGATACAATCTGCCTCAGCCGCAAATCCAGGAATCGGCCACAGCGGCATACGCGATTCTCAACCAAGTGCCGATGTCGTACATGATAAACGGCGGCAACAACAAAGAAGTCGCAGCATTCATCTATGCGACACCTAACGATTCGGGCTCGAACGACATACTTATAGCCGCAATGAACGGCAGCAAAGGTTCGATAGTATTCCTATACGGCACTATTGACGATGCATCGCTGAACGCCATACAAAATGCATCGCTCACGATGCAGGGCAATCATCTTAGCATCGAAGCTCAAATGCCTGACAACACCGATTTCAATATCACGCTAAGCAAAGCCCGTTAACGTATAACCTCATACCCATAGTAAGGGCCATAGCCAACCTGATGCAAAACCAGGGGTGCTATGGCCTTTCGAGTATCGAGCGGACATCAATAGTATAGCGTAAGGACTATTGACCGGGGACCGCCGTAATCGCGGAACTCACATAGATAGATGCCTTGCCATATACCCATATTCAACCGTCCCGCAGTGATGGGAATGGTCAGCGACACACCCACAAGCGAAGACTTGGCATGAGCAGGCATATCGTCCAGGCCTTCCATAGTGTGGTCGTAATAAGGCTCATTTTCCGGCACCAGATGATTTAGTATCTTATCCAAATCAGTCCTAACATCGGGGTCGGCATTTTCGTTTATCGTCAAGCCACACGAAGTGTGCTTGACAAACACGTTGAGCAGCCCCGCGTCGGGAAGCGAAGGGGGTAAATGTCTCATTATGTCACTTGTTATCAAGTGGCACCCACGTTTTTGGGCCGTGAGCCTGAATTCTATCTGCTTTATCATAAGATTACAGTGTTACGTTCGAACCGTAAAATTAATCCTTTTCTATGACAATCAAATTACGATAGCACTCAGAATACGAGTAAAACCAGCGATTTCAATGTTCTCTTGCTACCTTTTTGGCTGAACCGGGCTTGTCGCGCCGCGGAGTGAGGACCCCAGACGGCGGATAGTTCACGATTCAGCTCTCGCGAGGGCAGCTGCCGCATTCATTAG
>CAZRJT010000106.1:0-5934 GCA_964600585.1 uncultured Bacteroides sp.
TTTTCGATGCCTATGGCCTTTTTGAGTGGCGTAAACACTTTTTTGTCGAAAAACGAATATTGCTTTTCTATCCACCAGGGGGCCTGTTTGCCTAAACGTTTATACTCCAGATTACGTATGCGGCCTATTTTGAGTGCTCTCGACGCCATCCACTTCTTCACGCCCGACATTGAACCAAGCTTTTCCTGAATGGCCGTGTATGCTTTTTCCCAAAAGCGGGGCACCGCGCACATGCAAGTGGGTTTGCGTTGCTTCACTGAAGCCTGTATTTCATGCGGGTTATGGTTTATTGAAATTTTCATGCCCATATATAGGCAGAAATAGCTCCAAGCTTTTTCAAATATATGACTGAGGGGGAGGAAGCAAAGTGACGTGTCGTTTTCGCTGAGCATGGTCAGGCGGTCGCGGTGTATCATCAACGCCGCATTGAAGCAGGAGTGGGAGAGTACTGCGCCTTTCGGCTCGCCTGTGGTGCCCGACGTATAGATGATTGTGGCAATGTCGTCGTCAGTGGCATTGGCCCTTCGGCGGTCAATTTCGTCGTGACAGTTTTTTGTGGCCGACTGTCCAAGTTTGATGAATTGTGAAAATGTCAGAGTCGACTTATCCGATTCCTTACGCTCGATTTCATCGTAAACAATCAGGTGTTGCAATGTACGGCATTCACTCATCGCTTTAAGTCCGATTTCATATTGAGTAGCATTGCCTGCAAACAATATCTTTGAACCAGAGTCGTTTATTATGTATTTCACCTGGTCATACGAACTTGTGGCGTAAATTGAAATGGGCACCGCACGATTGGCATAAGCTGCAAAATCGGTTATTAGGATTTCGGGTGTATTGGCTGAGAAAACGGCCAGATTATCCGATTCGTTGATTCCAAGGATTTCAAGTGCACAAGCGGCATCTTCAACAGCCTTGTCAAATTCAACCCAGCTCGTTGGGCTCCACGTTCCGTCAATCTGCGAACTGAATGCTTCGCGTTTACCGTATTTACGGGCCTGGTTGCGTACTAAATCTGTTAATATATTTGACATAATAGAGTTATCAATTCTAATATATGGGCAAAGTTAGGTTAAAACCTCATATTATATAACCCTGTTGCTGTTAAAAAGAACGACGGGTTAACATATGTTATTTAGCCGCATAGTTTAATTTGCAATATTTAACCATTTTATGTCTCTAATATGCCGTTAAAATTTCAAACTCCAATATGACCGATTATGCCTATATGCGGAAATATGAAATAAAGAAATCCTTTGTCTATATCGGTCAAGCCGTTAAACAAAGGATTTATAGTGTCGGGGTGAAAGGATTCGAACCTTCGACCCCCTGCTCCCAAAGCAGGTGCGCTAACCGGACTGCGCTACGCCCCGAAAGGAATAAAGCCGACGGCTTCATTTTCCGTGTGCAAAGTTACGGAGATTTTTGCTATTGTGCAACGGGCTCACTCAATTTTTTTGCTTGTTTTATGAGGTAATTGAATGTTAGTGCCGCAAGCTGCAAGCCGAATATAGCCGTGATGTGGCATACGGCACCGTTAATGGCTGCTTTATTGAATGTCATAGCTCCCGATTTGTCGGCCGTAGCATCGGGATGATTTTTTAAAGGTTGCTCATCAGAATATACGCATTGAAACTTTTTCTTAGGATAGATGCCACTCTTTTTGAATTTATGGCGTAGTGACGCCGCAAGGGGACATCCTTTTACTTTCCAGAATTCAGTTACACCGACACGTGTCGGGTCGATTTTCAATGCGGCTCCCATCGACGAAAAGAATTTTGCTTTTGTCGCTGTGGCATGCAGTATGAGGCTGGCTTTATCGGTCAGGCTGTCGATTGCGTCGATGATACAATCATAGTTGTCGAGGTGGAATTGAGGGGCCGTAGCATCTGTGAACAGAGTGTTTAAAGCCGTTATGTCGGCTTCAGGATTGATGTCAAGCAGTCGACGTCTCATCGCGTCCACTTTCGGTTGGCCTAAGTTTGATGTCGTAGCCGGTAGTTGACGGTTGATATTCGATTGTGCCACAATGTCGGCATCGACTATTGTAAGATGATGAATACCCGACCTGACCAGACTCTCAGCGCACCAACTTCCGACGCCTCCGATGCCGAATATTATCACCTTGGCTTCGGCAAGGTGCTTAAAAGCGTCGTTGCCGGTTAAGCGTATTACGCGATTGAATGTTTCGTTAGTCGAACCCATTTTATTCAATCGGGTATTCTTGGTGCCGAAATGCGGTTGCGTATTTTGTCTAAAATTGAAATTTGTGGCTGTTTAAGATGGATGTGTGATTTATTGTCGTATTTATTCAGGAATAATATCGAAGAGTGCAACACGATGGCTACTGAGTTTTCAAACTCGACGATTCCGTTGACCCTGTTTAAATCAATGTCATAGAACGGCGAGCGCGGATCGATACTTCCTATTTTCAAATGAAAATCCTCGATACGTATGTTGTGTGGTTCTATCAGATATTCGAACAACAATGCGATATCAAGTTCGTCAGGGCTATCGGGCCGCTTGGCATACTGTTTGTATAATGAGTTTATAACTTCTTTTGTTACCATGTCGTTTTCACGTTTTGATTTCAGTAGAATCCAAGAGATTCACAGGTTATAATAACTTACAATATGCGTTGCATAACGTAGTCTTTACCTAATAACATTTCAGGGTTTTGAAATGTTCGTTATCTCGCTAAAATTTTGAATCCGGCAAAAGAAGTGGTTAATCGTAGTTGCATTAAATAGACAATTGGTTGGTTACTAAACTGATGTTGTTGGTTTGGCGCGATTGTTGTGTCGATTAATTGTGCTATTTTACGGATAATGGTTAACATAACTACGTGTGTTTACGCTGCAATTACCAGATGTTTTTGTAAAAAGAAACAGACGGGGAAACTTCGGCCATTTTTTTGAAGTCGCCCCGTCTGCGTATAAGTAGGGACGTATATAGTCGGTATTTATCTTAGGCAAGGAAGCCGAGCAGAACACCTGCAGCCACTGCCGAACCGATTACACCGGCAACATTTGGGCCCATCGCATGCATAAGGAGATAGTTGGACGGGTCATATTCAAGTCCAAGGTTATTGGATATACGAGCTGACATCGGCACGGCCGATACGCCTGCATTTCCGATAAGCGGATTGATTTTTTTGTTGGCCGGAAGAACGAGATTGAACAACTTCACGAACAGTACACCAGAGGTCGAAGCGATGATGAATGCCATGAAGCCAAGGGCGAATATGCCTATGGTCTGGGCTGTGAGGAATTCCGATGCTTGCGTCGATGCGCCTACTGTCATGCCGAGAAGTATCGTCACTATGTCGGTCAACGCATTGCTGGCGGTCTTGGCAAGGCGGGTGGTTACGCCGCATTCGCGAAGCAGATTGCCGAAGAATAGCATACCCAACAGCGGAAGGCCCGAAGGCACAACGAAACATGTGAGGAGCAAGCCGACAATCGGGAATATGATTTTTTCGTTCTGAGACACGGCACGTGCGGGCTTCATCTTTATCAGTCGCTCATTCTTGGTGGTGAGCAATCGCATGATTGGCGGCTGTATCACTGGCACGAGAGCCATATATGAATAAGCCGACACGGCGATGGCACCCATAAGATTGGGGGCGAGCTTAGATGAGAGGAAGATTGCAGTAGGGCCGTCGGCTCCACCGATGATGGCAATTGCGCCGGCTTGATCGGGTGCGAAGCCAAGGAGCAGCGCCACCATATATGCGCCGAAAATGCCGAATTGGGCAGACGCACCGATAAGCATAAGCTTCGGATTTGCTATTAGCGATGAGAAGTCGGTCATAGCTCCGATGCCGAGGAATATCAGAGGGGGATACCATCCGGCGCTTACGCCATTGTAAAGAATGTTTAGAACAGAGCCTTCCTCATATATGCCTATTTCAAGGCCGGCTTCGGTGTTGAACGGTATGTTGCCGATAAGTATGCCGAATCCGATTGGAACCAAGAGCATTGGTTCGAAGTCCTTTTTAATGGCAAGCCAAAGGAAGAACAAACCCACGCCGAGCATGATGAAATGCTCCCAAGTGGCGTTGTAGAACCCGGTAAAGTGCCAGAACTGTTCCAGGTTTTGTAGTAGAAAGTCACTGAATGTCATAACGTTTGATTTATTGTCGTTTCAGTTCAGGTGACTTATTCGATGGTTATCAGCACAGCTCCTTCAAGCACTGCATCTCCAGGATTCACTGCTATCGATGCGATCTTTCCGTCACGCCCTGCATGTATGGCGTTTTCCATCTTCATTGCTTCGAGTATGGCTACTGTAGCCGATGCGGTTACGGTGTCGCCAACTTTCACGGGAATGGAAAGTATGGTGCCGGGCAGCGGCGATTTCACCTGATAACCGCCAGTCGATGTGGTTGCAGGCTTTGATATGATCTTGGCGCCGCTGTCGGTGCGCGGTGCTGCCGAAGGACGTGGGGCGTTGACGATGGTGACAGGCTTTTTAGCCGAATCAAGTTCCACTTTATAGGGAGTGCCGTTGACTTCAACCTGGGCCACATTGTTGTCTATGTCGCCTACGGCTACTTTATAAGTATTGCCGTTTATTTTATATTTATATTCTTTCATTGCGTTTGATTCTTAGAAATGAACAATGTTGGTTAACGATGTGGATTTTCGCGAAGGCCATATATCTTTGAGCTCCACGGCGAGTAGGCGCGTTTCACCTTGTTGATGGTGAGAATCGTACTTTCCTGGTCATGTGCGTCAAGATGTTCGTGGAGTGCCATGGCGATGGCGGCGATTTCTTCTCCTGAGTCATGGCTGGGATGATCGTATTTTGGAACATCTTTCAGGGCTTGGCCCGATGATTTCACTTTGTTGGCTTTCGATACGCGCTCGCCAATCTTGCTTATGATATAGAAGCAGACACAAAGCAAAAGCAAGGCACTGAACACTATGCACATTGCCATAATGGTCATACCAAAGCCGTTTTCGTCCATTTCAGAGAATTTTTCAACTTTGTCGTTCGTGTCCTTGATGATGTTGTTGCTGCTCGGAGTCACGTATTTTTCGGCTGATCCATCGCGCACTTCCCATGCTTCAGGGCCAGTGCCGGCACCGTCGTTTTTACGGGCATACGTCTGATTGGGGAGCAGAGATGCTGGAATCACCACTTCGTCGATGAGCGTTTTTCCGTCAGCGTCATAGATGCCTATCCAGTTGTCCTGGCCGGGAGTGAGGGTGAAGTTCATATGGAACGTTCCCTTGGCGGGTTCGCCGTCGGCCCAGAACAAAACGTGCTGTCTTGCCGGAATTTCGGTGTGTACGTCGCCCAGCGGCACAGGATACATCTTCTTGTTTGTGGAATCGTTAGTGATGTACACGCTCGAAATTTCAAGCGGGGCAAAGGTGGAGTTGAATAACTCTACCCAGGCAGTGTGCTTGCCATAATCGTCGACAAGGTTCGTTTCGTTCTGCACCATAACTTCGTTGAGTCGCAGACCTCTTCGTCCTTGTGCCGATGAGGCAAGGGCGCCAATCGCCATTATTACGAGTAGAATGGATAATTTCTTTTTCATATAGTTAGTTGAAAACTCGTTGATAATGGATTATAAAGGTATGTTGCCATGCTTCTTGGCCGGGTTTGTCACTTTCTTTGTGGCAAGCTGCTGGAGTGCGCGGATGATGCGGAAACGAGTGTTGCGGGGCTCGATCACATCATCGATATAGCCGTAGCGGGCTGCATTGTAAGGATTGCAGAACAATTTGTTGTATTCTGCTTCTTTTTCCTTTAGTACGGCTGCCGGATCGGCTGCTTCTTTGGCTTCGCGGGCATAAAGGACTTCGACGGCGCCGGCACCGCCCATAACGGCGATTTCAGCGGTCGGCCACGCGTAGTTCATATCGCCGCGGAGCTGCTTGCAGCTCATCACGATGTGGCTGCCGCCGTAGCTCTTGC
>CAZRJT010000107.1:0-3974 GCA_964600585.1 uncultured Bacteroides sp.
GGTATATCAGTGTCGCGTGTAGGCGGTAATGCCCAGATTAAGTCGATGAAAAAAGTGGCCGGTACGTTGAAAATCGATCAGGCTCAATTCCGTGAGCTTGAATCGTTTACAAAATTCGGTGGCGACATTGATCCGGTTACTGCCCGAGTTATCGATAAGGGCCGCAAAAACGAACGTTTGCTCATACAGCCGCAGTATCGTCCGATGGCTGTGGAGGATGAAGTTGCCGTGATATATTGTGGAACCAAAGGTTTGCTCGAAAATGTGCCTCTTGACAAAGTGGCCGAGTTCGAACGTTTGTTCCTGCAATTATTGCACGCTAAATATCAGGCCGACGTGCTTGACGTGATTAAATCGGGCAAGCTTACCGATGACGTTACATCGAAACTCACATCGGTGGCACAGGAAATATCAAGCAGATATAATTAAGCAGAAATTAAGTAATGGCGACACTACGCGAACTGAAAGGACGAATTGGCTCGGTGGCTTCTTCGGAGAAGATTACCGGCGCAATGAAAATGATATCATCGGCCAAGATGCACAAGGCGGAGCAATCGTTGAAACGGTTGTTGCCGTTCCGCACGCAGATTGAATCCATAATCGGAAATCTGCTTTCGGCCGATGTGGAATTTTCGTCACCGCTTCTTGAAACTCGTGAGGTGAATCATATCGGAGTCGTTGTGTTCGGTTCGGATGATGGATTGTGTGGAGCCTACAATGTAAATATATTCAAGCACCTTGTCGGACGTTTAGCCGAATATCGGGCCAAATACGGCAATGACGTTGTCGTAACAGTCTATCCTATTGGTAAGAAAATGGCTAAAACGGTCACTCGCATCAAAGATTCGATGGTAAGGGTTGAAGCTTGTGATGGCGTCGACTCTAAGACGTCGGGCGACGGCGTTAAGGTGTTTGTGGAGTCATTGCAACAGCGTTTTTTGAACAATGAGGTCGATCGCGTCGACTTTCTTTATATGAGCTTCAAGAGCGTAAGCCGTCAGGTGCCTGTGGCCGAGCAATTGTTGCCGGTTGTTGCCGAAACATTTTCCGCCAATAACGTGAAGGCTCAGAGTCGACCATATATATTTGAACCTGATCCGGAAACGATATTCACTTCCGTGTTGCCGATGTTTCTGATGTCGGTGATGCAGGAGGTTTTCACAGAGAATCGAGCTTCGGAGCAGGCTGCACGAGTGATGGCTATGCAGAGCGCCAATGACAACGCTAAAAAATTGCTTGAACAATTGCAGTTAGAATATAATAAGTTGCGTCAACAGAGCATTACGACCGAATTGCTTGACATTTTGGGTGGCCAGGTGAGGTAGTTGAATTGCATAACATATTGAGAAAAGAAAAAATTAAAACAATATCATTAAGTCTATGGGTAGTGTAAAAGATTATTTTTCGTCATTAGGGTCGGGAATCGTAAGCCTCGTAAAGGGTATGCAGGTTACCGGCAAGGAATTTGTTACCCCTAAGATTACAGAAAAATATCCTGAGGACCGTGACACTGTAAAAGTTCCCGATCGCTTCCGTGCGATATTGGAGCTTAAATATGATGCCGACGGCCGCCACAAGTGTATAGCTTGCGGCATCTGCGAACGTAATTGTCCGAATGGCACCATTTCGCTTACCACTAAAATGGTGGATACGGCGGATGGAAAGAAAAAGCGTAAGCTCGACAAGTATATGTACGACCTTGGGAGTTGTACGTTCTGTCAGCTGTGCGTAACGTCGTGTCCGCAGAATGCGCTTGAGTTCTCAAACGATTTTGAGCAGGCCGTGTTCACGCGCGACAAACTGGTGAAGAAGCTCAATTATCTTCCCGAAGTGGAAGAGCCGGCTCCCTCTCCCGAAGAACTTGCTCGCATCCAGGCTGAGCGCGAAGCTAAAATCGCAGCCGCCAAAGCGGCAGCAGCAGCGCGTAAAGCGGCAGCAGCAGAAGCCACTGCCGCCGACGAGGCATCAGCTAAGAAAGACAATAATAACTAATCATCAGATATGGAATCAGTAGGAAGTATAATCATGTACTTGGTAATCGTTCTGTCGATTATCGTATTTTCGGTTCTGACTGTCACTACGCGCAAGATTCTGCGCTCGGCCACATATCTGCTGTTTACGCTTTTTGCAACGGCTGCTTTATATTTCAAGCTCGACTACGAGTTTTTGGGAGCCGTTCAGATTGCAGTGTATGCAGGTGGCATAGTGGTGCTGTTCGTGTTCTCGATTTTGCTTACCTCGCATCCCGGTCATAACAGCGAGCGTCTGGTGTCGCGCCGTAAGGCGATGGGCATCGTTGCTTCGTTGGCCACATTGGCGGTTGCCGGATATGCATTGGTGAGCCGTTGCGAAATGATGTGTGCTCAACTCCCGGAAATGGCAAATCCCACAATGAAGGAAATTGGCCGGAATCTTATGGGCACCGGTGACGGGCAGTATCTGTTGCCGTTCGAAGCAATCAGTGTGTTGTTACTCGCGTGTATAATAGGTGGCGTGGTTGTCGCTCGTAAAAGATGATAAGCCTTATGGAAACTACGATAATTTGGTACCTTATTCCCACCTTGATCATGTTCTGCTGTGGAGTCTATGGATTCATCACTCGCAAGAATATGATTGCAATGTTGATTTCGCTGGAGCTTATGCTCAACGCGGTAGATATTAATTTCGTCGTGTTTAACCGATATTTATTCCCCGGACAGATGGAGGGTATGTTCTTCACGCTTTTTGCGATTGCAATCGCGGCAGCTGAAACGGCTCTGGCCATCGCCATTATCATCAATGTGTTCCGTTCGGTTAAAAATATCGATGTCACAGACCTCACAAAAATGAAATTTTAAGGAGCTATGGACTTTTTAATACCTTTGTTGATATTGGCCATACCATTGAGTATGTTTCTGATTCTCGGATTGTTCGGGATGAAGATGAGCCATAAGCTTGCCGGAATATTGGGTACGGCCGGTATGGGCGTAACTCTTGTATTGGCGTATATAACTGCATTTACATATTTCTTCTCCGGGAATCCGGATTTTGTAAATGCCGAAGGGCAACGCTTGCAGTATATAGTGTTTAATGTCGATTGGCTTCAGTTCTATGACCAATTGGTGATTCGTCTCGGATTCCTTCTCGATCCTATTTCGGCTCTGTTGCTCGTGGTGATAACCACCATCTCGTTTATGGTGCATCTTTATAGCAACGGCTATATGCGTGACCATCATGGCGTTTATGAGCACGGTTTCCAGCGCTTCTATGCATTCCTGTCGTTGTTCAGCTTCTCGATGCTTGGGCTAGTCGTGGCCACCAATATATTCCAGATGTATATTTTCTGGGAGCTCGTTGGTGCGTCGTCTTATCTTCTCATTGGATTCTATTACACTAAGCCTTCGGCTGTTTCGGCCTCTAAGAAAGCATTCATCGTCACGCGTTTTGCCGACCTTGGTTTCTTGATAGGCATCTTGATTCTGTCGTTCTATACCGGCACATTCAACTTCACCGACTTTACTTCGGTGCCGGTTGCCGATGGTATTTATAGCGTAAGCCTTGATACGGCGAGTCATATCAAGAACATCTTCGCCGATAGTGCGGCTCCGATGTTTATGGGTGCTTCGGTTCTTACCTGGGCGTTGGTACTGATATTTATGGGCGGTATGGGTAAATCGGCTATGGTTCCCCTCCACATCTGGCTGCCTGACGCAATGGAAGGCCCCACACCCGTTTCGGCCCTTATCCATGCCGCAACTATGGTTGTGGCCGGTGTGTACTTGGTAGCGCGTATGTTCCCGCTCTATCTTATGGAGCATTCGGCTATGGTGATTATAACCGTCGTAGGTGCAATCACCGCGTTCTATGCCGCTATGGTGGCATGTACGCAGGTCGACATCAAACGAGTGCTGGCCTTCTCCACCATCTCGCAGATTGCGTTTATGATGGTGTCGCTCGGTGTTGCCGATCCTAATTATCATGAAGGATTGGGCTAT
>CAZRJT010000107.1:3984-5839 GCA_964600585.1 uncultured Bacteroides sp.
TCAAATCCTTGTTGTTCCTTGGTGCCGTTGCATTTATTCACGCCATCTGTTCGAACGACTTCACCTAAATGCATGGCTTGAGAAAATATATGCCAATCACGCATGTCACATTCCTCGTGGGCTGTTTGGCTATCGCAGGTATTCCTCCGTTCTCAGGCTTCTTCTCTAAGGATGAAATCCTGAGCGCGTGCTTCGGTTATAGCTGGGTGGCATATGTCTGGATGTCGATGGTGGCAGCTCTCACGGCTTTCTATATGTTCCGTCTCTACTTCCTTATCTTCTGGTGGAAAGAACATCCGGTACGCCCGGGACACCATGCTCCCCACGACCAGCCTTGGACGATGTCGCTTCCTTTGATAATATTGGCAGTGATAGCCACGGTTGCCGGATTGGTCCCGTTTGGTAAATTCGTTAGCTGGAACGGCGAGCCCTATGACTTTATGGCGCATTTCGACTGGGGTATTGCCGGCGTGAGCCTTCTTGTTGCAGTTGTAGCGATACTTGTAGCCGCCAAGATGTATATGAAGGAAAATCCGCTTCCTGCAAAGATGAAGAATGCTCTTCCCGCATTGTGGGATTGGTGCTATCACCGTTTCTACTGGGACGAACTCTATATGTTCATCACGCACAAAATCATCTTCAATGGCATTTGCCGCCCGATAGCTTGGTTCGACCGACACATAATCGACGGCACGATGGATGGTTTTGCTTATGTTACGAACAAGGCTTCTTATGCAATCCGAGGTCTGCAGAGCGGCAATATCCAAATGTACGTGTGGATATATCTGATTAGCGCTCTTCTACTCGGGGCTATCGTAGCAGCAGTTTGCCTGATATAATAAGTTGAATGGTGCAAATAAAAATATAGTAATTTATGTTTTCCAATATATTGATTTATTTTGTGGTGATACCTCTGATAATGCTCGGAGGGCTCGCCCTATGCCGGAACATTAAGCAGATTCGCGCGGTTGCCGTGGTCGGCTCTCTGGCACTTACCGCACTTTCGGTCTGGTTGCTGCTCGACTATCTCCAGCTTCGTGCCGCCGGAAATATGGAACCGATGCTTTACACCGGTTCTTGGAGCTGGTTTACACCGCTGAACATCAATCTGTCGGTCGGTGTTGATGGAATTTCGGTGGCTATGCTGATATTGTCATCGATAATATTGCTCACAGGCACTTTTGCCTCATGGAAAATCAATCCTCTACCTAAGGAATTTTTCCTCTGGCTTGTATTGCTTTCGACCGGAGTCTTCGGCTTCTTCATCTCGATTGACCTCTTCACTATGTTCATGTTCTATGAGGTGGCACTTATCCCGATGTATCTTCTCATCGGCGTATGGGGTAGCGGCAATAAGAACTATTCGGCAATGAAGCTGACCTTGATGCTTATGGGTGGCTCGGCGTTCCTTATGCTTGGTCTGATAGGCATCTATTATCATTCGGCACCTGCCGGACAGCCCTTGACATGGAATCTGCTCGAAATCGTGAACAATGCGTCGATTGATAAAGGATGGCAATACTTCCTGTTCCCGATGACGTTTGTTGGTTTCGGTGTGTTGGGTGCTATGTTTCCATTCCACACATGGAGCCCTGATGGTCGTGCATCGGCCCCGACAGCCGTTTCGATGTTGCATGCCGGCGTGCTGATGAAACTTGGCGGTTATGGCTGTTTCAGAGTTGCCATTTACCTTATGCCGGAAGCAGCCCACGACTTGGCTTGGATATTCTTGATTCTTACAGGCATTTCGGTCGTGTACGGTGCGTTTAGTGCCTGCGTCCAGACCGACCTCAAGTATATCAACGCTTATTCTTCAGTAAGCCACTGCGGCTTGGTGTTGTTTGCCATTCTGATG
>CAZRJT010000108.1:0-5760 GCA_964600585.1 uncultured Bacteroides sp.
CATTTGGCCTTGAAGTCGCGCTTAACGAAATTGATGAATTTGTTTTTCATACGCATACGCATCTCCCAAATCTCATCATCGCTAACGTTGAAAATACCTTCCCAAGCTTTGGGGTCGCTCTGATTTTCGAACACTTGTTCGCCAAGATGGTTAGCATAAAATTCCTTCCATTCCGATGCGGCCCAGGTGGGCATGTGCACACCGTTGGTCACATAACCTACATGGCTTTCTTCCCAACCATAACCCTTCCAGATTCCAGCAAACATCTTCTTCGATACTTCGCCATGCAGCCAGCTCACGCCATTGGCTTCCTGACACGTGTTTAGCGCAAACACACTCATAGAGAAGCGTTCATGCGAATCGGGATTTTCACGGCCCATATTCATAAGGTCGGCCCATGATATGCCAAGCTTAGCAGGATATTCGCCCATATACTTTCCGAACAAACCTTCATCGAAATAATCATGACCGGCAGGCACGGGTGTATGAACGGTGTATAGCGAAGATGCTCTGACAAGCTCGAGTGCGGTGTTGAAATCGAGATGCTTTTCCTGCACATAGTCTACAAGACGCTGGAGGTTAAGCAACGCAGCATGGCCTTCATTGCAATGATACAAGTCGGAGTTAACGCCAAGCTTTTTAAGCATCAACACGCCGCCGATACCGAGCAGATATTCCTGTTTGATACGATTTTCCCAATCGCCACCATAGAGCTGATGGGTGATGGAGCGATCGTATTCGCTATTCAAATCAAAGTCCGTGTCAAGCAGATATAGCTTCATACGTCCAACATTCACACGCCAAATGTGCGAATAAACCACACGTCCTGGATAAGGAACTTCAAGAATCATCGGGCGTCCGTCTTCATCAAGCACTTGCTCGATAGGAAGCTGATTGAAGTTCTGTGGTTCGTAATTGGCAATCTGCTGGCCATCGACAGAGAGAGTCTGAGTAAAGTAGCCATAGCGATATAGGAAACCTACGGCCGTCATATCGATACAGCTATCGGATGCCTCTTTAATATAGTCGCCGGCCAACACGCCAAGACCACCAGAATATATCTTCAGGCAGTTGCAGAGGCCATACTCCATAGAGAAATAAGAAACCGAGGGCACATCCTTGCGCATCGGCTTTTTCATATATGCCTTAAACGATTCGTAAACATGTTCGATTCGCGACATCATTTCTGGATCCTTAGCAATAGCATCAAGACGCTCAACAGGCAGATTTTGGAGAAGCATCACCGGATTTTCGCCGGTAGAACGCCACAAATCAGGATTCAAATCACGGAAAAGCGATTTGGCTTCGCTGTTCCATACCCACCACAAATTTTTTGCAATTACTTCAAGTGATTTCAATTTCACCGGAAGTTCAGAACTAACCATAGCATCACGCCATACTGGTGGATTTGAATTACTTACTCGTATCTTCATAATACTTTATATAAAATTATTTGTGTTATTTTACTTATTCTTATTGTTTTCAAGCGCTATTTTGAATGCATCGACATAATAATTGATGAAATAGCTCCAGGCAGCACGGGCAGCTGTTGCCATCGCTGCGGCATGTATCAATCTGTATTCGCTCAAATCACACTCGGTGAGGAATTTCAACGACCGTGAAATACTATCGACTACGGCAGCGTAATTACCATCGGTGCGTTTGATTACGTCGACGCCACACGTCTCGAATTGATTATCGGTCGATGTGATGACCCATTGTCCAAAGCCCGATAACGTTGTGGTGACCGTGGGCACGCCAAATGCCACGCTCTCAAGAGGTGTATATCCCCAAGGCTCGTAATACGATGGGAATACAGTGGCATCCATACCTATTAACAAATCATAGTAGGATTTGTTGAATATACCATCGTTGCCATTCAGATAGCACGGCACGTAAATGACGAAAAGATTTTCGGCCGGCGAATTGGACAAGCCAAGCTGACGAATGCGCTGATATATCGGATCGCCGTCGGGATTATTAAGCCAATGCGTGATGTAAGGCTCATGTAGACGAACCGAACCATTTTCGACGATGGCAGCTTTTAAATCGGACCGCGCCTCTTTTGCCCAAGCAGGAACCATGACGAATGCAAGCACTTTACGTGCAGGATTCATATCTGAGAGGTTCTTCACTGAGTCGAGATATACGTCGATGCCTTTATTGCGATACTCGCATCGTCCGGACGTAGCGACAATAAATGTGTCGTCGGACATATCCACTCCAATCAGAGACGACGCAACATCCAGCATACATTTACGGGCTTCTTTGCGCTGTGCTGCAAATTTTGTTTTTGCAGGCACAAAGTTCTGCTCAAATCCGTTTGGAGTGACGACATGCGGGCGAATCTGCAACAGCTGTTCGCATTCGACTGCGGTTACATCGCTCACCGTCGTAAAACAGTCGGCGTTATGCGCTGCGGCCTTCTCAAGCGAATGTTTGGCCTCCATATTAAGCTCCTGCGCCATCTGATCGCCATTGTAACCCGTCATATAATCATAGAGCTGCTTGCCGTTTCCACAGATGCTGCGACCAATGCTGGTGGCATGTGTTGTGAAAATGGTTGCCACCGACGGGAGATTGGCTTTGACATATAGCAATCCCATACCGGTTGTCCATTCATCGAAATGAGCAATCACATTCTTATCAGAATTCGTGACGCCATAATAATTGCAGATGCTTTCTATCACTATGCCGGCTGCGTGAGAAAACGCACAGGCTTCGTCGTAGTCGCCATAAGCATGAAGCGAATCAACACCAAAACGCTGCCACATTTCGCCATAGAAGGTGTCTTTTACGGCATACATTCCATCGAATCTCACAAGAACTACAATCGGGCGTCCGGGAACGTTCCAACGTCCAACGCGAACGCACACTCCGTCAGGAAGCTGAGCCTGGGCTTTCCATCCTTTCAGGAGTGATTTAGTTTCAGTGAAATATGGTGACGGATTTTCATCGCTCCACACATCGGGACCGATAAAGATTACTTTGTCTTTATAGAGCGTCTGAAGTGTTTTTGCTTTCGTTGACAGGACGGTGTAAATACCTCCTATCTTGTTACATACCTCCCAACTTGTTTCAAACAGCAAGTCGAGGCTGAGTTTTGTATTATCCATACAATATAGTGTAGATATTAATTTCGGGTGCAAAGTTACAAATAATTTATCAAAATAACACATAATGGAGTGGGTTATCTTTTGTTTAACACACAATTAACCCTTGGTTACAAATGTTCATACCAGGAAAACCGATATATGTACACAATGAATATATGGCATTTATCTGTAAAAATGAGTAGATACATCTACCTATCAATCAGCTTTATCAACTACAAAGACATCCAAATTCATTTTAAATTGCTATCTTTGTGGAGTATTTGAAAAAAGCAAACAACCAAAATGATATCAATACAGAATTTGAGCGTTGAATTCAGCGCAAAATCACTGTTCGACAACATAAATTACGTAATCAACGACAAAGACCGCATAGCACTCGTTGGAAAAAACGGTGCCGGTAAGTCGACAATGCTAAAAATAATCGCAGGACTGCAAAGTCCGACCTCGGGTGCGGTCTCGGTGCCACAGGACACCACAATCGGATATCTGCCACAGCAAATGATATTGAGCGACACGCGTACGGTGCGCGACGAAGTGAGACAGGCATTTTCACACATCGACGAAATGCGAAAAAAATTCGAAAAGCTCACTGCCGAACTATCGGAACGCGACGACTACGAATCGGATGGATATAACAATCTGATAGAAGAGATGACCTATCTGACCGAAAGAATGGCGATGGAAGATGGAGACAATTGCGAGGCCGAAATGGAGAAAACCCTTATGGGCCTCGGTTTTGTCCGCAGCGACTTCGACCGTCCGACATCGGAGTTCAGCGGAGGATGGCGTATGCGAATAGAGCTTGCCAAGCTGCTGTTGCAACGTCCGGACGTTCTGCTTCTGGACGAGCCGACAAACCACCTCGACATCGAATCGATACAATGGCTTGAACGCTTTCTGCAAAACAAGGCGGGCGCAGTGGTGTTAGTGAGCCACGACCGAGCATTCATCGACAATGTGACCAACCGCACGATAGAAATATCGATGGGTAAGATATATGATTATTCGGTGAATTACTCGAAATATGTTGTTTTGCGCCAGGAAAGGCTTGAGCAACAAATGCGTGCATACCAAAACCAACAAAAGCAGATACAAGACACGGAGGAATTCATTGAACGCTTCCGCTACAAGGCGACGAAGAGCGTACAGGTGCAAAGCCGCATCAAACAGCTGGCCAAAATAGAGCGCATCGAAGTGGATGAAGTTGACACGTCAAGACTCAACCTGAAATTTCCACCAGCTCCACGATCGGGCGACTATCCCATCATAGCCGACAACGTGGGTAAAGCTTATGGCGCCCACCAAGTGTTCGACAACGCCAATTTCACCATAAAGAGAGGCGAAAAAGTGGCTTTCGTAGGTAAAAACGGAGAGGGAAAATCGACTCTGGTGAAATGTATCATGGGCGAGATTCCGTTTACGGGCACATTGAAGATAGGGCACAATGTGAAAATAGGATATTTCGCACAAAACCAAGCTCAGTTGCTTGATGAGTCGATAACGGTGTTTGACACCATAGACCGCGTGGCCGTGGGAGACATACGCACCAAGATACGCGACATTCTGGGTGCTTTCATGTTTGGCGGAGAGGCGTCGGATAAAAAAGTCAAGGTACTGTCGGGAGGCGAGAAGACTCGACTTGCGATGATAAGACTGCTACTCGAACCGGTGAACCTGCTTATATTGGACGAACCGACCAACCACCTTGACATGAAAACCAAGGATATCTTGAAACAGGCAATTAAAGATTTCAACGGCACGGTGATAGTCGTGTCGCATGACCGAGAATTCCTTGACGGTCTGGTGGAGAAAGTGTATGAATTCGGCGGCGGTAAAGTGCGAGAATGCCTTGGCGGCATCTACGAATTTCTTGAAAAAAAGAAAATCGAATCGCTTGCCGAACTGGAACTTTCAAAATCACCAACAAACGACTCCCCTGTTCAATCAACAACGAGCAATACGCCTTCGAAAACTGAAGCAGCGGAACGTACTCCCGAAAAAAAGACATTGAGTTATGCCGAACAGAAGGAACGCGAAAAAATGGTGAAAAGGATGCAGAAACGAGTGTCGGACGCAGAAGCCAAAATCTCTGAAATAGAAACTGAAATCAAAAAAATAGAAGATATAATGGCCTCTGGAGAATTTGACGCCACAACATACGAACAGCATGCCAACCTCACCAAACAGCTCGAAAATGCAATGAGTGAATGGGAATTAGCATCAATGGAGCTGGATGAAATGAAGACATGAAGACAGAGTGCCAATTCTGATAAGACAAGGCACAAATAATAACCAACGATTTCAATGTTCTCTTGCTACCTTTTTGGCTGAACCGGGCTTGTCGCGCCGCGGAGTGAGGGACTCGGACGTGTATCGGAACCGGTGATGTTCGGTTTCGGATACTGCGTCGTCGTGGGCTCAGACCGGAATGGCGGATAGTTCACGATTCGGCTCTCGCGAGGGCAGCTGCCGCATTCATTAGTGTTTTGATGGGATGGGGGATTTGCCGTACTGTCGGGCTCGCGGGCGGTGGGGTGTGCCCTGCCCCGCGATTTTCACAAACTGCGGGGAGACCGGGTTCGGGCGGTAGGGATTGGGGTGGATGCAGCTCCACCAACGTTTCGCCGCGGGCGCGCTCGATGGC
>CAZRJT010000109.1:0-5732 GCA_964600585.1 uncultured Bacteroides sp.
AAAATTGTAAAAAATAATCTGCAAAACCATAATTTCAGTACATATAAGCATTATTATGTTTTATGACGAATTAAAAAGTTATGACTGGAACTCTACGACTCGCGCCATTGAATCAAAGACATGGCGCGATGTAGAGTTGGCTCTGACGAAAGCACATCCCAACATTGATGATTTTATGGCGCTGATTTCGCCTGCGGCTGCACCTTACATCGAACAGATGGCACAATTGTCGCACAGATATACATTGGAGCGATTTGGCAAAACGATTTCCATGTATATTCCCCTTTATGTATCCAACGCATGCACAAACCATTGTGTGTATTGTGGCTTTAACCATAGTAATCCGCTAAAACGCATCACGCTCACTCTCGACCAAGTGAAAGCCGAATGCGAGGCCATCAGGAAATTGGGACCATTCGAAAATCTGCTCATCGTGTCAGGCGAATTTCCCACACTCAACGGAGTGGACTATCTCGAACAAGTGCTGCACGTCGCACGACCATACTTCAATAATCTGACCATAGAAGTGATGCCAATGAAAGAGCGTGACTATCACCGATTGACTCAAAGCGGGCTAAACGGCGTGGTGTGTTTTCAAGAAACATATAATGAAGCCAATTACAAAAAATATCATCCAAAAGGGATGAAATCGATTTTTGAATGGCGAGTAAATGGCTTTGACCGTAAGGGAGCTGCGGGTGTGGACAAAATTGGCATGGGCGGTTTGATTGGACTCGAGGACTGGCGTACCGACGTTACGATGATGGCACGGCATCTACAATATCTGCGCAATAATTATTGGAAAACACGTTATAGCATCAATTTCCCACGAATGTGTCCTGCCGAAGGCGGTTATCAGCCAAAAGTAGTGATGAGCGACCGCGAACTGGCACAACTCACATTCGCATTCCGCATATTCGACCACGACGTCGACATATCCTATTCGACACGAGAATCACCCGAATTCAGGGCCAATATGATGAAACTGGGCGTAACATCGATGAGCGCCGGCAGCAAGACCGAACCGGGTGGATATGTATCGACACCCGACGCTTTGGAACAGTTTGAAGTGACTGATTCACGCACCCCCCTGCAAGTGGCCGAGGACATAAAATCACTTGGATACGAAGCCGTGTGGAAGGACTGGGACAAAATATTCGATATCGTATAAATGCTCTAAACGACAAAATACACCGATATGGCACATGACACAAGCACCATACTATTTCCTAAAACGAGACCACATTATGAACTGCTCGACGGATTAAGAGGAGTAGCCGCCTTTATGGTAATATGGTATCACATTTTTGAGGGTTTTGCCACAAGTCCCATCGACCAGAAATTCAACCATGGCTATTTGGCCGTAGACTTTTTCTTCGTTCTTTCGGGTTTTGTGATTGGATATGCTTATGACGACCGTTGGCAGAATGGTCTTACGTCCAAAGATTTCATATTGCGGCGAATAGTTCGCCTGCAACCGATGGTGGTGCTTGGCGTGGTGCTTGGTGTGCTGTCGTTCTGCATTCAAGGTGCAGTGAAATGGGATGGAACCCATGTGTCGGTTACGGCTATCGTATTGTCGCTGCTATTGGGGCTATTCATGATTCCGGCCGTTCCTGGCACATTGCCCGAAGTCCGCGGCTATGGCGAAATGTTTCCACTTAACGGGCCCAGCTGGTCGCTATTCTTCGAATACATAGGTAGCATTCTATACGCCATAATTCTTCATCGACTATCAACCAAAGCCCTAAAAAGCGTAGCAGTCACTTCAGGCATAGCATTGGCACTGATGGCCACGTTGAATATGTCGGGGACTTATCATCTCGGGGTTGGATGGTCGCTGAGTGAATATGGCTTTTTCGGCGGATTCATACGTATGATTTTCTCATTTTCCATAGGTTTGCTTATGTCACGCCATTTCAAGCCTATAAAAATCCGAGGCGCTTTCTGGATCTGTAGCTCGATAATCATCGGCCTGTTCTGCGTGCCCTACATTGGCAACGAGGCATCGGTGACCAATGGCCTATTCGATGCCATCTGCACGATAGCCATATTCCCTGTCATCATATATCTTGGCGCTTCAGGTAAAACGACCGATGCCATATCCAATAAAATCTGCTCTTTTTTGGGCAATATCTCATATCCCGTGTACATAATACACTATCCTTTTATGTATCTTTTCTATGCCTGGGTATGGAAGAACAATTACACATTCGATCAAATATGGCCCGTTGCCGCTTTACTTGTGATAAGCGTAATTGCATTGGCTTATGCAGCACTGAAGCTATATGACCAACCGGTGCGTAAGCTTCTGACCGCACGGATTTTTGCAAAGAGCGTTAAAAACATGCATTGACGACACGCAATTAATAGACGTAAGGTGCTGCAGTCAACGTTTTATAATCAAGCCATCAGCCTCGTCAAGATGTCCGGTATAGAATCCGTCGAAAGTAAACAGTCGCACTACTCCAAACGACACAGATGCAACAATGACCACCGGTAGCAATTCGGAATACGATGCAGCCATTTCAACAGTCAGAAATATTGCCATAAGAGGAGCCCGGATGACCCCTGTCATCACGCCAGCCATAGCGTAAAACGCAAACGAAGCCACCGGAAGCTGCATATCGAATATTGTGTTCAGTGAAAATGCAAACATAAATCCAGCCATACAACCGGCAAATAATGTCGGAGCAAAGTTACCTGCCACTCCACCACCGCTTACCGTCATAGCCGTGGCACAGCTTTTACAAGCCATAATGCCTATCGCCACCAATATTACCACCCATACATTCTGTCCGACCGACGAAAACAACGTGCCATCCGTCAATGCCGTATAATGACCGTTTATCACTTGCTGCACCGTGCCGTAGCCTTCGCCATATAGCGTCGGAAACAGAAATATAAAAACGGCCAATGTACCACCCGCCAATAAATTGCGCATAACAGTGCTGGATAATCCTTTAAGGAATATTTCAACCTTTTTCAATATGAAGTTATAGTAGAGCGAATAGAACCCGCAGAAAATGCCAAGCAATAACAGGTATGGCAGAACAGCGACATCAAACGAATGCGTGTTAACAAAAACGATATCAGGAGTAAAGCCCGATAAACAATAGGCAGTAAGAGCTGCCGAAATTGCCGAAACAAACAATGCCAAAACCGGTACTGTGGCAAGATTCATTCCAAGTACTTCGAGCGTAAAAAGCACACCTCCAATTGGAGCTTTGAATATCCCCGCTATACCGGCACCAGCTCCGCAACCAATGAGAATGGTGACAAATTGTTTATCGATTTTAAACCATTTACCTACATTACCTCCCATTCCGGCACCGGCATAAGCAATAGGGCCTTCTGAGCCCGCGGACCCACCAAAGCCCAAAGTAACTGCACCTGCCAAAATCGGAGAATACATAGTGTAAGCCCCCATATTAGAAACTCCTTTACGCAAATTACCGATAAGCAGCTCAACTCCATGCGTTATGTTTTTTCTCAAAATGAAGCGGGTGTAGACCGACACCAGCACTATACCTAATAACGGGAGCAACAAAAACCAATAGTTCAATCCGCTGAAATTGAAATTAGATGTAAGATGCAAAGATATGAATTTCACAAGCACTTTAAGTATATGCGCTCCAAAACCAGCCATCACTCCAATGATAGCCGCCAATATGAACATAAATGGCATATCTGGTATACGACGGATTCGCCACCGCCTGATTTCAAAAAAACAGTGACGAATCTTATCATTAAGTTGCTTCATTATATATAGCATTTTAAGACAAATATTTTTCTTATTTTAACAACATATTACTGCACATGGTTCCGTTTACATTGATTTATACTTTTTTCGAGTAGTGATGTATCGGATTTTATGCGAAAAAAATTGTAATTTTGCCGAGCGGATTCTATTTCTCACGGAAAAAATATATAACATATCAAATATTTTACCATATGTCACATTTCAAATCATTAATTATGATGACATCGGCTATACTTGCCTCAGCATGCACATCGCCAACAAGCGATGAAGGCAAGATAATAGACAAGCCCGATTTCAAGCCGACCGACCGCCAATATTCGGTTGAAGCCCTTGAGGCTTTTGGCAGAGTCAGCAACCCGGTAGTGTCGCCCGACGGCAGCAAACTGCTTTATGGCGTAAGTTATGAAAGCATCGAGGAAAATAAAAGCAACCTCGACCTCTACGTGATGAACGTGGACGGTACAGACGCAAAACGTCTTACGAAAACGCCCGATTCAGAAAATGGAGCCGTGTGGATTGACGGCGGAAAAAAGATTGCATTCACATCGCCCGTCAACGGCTCGCAACAGCTTTGGGTGATGGATGCAGACGGAAGCAACCGTAAAGCAGTCAGCTCTGTTGAAGGCGGCATCAACGGATTTCTCTTCTCACCCGACGAATCGCACGTCGTACTTATTGCGAACGTGAAATATAGCCGTACGGCTCAGGACATATTCCCCGACCTCCCCAAAGCAACCGGCAGAGTCATTGACGACATAATGTATAAGCACTGGGACGAATGGGTGACCGAAATACCTCATCCTATGATAGGCAAATTTGACGGTCAGGGAATCACCGATATAGTGGACATCATGGAGGGCGAACCTTACGAATCGCCGATGAAGCCTTTCGGCGGAGTAGAGTCGTTTGCATGGTCACCTGATGGCACGCAACTCATCTACGTTTCGCGCAAGAAAACGGGCAAAGAATATGCGATTTCCACAAACTCAGACCTCTATCTTTACAGTCTGACTGACAAATCGACTAAAAACTTAACTGAAGGAATGATGGGTTATGATACGGCCCCAACATTCTCACCCGACGGAAAATACGTGGCATGGCTGAGTATGGAACACGATGGATATGAATCAGACAAAAACCGTATATTCATCATGGATATGGCCACAGGCGAAAAAACCGACCTCACCTCCGAATGGGACTACACTGCCGACCAAATAGCCTGGAACCCCAACGGCCAATCGATTTATTTCATCGCACCTAAGGATGGCGTAACTCCCATATTCAACGTGTGCATTGCCGACAAAGCAATAAACGTTGTCGCCGACGGCCAATATGACTATGCATCTCTGGTTCCGGTGAACGACAAGACTCTTATCACGATGCGCCATTCGATGGTGTCGCCTAACGAAATATTCACAGTCTCCAATTCGGAAATCACTCAACTTTCAAATGTCAACACTGAATTGTTGGCAGAAATGGATATGCCTACCGTGGAAAAACGTATGGTACCCACTACCGACGGCAAGGAAATGACCGTATGGGTGCTGTATCCCCCGAAATTCGATGCGAACAAAAAATATCCGGCACTTCTTTATTGCCAGGGCGGCCCCCAGCAAGCGGTAAGTCAATTCTTTAGCTTCAGATGGAATGTTGCGCTTATGGCAGCACACGGATACGTTGTTATATGTCCTAACCGTCGCGGTCTACCCGGATTCGGCACCGAATGGAACGCACAGATATCCGGAGATTACGGTGGCCAAAATATGCGCGACTACCTGAGTGCTGTTGACGATATGAAAAAAGAAAATTATATCGATACCAACCGTATAGGTGCAATGGGTGCAAGCTACGGTGGTTTCTCGGTTTATTGGCTCGCAGGCAACCACGAAGGCCGATTTGCGGCACTTTTGGCCCATGCCGGAATCTTCAATACCGAAGCCCAGTATCTTGAAACTGAAGAAATGTGGTT
>CAZRJT010000110.1:0-5647 GCA_964600585.1 uncultured Bacteroides sp.
GGCCTTAGCTACTACTACTTCCTGTCACTGCTCATCACAATAGCGCAGACCTACGTGTTCCGCCGCGTTGTCGACGAAGAAAAAGTGCGCGCCACAATGCGCGAAAACGCCCGCAAGCCCAAAAAGAAAAGCGGCTTCATGGCTCGCCTTGAGGAAGCACAGCGCAAGCAACAGGCACTCCTCAGGGAGCAGGAAAAACAACGCGGACGCAAAGGCGGCAACAATTCGCGCCGTTAATCAGCTTTTTAAAACTAAAATCGAACGTTCAAAATTTTTATCGACATGTTAAGCAATAAGATTCAAGACGCACTCAACGCGCAAGTAAACGCCGAATTCTGGTCGGCCTATCTTTATCTTTCAATGGCGATGCACTTCGAAGCCGAAGGCCGTAAGGGAATCGCCAACTGGTTTAACATCCAATTCAAGGAAGAACAGGCTCATGCCCAGATTTTCATGAACTATATCAACCAGCGTGGCGGACGCGTGGAGCTCAAACCCATCGCCGAAGTGCCGACTACGTGGGCTTCGCCGCTCGATGCCTTCAAAGCTACCCTCGAACACGAACGCAAAGTGACTTCGCTCATCAACGGCATATATGCCATAGCCGAAGCCGAACATGACTATGCCACCCGCGACCGCCTGAACTGGTTTGTCACCGAACAGGTTGAAGAAGAGGACAACGCTCAGCAACTTATCGACAAATTCGCTCTGATAGGCAACGACGGCATGGGCATGTATATGCTCGACCAGGAATTGGCCGGCCGCGTCTACACCGCACCGTCAATCCTCGCCGAATAAAGCCGCGACATCAAATAGAAAGTAAAAGGGGCTGCCGTTCATACGATTGAACGCAGCCCCTTCTACTTTTAAGAGTGCATCACAACTCCGGCAACTGCCCGGATATGTTTTTGAACATAATTGATTAAATTTAGCTTCATTATTGGCCCCACCAATAACATTTTTAGCTAATTTTGTGTATGATTCTCAGCCAGCCAAAGAGTTGGAGGCGGAGAACCGTACTTTTCATTAAACAAGGTGTTATTGAAATTTTATCTTCGTAATTCAAACTTGGTCGTTGGAATTCTGCAAGAGGATGAGATTGGCAATAGCACCTGCATCGGTTGCTAATATCCTGTCATATATGACAGATAATATAGCAGTATCGGTGTGGGGCTATTGTTTTATCCATGCAGAAAGGTAGACCAAGACCTGAATTACGGATAAGACAAGATATGATCCTCACACCTTTTTTTGTCTAAGAACGCGGATGTCGCACAGAGGATCCGGCGAGTCGGCAGCATGGTTGGAAAATGGGAAACCGATTATTCAAAACCCTTTACTTCATATGTGTTATTGTGGGAGCGCTGATGATTGTCTATATTATTTATCGCATAATAATATAGCCCTGCAAAATAGCCATTATAAGTAACGTCAGGAAATGCACTGAAGGCCACTGTCAAATAAAACGGCTTGGAATCGGCAGGATTTCAGGAAAAATACCTATATTTGCGAATATAGAACTTGATTTTTCAACTTTAAGACTATCAATACAGTGGAATCCAATATCAGACGCGCCAAATATACGTTTGCAGTGAAACGATTGCCTATTTTTTTAATGATATTTATAGGAGCTTTGTGCTCTGGCATCCATATCCAGGCCCAGTTGATAAAGAAAGCCGAACAGCTGCTGCAGACAGCGATAAACGAAGCACGTTCCGATTCGGCCATAACAGCCATAACCGACACGCTGACGGCGACAGAACAGCATCGGAGAGACTCAATCAGGCTGCAGGAGATGTCGCTCCAGCTGCAGGAGATGAAGATGAACGAACTTCTGCTCCGAAACGAACTCGACAACTTACGCAACCACAACCTGACGTCTGACTCACTGAAAATGGCCGAACAATTGCGCCGCATAGACTCGCTGCGCGCCACCACTCCGGGAGTGCCCGTGGTGGTCGACGGCGACACGCTGTTCACTCTATATGCCGAAAGAGGCGGATATTCGGCCTTCGACCGCGCCGATATGATAAACGAAAAGCTGCTGAGCATAGGCAAAGACCGTCGGCTTCACCGCGATTCGATAAACATACTCGAAAATGAGTATTATATCGACATAATGTACGGCAACAAGGTTATAGTAAGCATCACCGACCAGGACGCAATATGGGAAGGCACTTCGCGACATGAACTTGCCGAACGGTATGCGCCAATCCTCGCATCCAAAATCGACAATCTCAAGGAGGGCTACAATCTGCTGGAGATAGCCAAGCGAGCTGCGATGTTCCTACTGGTGCTGGTGGCGCAATACCTGCTTTTCAAACTCACCAATTTCCTGTTCCGCAAGTTGCGTCGTCAAATCATACGCTTCAAGCAGCAACGCCTGAAGCCTATAATAATACGCGACTACGAGCTGCTCAATACGCGCCAGCTCGGCAGGATGCTGATATTTTTCAGCAACCTTCTGCGATACGTCGTGCTGCTCATACAGCTCACGTTCAGCGTGCCGATTCTGTTTGCCATCTTCCCACAGACCGAGAAGCTGGCGTTGAAGATATTCCTCTACATCATTGACCCGATAAAGATGGTGCTGAAGTCTATAGGCGAATATATTCCCAATCTGTTCATCATTCTGGTGATATGGTTCTGCATCAAATACATCATCAAGGGGCTGCGCTACATCACCAATGAAATCGAGAACGAAAAACTTAAGATAAACGGGTTTTATCCCGACTGGGCCCAACCGACTTTCAACATAATCCGCTTTTTGCTCTACGCATTTATGATAGCGATGATATATCCCTATCTGCCCGGCTCGAATTCGGGCGTATTCCAGGGGATTTCGGTGTTTGTGGGTCTGATAATATCGCTTGGATCGAGCACGGTGATAGGAAACATACTTGCCGGACTGGTGATAACGTATATGCGCCCATTCAAGCTCGGCGACCGCATAAAATTGGACGATACAACCGGAAACGTGATTGAAAAGACGCCGTTCGTCACCCGACTCCGCACTCCCAAGAATGAAGTCGTGACCATACCCAATTCATTCATAATGTCGTCGCATACTGTAAATTACAGCGTCTCGGCAAGACAATACGGACTGATAATCCATACAACCGTCACCATCGGCTATGACGCACCGTGGCGACAAGTGCACCAATTGCTGATAAACGCAGCGCGGAGCACCCCCGGAGTGCTGGAACATCCGAAACCATTCGTTCTCGAAACGGAGTTGCAGGACTACTACCCCTGCTATCAAATCAATGCCTACATCAAAGATGCCGACCGACTGGCATTTATAACGTCGGAACTCCACCAGAACATCCAGGACACGTTCAATGAAGCGGGCGTGGAAATTATGTCGCCGCACTATTTCGCCGGCCGCGACGGAAACGCATCCACCATACCTGAAGATTATCTGAAAGTCAAATAACCGCCCCCCGACAGGCCGTAAAAACAACAGAACTACTCGCCAAGTTTACGATGCTCGTAAGCTTCGATTACGCACACCCATTCGTCGGATATAGGCTTTGACGTGGCCGTTTTCGGGTCGAAGCCGGCCATAACCGTGCGCACGATGCATTTTGTTTCACCGGTAGCGGAGTTGACGATGCGCTGCTCTATACGGAAACTGTGCTTGGATATAGATGTGACGGCTGTCCACACTTCAAGGTGCTCGCCGTAATATGACGGCGCATAGAAGTCGCTGTCGATGTGGACCACCACAGCTTCGATTTTCTCGACTATGGGTTCGTCGGAGGCGTTCACCGCACCGAAATAATGCACTTTGGCAAGGTCGGCATATGCCAGATACACGTTATTGTTCACGTGGCCGAACATATCGAGGTCGGTGAATCGCATCTGTATCGGCTGACGGTGATAGAACGGATGTTGAACCGCCGGAACACGGGGATTGTCGGAATGAAGGTAGGCCGGAGCTTCCATATATTGTGCTTTTTATATTACTTTTAAGTCTGTATTTAATGAAACACTAACGAGGTGATAACGTCGGAACCGACGGCTCGGTTCAGCATTTCAACGATTCTTGAACGATGAAACGAGAGCTCGTTTTTCAACACCGACGACGTGAGATATACGTGGAGCACGCCGCGCTCTACGTAACGCCGCGAAGTGTAGCGGTTGACTCCGGGCCCCACTATTTCAGGCCACAGATAGCAGGCTCGCTGTGCGGCCATTTCAGAAGCTATGCCAGCTTCGTCGACCACCTGGTCGATTATTTGGGCAATTGATTTAGGCTCAGTGCGCTTCATCTTACGGGTCAGGGTTGGTCAGGGGTGAAAGTTCCGTTGTCGACGTGCCACAGACGATACGGACTGCGGATGCGCGATATTATCTGGTCGAGATGCTTGCGGTTGGTGTCGGTGATGAATATCTGTCCGAAATCGTCGGAGGTGACGAGCGTGATTATGCGCTCCACGCGGGCCGCATCGAGCTTGTCGAATATGTCGTCGAGCAGTAGCAGCGGCTTAACACCCGACACATCGCGCAAAAATTCGTATTGCGCCATCCGTAGTGCCACGGTGAATGTCTTGCACTGACCCTGGGAGGCCGTGCGCCGCATCGGCATGCCGCCGAGCAACATTGCGATATCGTCGCGATGAGGACCGACGGATGTATGCTTCACTATTTCGTCGTGACGACGGGCGGCATCGAGAAGCGAAATCAGCGAACCGTCGGGTGAACGGTCGAGCGAGCCTTCAAACCGCAACTCCACCCGTTCGCCATCCTCGCCCGATATGGCCGCATAATAAGCGTTGAACCGCTCGGTGAGCTTCGCTATCCACTCGCTACGCCTATTATGGACATACGCAGCCGCGCAGTCCATCACTGTCTCCACAGCTATGTAGAGCGTGTGGTCGACCACTCCGTCACGCAGCAGCTTGTTGCGCTGCTCAAGAGCGGCATTATACCGAATCAGTGCATCAAGATAGCGCCTGTCGGCCTGCGAAATCACCATATCCATCCACTTGCGCCGTTCTTCGCCGGCACCACGTATCAGGTCGATGTCGTTAGGGGCGGCGAGCACGAGCGGAAACGTGCCGATGTGCGAACTCAGCCGGTCGTATTCCTTGCCACCGCGCTTGAACGTCTTTCGTCGCCCGTCGGCAATGCCCATCACCAGCTCTTCGGGCGTGTCGCGGCGCATATACCGTCCACGCACCATCGTGCATTCGCTTCCCCGCGATATGAGCATGCGGTCGGGCACTCCCATGAAGCTTCGGCAGAAGCTCAGCACGTATATGGCATCGAGCAGGTTGCTCTTGCCCATTCCGTTGTTTCCGAGAAAACAGTTGATTTTTACCGACACGTCAAGCGATGCGTCGGTGATGTTTTTAAAATTTAGTAATGTCAGTTGGTTGAGTTGCATTTCAGCTGCAAAGTTAAGCAATCTTTGACTCTCCTACAATAAAAGACAATGCTGCGGGAGCCATCACGACCACCGCAGCATCATTCTTCTGTACTATTAAACTATTTACTATGCTTTTCAGAGTTTCGGACCGGCAGCCACGAGAGCCTTGCCGGCGGGGTTGTTTTCGAACTTCTTGAAGTTGTTGATAAACATCTCGGCGAGCTTGGTGGCCTTGGAAGTCCATTCAGGAGGAACAGCGTATGTTTCGCGTGG
>CAZRJT010000111.1:0-5334 GCA_964600585.1 uncultured Bacteroides sp.
GCATCTACCTATGGCTATGTATACGTAGCTCAGGTGGCTATGGGTGCCGACCAGGCCCAGACACTCAAGGCCATCCGCGAAGCCGAAGCTTACGACGGCCCGTCTATCATCATTGCTTATGCTCCCTGTATCAACCACGGTATCAAAGCCGGTATGGGCAAATCGCAGCAGGAAGAAGCAAATGCAGTGGCCTGCGGTTACTGGTCGCTCTGGCGTTACAACCCCGATGCCGAACTCGAAGGCAAGAACCCCTTCACCCTCGACAGCAAGGCTCCGAATTGGGACGAATTCGAAAACTTCCTCAAAGGCGAAGTTCGTTATGCATCCCTCTTCAAGCAGTACCCCGACCAGGCAGCCGAACTCTTCGCCGCTGCAAAGGCCAATGCCCAGTGGCGCTACAACAACTATCGCCGTCTGTCGCAACAGCAGTGGGGCGTAGATCCTGAAGTTGGAAACGTTTGATAAATTCTTAGGGGCCGCAAGGCCATAATCCAATAAATAAAGCCGCCTCGCCACTTAAAGCCGAGGCGGCTTGTTTTACATCAATGACACAACCTCAACCCAACCGCTCAACCAAAATGATGAACTGGGACAAACTCATATGCGATAAACGATTTGGCCTCGAACACTATCACGACCCTAAACGCGGGCCGCGAAGCGATTTTCAGCGCGATTACGATCGACTCGTTTTCTCATCTCCGTTCCGGCGTCTTCAGAATAAAACTCAGGTTTTCCCGCTTCCCGGAAGCATTTTCGTCCACAACCGCTTGACGCATAGCATCGAAGTGGCTTGTGTCGGCCGCTCGCTCGCCACAGAGGCTGCAATTGCCCTCCGGACTCTACATCGCGACATGCCATGGGTCAATAAGCTCGATGCGATGGGCGAAATCGTAGCTGCCGCATGTCTTGCTCATGACTTGGGAAATCCACCATTCGGACATTCAGGCGAAAAGGCCATATCCACCTTTTTCAGCGAAGGCAAAGGTGCCGAGTTGAAATCTGAACTCACCGCCGAACAATGGGCCGACCTCACACGCTTCGAAGGCAATGCCAACGCCTTCCGTCTGCTGACCCATCAATTCAATGGTCGTCGCGACGGCGGATTCGCCATGACCTATTCGACACTGGCATCTATCGTGAAATATCCCTATGAATCAACTCTTGCCGGCGAAAAAAACAAATTCGGCTTCTTCACCTCCGAAAAAGCCGATTTCATAAAAGTAGCCGACGAACTTGGCTTGATTTCCAACCCCGGGCCAAAAGGCGAAGTGCGCTACGCCCGACACCCACTGGTCTATCTTGTCGAAGCCGCCGACGACATTTGCTATGAGATAATGGACATCGAGGATGCACATAAGCTGCGCTTGCTCCCGACCGCCGACGTAATCGACCTGATGATGCAGTTCTTCACGCCCGCCCAATGCGACCATATGAAGCGCGTCATGGCCAATGTAGACGACCCTAACGAGAAGATAGCCTATCTCCGCTCTTGCACGATAGGAGCACTCGTAAACGCATGTGCCGACACGTTTGTCGAGAATGAATCAGCCATCCTTGCTGGCGAGTTCAAAGGGCCGCTGATAACCCACATCCCCCAACCTCTCCGACAAGCTTACAAAAATTGTGAGACACTGTCATATGATAAAATCTATTCCGCATCCGACGTTGTCGATATAGAGCTTGCCGGTACGCGCATCATCACTTATCTGCTGCAGGAACTCATAAACGCCGTGAGATTCCCCACTCTGAATTTCTCTCGTTTGCTTTTGTCGAAAGTGCCGCAGCAGTATCAGACCGACGCTCCGACGCTTTATGGCAAAATACAGGCAGCCATCGACCACATATCGGGAATGACCGACGTATACGCTCTCGACCTTTATCGTCGGCTCACCGGCTCATCTCTCCGGATTGTAAACTGACATTCCGAACATCAGGCCGTCCCGTAAAAAAATACAGGATGCATAAACCATCTGCGGCTTATGCATCCTGCTATTCTTTATTATCGGAATTAGATTGGCGATTATTCTGCGCCGGCAGCTGTGGCATCAAGTTCGGTTTCCACGTCCGATTCCGACACTGTGGGCAGCTGGCTGTCATAGTTGCCTCCAACCTGTTCGGTGGCAACGGGAGCCTTTACGCGCGATTCGGTGCGAGTCAGAGCCGACGGCATAAAGAATGTCGACAATATAGCCAACACACATATTGCTCCGGCAAGAACCCAAGTCACTTTTTCGATAAAATTATTTGTACGGCGCACACCCATTATCTGGTTACTTCCGGCAAATGCCGATGAAAGACCACCGCCTTTTGATTTCTGAATCAACACGACGCCGATGAGAAGAACTGCTGCTATAAGCGACAATACAATTAGAACTACGAACATATTCGTCTTTATTTTTTATTGTTTATTATAAGTTTTTGCAAAAAACGTAATTGGTCTGCAAAGTAAGCACTTTTTTTCGGAAAATTCAAACTTAATGACTTTATTATTTCATAAGCCTTGTCGAATCGCCGTTGTTTAATGTAAATTTTAGCCAGACTCTCGCTTAATGGGGCGTCGGGGTCTGGTTTTTGCGGTGACGGCGTGGGCTTACGACCTTTCAGATAAGCGTCGAGCATTTCATCCTGCCTGCTTACGGCAACAGCCGGCGCGTTGCCGCCCTTTTCGGCCTGCTCTTCCCGGGCTTCCTTAGCAAGAATTCCTGCATATTCGGGCACCGGATTAAAAATCATTCGTTCAAGCAACGCCTGCTCATGCGGGTCTATTTTGCCATAGATATCGAGGAACGTATCAAGAGCCGTATCAGTGGTCGGCGTAGTCGGCCCCGACTCGGGATAAAAATCCGAAAGGCGTTCGCCATCCGGGTCGACAAGTCTGAAAAGGGCCATTCGGTTTGGGGCATTTATAGCAAGGCGCGCCATAAGTGCCTTGCGTTCCGCGGAAGTCATATCGGCATTCTTCCGTATTATGTACAATGCAAGAGGCAGCGTAAAAAATGGATATTGCGACTCGATGGCCTCAAGCAATTCGCCTGAAGGCACCACCGTGCGGTCACTTATCAGCTCCATTATCTGCTGTTCGATTGTCATAGCCCGTTCAGATTTACCAGTCCCCCAAAGTGGCGTTAAATATCAGATTCACCAGCTCCTCGGTTATCTCATCACAGAGTCCGTCCTGCACGTCATTCAGCATCAATGAGCTGTCAAAATCGCGATACGCGCTGAATGTCTGGTCGATGTCTTTTCCTTCTTGCTTGTTGTCGGTATATTTCACCCTCACTGTTATCGTCAGACGTGTTTGCGATGCGAGAGCGTTCTGGGTTACGGCTTGCGGACTAAGCGCATAGCCGGTTATCTCCCCTTCGAGCTGAAGGTCGCTCGGACCATCAGTTGTCTGAAGGCGCGTATTGCGGGTGATGTAATCGAGCAAGGCATTTTCAAACATCTGCTGCAATGGAGGATACACCAGTGACGCGCGTATGGGAAACTCCCCGACATTAACGGTCTTATAAATCGAATAGTCAAGCGCCGCGCCGTTGAACTTATAGCTTATACGGCAATCCGTAAAGCTAAGTGCCAACAGCATTACAATGACCAATCTTATATGTTTTACCGAAAATGCTTTCATATCCACTACAAAGTTACACATTGATTCGCAATTGTCAGCGTTTTATCTCAATGATTTTTATCGAACGGCATTAAGCCAAGCGACGATTCGTCGGGCGACGACAATATTTTCCATTCTGCCGGATAGAGATTATTGGCTCTGTTCCCCAAATTTTTCACAAAACCAAGCGGCAGACCATTATAGGTTAGCAGCACTATTCCGCGCGATGCATGCTCGCCAAGGTCGAGCGCTTCCCGCCTGAGATAGCGCAATGCGGTCATGCGGTCCACTTCGCATTCAGGGTATATCCCGCGACGCAGCATAGCCGACAATGCCAGTTCCTGGCTCGGCACTGCTGTACGGCCACGAAGCGTGCCCACTAAAGTTTTCGGTGCGAACTCATCAGGCAACCCTGATTCGGCATATCTGGCCCACACATTTTCACCTTCGGCCTCAAGCTTGAAGCCCGAAGGCAAATTAACGGCTACACTGATTTCCGGTGGCACCGCAGCTGCTTTGCTCGCCGATTTGCGCGACGCACGTTTCGCAGCGTTACTCAGTTCATCACCGCCAGTTTTGCGCATCACGGCAACAAACAGGCCCTCTCCCCTCACCCGTCCGGGCAAAAATCGATAGCAGGGATAGTCCACTCCTATACCACCGCATACGCCCCAATCGGCCGACATCGAAACCGCCACCGGTTCGCATCCATATCGCTCAATCATATAGCCCACCATCTCTTCGTTTTCATCGCGATTGAATGTGCAGGTACTATAAATGAAATACCCCCCGCTGCGAAGCGACGGCCACAAATTATCTATTATCATACGTTGGCGCGCAACGCACTGCTCAACCAGTGCGCGCGACCATTGTCTGACCGCCTCGGGGTCTTTTCGCATCATTCCCTCGCCCGAACAAGGCACATCGGCCGCTATTATGTCGAAAATCCCCCTATGTTTCGAAAACATGGATGTGTCGCCACTTACCACGCTTACGTACGGATTGCCCCATTTGGCCATATTTTCCCGAAGCACCGACGCTCGCGACTTCACGTACTCGTTGGCCACAATCACCGACTGTGGAGGCAATGCATCGGCAGCCGCCCCGGTTTTGCCTCCGGGTGCGGCACAGGCATCGAGATATCGGCACGGAATGCCATCGGATGTCAAGGCGCTCACTATGTGGGATATTATCATCGACGAGGCATCCTGCACATAATATGCTCCCTGATGCATCAGCGGATCAAATGTAAACTTCGGACGTTCGACAAGATAAACGCCTTCCTGACACCACGGCACGAGCTTTTCCGCATAATATTCGGGCATTTTACGCCGGTTGACGCGCACCGACACTGACGCCGGAGCGTCAAGGGCCTCCAACAGGCCATCAAGCTCCGGCGCCGAATATCCTTTAATCTGTTCTACGAACGCTTCAGGCAATGTCATTACGCCACGCTATTATATTGAAAGGCGACGCAGCGTATCGAGCAATGCCCTGTTTATAGGTTTGTCGTTCTTGATGGCCTTGGAGAATGGCACGTATACGATATTGTCGTTCGTAATGCCTATCATAACGTTGCGCTGATCCTCGAGAAGCGCATCGATAGCGGCCGCGCCCATACGCGAGGCCAATATGCGGTCGTGAGCCGTGGGCGATCCACCGCGCTGCAGACCTCCTCACGGTAGAGCTCGTCGTAGGAGGGGTTGTACACGACCTCCTTCACGCCC
>CAZRJT010000112.1:0-4714 GCA_964600585.1 uncultured Bacteroides sp.
CGTAATCGCCGCGGTCGTCGACGTAGATGCGCACCCGGCCGAGGGTCTGGCGCTGGCGCTCGATGGCGTTGACGACGTGGTGCTGAGCCGGGGTGAGCGGCGTGCCTCCAAACTTCAGGCCGTACCACCGGGAGAAGGAATAGGCGTAGTTGGCCCGCGGCCTGAACAGGGGCCGTGGGCGCAGCATAGCATATTTTGCGGTGGAACGGAGTGAGGTCATAGGTCAACGTTATTAGGTTAGAAGTTAGCGACCGGGGCCGCGGGGCTCCGGTGAGTGCAAAGGTAAAACACGCAATGCGGGGAAATCGGGCGAATTTTCCCTTTTCGTGAATTTTTGCTTTATATGATTTATATTGCTCAAATTTAAAAATAATTATATCTTTGCAATTGCAGGCTGCTTAACGGAAGCCCAGCCACGGGTAATGCGGGTGGTCGGCAAACATTTTTAAGGTGCGTTTACTCGGCGCTCTTTTTGGCTTGTAGGAATCTGGTAAATTTCATGTTGAGTCAGAGATGAGACAACGGTAGATGCCTTGTGGATATGTATATTCATTCCAAAGCAGTTATGCGTAAGCACTATTGCTATTGGAAGTGTATTGTCATATTCTGCGTGAGGCTTCTGCGTTGTCCGTTCCACTCAACAGGGCATACCAGAGCCTCTACAAGCGGGATGGGCAACAAGTACTGCTCTCACGCATCTTTTTTATAAACATTCGTTGTTTAGGGAGCGGCGGCGGTAATTAGTTAATTTATGTGTTACGTGAACATTAAAATGCTGTTGCGGTTAATCCTGACAACGTTAGTAGTGTTATTGTGTTTTGCCGTGTCGAATGCAGACAGTCTTGTAGTAAGGGCTTTAAATGGGACAAAATCGTTTTATGAGCTGGATAATAAGCCGGTAATAAGTTTCACAAATAGCAGTGTGATTATAAAAAGTCTTAGAGAAACCATAATATATTCCATTGACGATGTGGACAGTATATACTACGACCATACGACCTCGTCAATACATACCATTACAATCGATGATACAGAGGAGCTGATTGAACTGAGGGATCGCGAACTGTATATACATCAAATAGAGGAAGATTGCAACCTATTTTTATTCACGACTGACGGAAAAGCTGTTTTTACAGCACCATTGAAAAAGAGCGATTATACAGTGGTGTCATTGTCAGGACTGACGACTGGCATATACATAGTACGTTATGGTAATCATTCACGCAAAATATCTTTAAGATGAAAGATATACGTATCTTCCTTATGTTGATGTTGTTGGGAATAACATCAACAGCCGCTTACGGGCAACGTGCGTATTTCGTAAACACGAGAAGCATGGGCATACAAGTGTATTGGACTGACTGGGTGGACAGTCTTACAGTATCAAAAATAGATATAGACAGTGTGAAATGTGCCGACTACGTCACACAAGAAATATGGACTACCGACACAGTGGTGCGTCTTCCGCTATCGGAGATTTTGAGCATCACGTTCAAAACACCACCAACAGAATATCAACCGGGCGTAGTGAATCTTGAAGCTGACATATGGCCGTATATAGAAAAATGCAACGATTATACCATAACCGTAAACAGTTCAATTCCACAAAGTATACTTCCCAAACCAGGGACAAAGCTTTGCACTACACAGCAGAATGATGTATTCCCGGCGGGTTTTGCAGGAGAAGTGTCGGAAATACGCAAAATGTCAGACGGCATTGAGATTGAGTGCGCTCCGGTTGACCTGACGGATATATTTGTAACTTATTATGGAGGAAGTTACACATCAACTAATGATGATGACTTAGAATGCAAATCAATCAATTTTGCACGTCCAATTACAGGCAGCCTGCACATACATCCGGAACCGACAACATATTCATTCAAAAACGACATACCAGTGAATGCCAGTCTTAAATTCAGTGATGAAAAGTCATTAGGATTCACCAATGGCATAACGGACATATCTGCGACCATTGAACACGACGTAACACTTAGAGGTTACTTGATAGTGGAACGTTGTAGAGCCGTCTATGCGACATTGTCAGGCATAGGAAAACATAGAGTGTCGACGAACGTGGAACTTGGAGGAACAGTGTCATACGAAATCAAACAAAATGTTTTGCCTGACATAGAACATAGAATTCCAGGAGTGCCGTTTATGACCATTTCATATGAAGCCGGGCCATTCCTGAAATTTGACTTTGACGCAGGCATTAAATTCGATACATACAACGAATACACTTCGTCATTCAGAATGATATACTCCAATGCCGGCAACGACCATGAAGCATTACCGACGATACCGCCAAAAGTTACCCGCACAGACCACAAATCGAATATCGAATCGTTCAATTACAGCGGAATTATGACCGGCGGAGTATACATCAAAATGGTTGCCGGCATTGTTTCAAAAAAAATAGCCAATGGATATTTAGGTCTCAACGCAGGATTAAGACTTAATGGAGAAGTGGATATGCCTATAGCTGAAGTGCGAAATGCGAGCAGCCGCCCTGACTTTTATGAAAAGACTAAAAACAGCGCTTTGACATTATCGTTCGTAGTGGAACCGGAATTAGGCTTGACTACCGGCGACGACGTGAGTGATTTGTGGGACATAGGCATCTCTACTGGATTAGAACCATTAATAAATAATCAGATAGCCAAAATTTCGTTATTACCGAATTTTTCGAATGCCAGGATTGAGCGTAACGATGAGAATGGTGCAGAAGCGACAGTGACGTACGATGTGGACGGATTTTGCCTTTTCCCGATGGAGGTATTTTCGGAGGTAATTGGCAATGAAGATGATTTGCGAGAATTGAGCAATCCACGTATGCCTCATAACTATAAGATAGGGACACAACACTATGAGGGGAAAGTGAAAGGCCTTAGCCTATTCAACAACTACAAGGCCTATCCAAAAATCAGTTTATTCAATGGAACTGAGATACTTGCCAGTCCAGCAGCAGATATTGAATCGGAAATAAAAGTTACGACGGAGGGAGCCCAATGTAATGATGCGAAATCAGCAATTTTATATGGACAAATTATGTGCCGATATCCATTATCGAAACAAGCCAGACCACTATTCGTATATTCAGAAAAAGGCAAAAAACAATGGAAAACCAAAGAGGTAACAAATTGGGACGGCAGAATTGGCATCGTATATACAGAAATAAATTCATTGAAACCGGAGACAGAGTATGAGTATTATTTTGCCCTGAGGGAAACAAGCGACCCAAATAGTGCCGTAATTGAAGGGAACATACTCCGATTCTGGACTCCGCAAGACGAGAATCGGGATGATGACCCTGACGACGACGAATTTGATGTAAAAGATTTTAAAGCTGAACTATCAGGAATTGAAAAGATTTCCCAAAGGACAGGAGCGTGCAACGCATCGTTTACAATCAATGGATTTTCAAACAAAAAGAATGTAACTGCCCGCATTGAATGTACGTATTATCCAAGTGGACATCGTGAATATTCCCAGACGAAGTCAGCGACAATAGACAATAACGGAGTTTTACCAATCGAATTAGATAATTTGTATGCCGGAGATAACGAATTGTATTATAAAATATTTGTGAAACAGGATGGAAATATCATTTATAACGATGAAGGAACAGCCGAGTTTTATTCAAACTGGAGAACTCTGAAAAATGTAGAGATATCATATATAGGAGAAGATATTGTCACGGATGGTTACACTAATACAGAATCTTGGTCAAATCATTATAAAATAAGCTATATATTTGAACAGAATCCATTAGTAATTGACAATACTCAAAAAAAAGATGGACGTATCAGCATCTGGGGATTATCTGCTTATTCATATAGGGAACTAGAGTCAAATTCGGACATAGAAATATATGATACAAGTATTGGAGAAGAGCAATATATCCTCGATTGGACAACATATTCGGCGAAACTCAAAAATGACATACTAAGTTTTACTTATGGCGAAACAGATAAAAATTACCACGTGCACGAAGATAAAATAGACGTGTCAAGCGATGTCTTCAAGTATAGCGGAGCTCCTTCAATAAAGATTTTAGGATTGAATAATCAATGGACTACAAGCGAAACGCTTGTTGAATGGAGCGGATGGTCTCCCGGTAGTTATAGCCCTAATGCAACCTTATATATGGTTTGTACTGGAAATTTATTTTTAAAACAAGCGACATTTGATTACGTAAATACAGTTCCAGACCTAAAAATTAAGATTGTAGGTGTTGGGTATGGCCATTACGGAACTGAACCTAAATCTATATTTACTAGAAACATGCGATTGAATATGACTTTCATTCGTGATATTACATACGATGGAAACATATTTATTAAGGCAACCTTTCCAAATGGTGTAAGTATAGTTAGCGACAATTATGCCAAAATCTATCAGGACGGATGGAAATATATAAACTGGTCGATTGAAGATGACTAAACATCCCGAGTTGAAACTGCTCTTAAAAAAGACTATAACGATAATTTCCATTTTTGGGGAGTGAGCAGAGTCTGTGCCATAAAGGCACATAAATGTCCTTATGTTGAAATATGAGTTCTTAAAAACCCTAGGTTCAGGCCTTTCGGCCTCCACCTAGGGTTTCTGTATAAAGGCGCGTCGCCGGCGCTTGGCGATTAAGGGAGACGTGCAGCTAAGTGCATAGGCGTGGGTGAGGATGAAGCCGGCAGGCTCGATGCTTTGCCCGTGA
>CAZRJT010000113.1:0-4101 GCA_964600585.1 uncultured Bacteroides sp.
TAAATCTACCATCTCGTGGTGCCCTGCTATCGGCGATAACAATAGGATAAAACGCATAGTTTTTGCGACCATGACGTTGTAATCTGATTTTTGTTGCCATTTAATTTTGTTGTTAATTTGGTTTTGTATTGTTTGCGGGTGCAAAGTTACGCTTTTTCCGTAAATACGCAATGACTTTAGCGAATCTATTTCTCAAATTTCAGGCGTTTTTTATCATTTATTTAGCATTTACCCCGACAATGTTATGCATTCCCTCATTTCCGGGTCCGCACACTGCGCACAGCTCCTGAAGAGGATTGCCCGGTCGAAGGATTTTTGGCTCCTCGTTTAGACTTTATCGACCTGGAAGAGCTTTGCTTTTTTTGTGCAGCCGACGTGCCTGCCGATTTTTTTTGTCCGGACTTATTCATCTTAGTTGAGTCGCCATTTTGAGTATTCAATTCGTCAACTGACGGCACCCATATGCCTGTATCAAATACAGCCAGACGATTTTCAATGCTGTCAGCAGCCTTTTTACGTTCAGCTTCATCAGGATACAATTCCATCATCGTCTTATTACGAAGATTACGAGTCTTATATATTTCACCGGCATAAAGCCCCATTTTGAAATAATCATCGTATGAAGCCGAAGGCATATTATTGTCATCGTCGACAAATATCATTTTATCGACAAGATAAGGCGACAAATCGGCATATCGAATCCAGAAAACGGGCGATGTCAGCACTTCCCCTCCTACGTCGCGCGACTGGTGCAATACCGGACATATGGCTTCAATCACCGGACGAAGTTTATTGACACTCCGGTCAAAGTCCCAACGTTCGATAATATAATAGGACTTCACTTCATCAGCCGGCACATCGATAGGTTCGACAACGAATCGTGGATTACGCTCGGTGCTGCCTTTTGCATCTGTATAAGCTATGTGAAAACGATCAAACACGTCTCTCATCTTCACTTTGTATTCGTCAGTAAACAGTTCTTTGCCATCGACATATTCATATCCATCAACCGCGCCGTCACACATAAGCCTGAATATAATGCGAAACAGATTCTCTTGTCCGTCAAAAATTCCGTCAGGATAATATAGCGGAGCGTTTTGAGTCTTGTCCAAATCGAGCTTCCGATATATGACCTTGCGCAATACTATGTCTGATTCATGGGAAACGCCATCATCTAAACGGGCCTTTTGACGCTGATTTGTCGTCGCTGGACGATCGGATGCTTTGGAATCGGCCGTTTTATTGACAGCTGTACGGGTAACAGTCGTTGCCGTACTTTTGGTTTGAGCATCACAAATCATAATGCATGCCGAAGCCAAAACCGATGCTACTATAAATCTACGTATCATATCAATCACACATCGTTTTTAATTTACAATCACTTCTATCGGAGACAATAGACGTTCTATGCCATCAGGCCCTATCGCCCTGACCCGCGATATGTAGAATCGTCCACCGCGCTTAATCCGTTTAATCATATCCATCTGCCGCGAAGAAAATTCACTACCTTTCGACACTTCAGGGATGGCATTTCCCATTGAATCGAACGACAACGTTTCAAATCCGATCACAGTGAAAGGCACATCAAGCAATTCATCGTCAATAGCAGCTCCAATACTTTTGGTTGACAGCAACACGCGTTTTGCAATAGGAACACTTCCTTTATATCGTTGCTTTTCTCCGTTTTCATCCGAATATATTATATAAGGCGTAGGATCAGGAAGCTTACGGACACGGAACGAAACCGTGTTTACCGGCTGAATCTTACCTGAAATCGACGCAGAAACAGTTATATCGGCATCGCTACCGACCTTAGATGGGCGGGCAACCCATCCACCGTCGCCATTTTTTGTCAATGTGCCATTATTTATAGATGCTGACACGGCACTAGATGCCACTCCTGGAACTGAAATACTAATAGGATTATCTATTCCGGCGTATAGCACATTCATCATCGTGGCCGATACGGTGGCCGTAGGATTGACAACTTCATACTCCGACTCAAAGGGATGTCGGGTGACATGTCCGTCGGAATGCGTGAGCTCTATATAACCGGAATAACTGAAATGGCCGGTGGCGTTGGGAGTGAATTCATAAATACCATCCGACATATCGAATTTGTTTCCATTGATATATATGTCGGGACGTGCCGTCGTGTCAACGGCAGCCAACACGATGTTGGCGGAGTAGCGCCCTCCGCGCATAACATATCGGGATTCGGGTATTACGAATGCATTGAGTTCGTTGACTCGAACATCATTCACATCGATATTCTGAAGGAAAGATGCCAATGCTTCTCCTTCGGAATACAGCAAATCGTTCTGAAGTTTAGTCAGCAAAGTCATTGCTGCTATTACCGGCTGATTTTCAAATTTTGACTCTTCCCATAGCTGTTCTATAACGCCACCTTTCTTGTATGGCTGTGTTGACAGAACCTTTTCAACTACGGCACATTGGTCCTTATCAGGCATCAATGAGACTATCAGACTTCTATAATCATCAATCGCATGGCGCAATGAGGCGCCTTGTTTTGTCACCGGATTCAGCATAACCGCGGCCGCAACATCAAGATTCTCCCGATTCTGCAAGTTTTCAATATCGGCATCGGCACCATCAGCCTCAACGGCTATCTGCAATTTAAAATCGTTTATTAGATTAAACAGACTATCCGTGAGATGCCTTACAAGCTGAGCTTTATCGAACCATTGCCGCACTTTTGCGGGATTCTTTTCATTCGCACGCTCTATTGCATTAAATATTGCGGCATTACGGTTTCCGGTGTTCTCATTTGTATCATACAATCCTTTTTCCACTTGCCTAAAACCATCAAGCACGTCACTCGACACATTAATGGCAAGCATAGCAATAAGAATGATATACATTAAGTTTATCATCTTTTGCCGAGGCGATAAGTGCCGATTGTTTGGGGACTGTGACATATATAACGATTTTAATCGTGTTTAATCTGATTTTGAGAAATAGGATCTTGTGTAGGCATATGCATATTCACCGTCATGGCGCGAAGCATATTTTCATATACGACATTCAACTGTGCGATATGACGCGTAAGTTTTTCCGTTTCCTCACTATATTTAGCACTTTGCACGGCACTTTTTTCATACATATCACGAATGTCCTTTATGCCACGATTGACACGCTCAATCGAATCAAGCTGAGACGATATACTTTTCAACTGTATCTCATAAATGGCGTTAAGACCAGATATGTTACGACTTAATTGCTCCATTTGTTCGACATAATTCAACGAACTGTCGCTTATCGAGCTTGATTTTTGAATTATCATATTGAAGCTATCAAGCAATTCGGCGCTTTTTTCGTTCATAGCACCGGCTGTATCAGATAATTGACGTAACTGCGATGCGACATCCGACATAGCATCAGCATCTGGTCGACTACATATCGGCGTTTCCACCGTCGGGACACAAACAACGGACGTATCGACAGAACGCACAGTCGCCACCCTATCGCCTGAAACAATTGCCGGAGCAGGAGTGGATGATCCAACCACTATGCTACTTCTATTGGAATCGCTGCAATCATCGGTATTGTCAGAATCAAGCGCCGGAAACACTTTCTCCCATTCATATTCCCGTCCAGGCCTATCAAATGCCGCGATGCAAAATATCACCACTTCAGTTCCCATTCCAACCATAAGAAGAATATCACCATATTTTATGTGTATGATATGGAACAATGCCCCAAGAATGACAATTGCCGCACCAAAACTATATGCAAAATTCAAAAAACGCTGACCTTTCTCTCCTTTCAGAAAACGTTCAACAGCATTCTTATATTTAACTATTTTACCCATTGCCTATTTTTTATTTGTTCGCTTTCTGCCCTTTTGCAAATCCGATATGAGTCCTGACACACCGGAAACCAATGAACGAGCGTTGCTCATTCTGATACTCCCACATTCTAATGTCGGAGCGTACGTTATGCGCCACGTCTTTCCATGAGCCGCCACGCACAATCTTTCGTTTCAGCCGATACGGATCTTCCTGTGCGGCATCATATCGTTACTCTGGATTCAAGTCTTTCATCATTTTGCTCACACTTTCGGTGATCGCAGTCGAAGTT
>CAZRJT010000114.1:0-4041 GCA_964600585.1 uncultured Bacteroides sp.
ACAAACTCGTGCTGCTCGACTCGAAAGTGAAACATGCCTTGGTTGACTCGCCTTACAACAAGCGCCGTCAGTCGTGCGAACGCGTTGCAGCAAAATTGGGCGTTGAAACCCTGCGCGACGCGACAATGGAAATGTTGAACGCCATCAAGGGCGACATCTCAGCTGAAGATTATTTCCGCGCAAAATACGTTATCGAAGAAAAAGAACGCGTTCTTGCCGTATGCGACGCTTTGAAAGCAGGCGATTGCGAAACAGTGGGCCAGAAGATGTATGAAACACACGAAGGATTGTCGAAAGATTATGAGGTTTCATGTGAAGAACTTGACTATCTCAATGAAATTGCCCGCGAATGCGGCGTGACCGGCTCGCGCATCATGGGCGGTGGCTTCGGCGGTTGCACCGTAAACCTCGTGAAAGATGGTCTGTATGACAATTTCATCAAAACCGCCCGCGAAAAATTCAATGCCAAATATGGCCATGAGCCTCAGGTGTATCCGGTAATCGTATCTGACGGTGCCCGTCGCTACGAAGACCAGTAATGAACCGAAACGTTCAATCATAAAAAAAATGGCTCCCGGACAGGAGCCATTTTTTTGTATACCATACGTAGCACTGCCATAATATGCATCTATCTTTTAAACAGCACATATTTTTCCAATCGATTATTTTCACTATATTTGCAACATATTGACTTATTAAATGAAACATCAATAGGATATGATAAAAGTAGGCATAACCGGTGGTCAGCATCCCACCGCAGGCGAATTAATCAGGATTCTGATCAACCATCCCGACATCGAATTGCAATGGGTGGCGGCACCGGAACTCAAAGGCCGTATGATAACCGGAGTTCATAAGGGACTGATTGGTGAAACTTATATGAGATTTACCGACGAAATATCGCTTGACGATGTGGACGTGCTGTTTCTTTGCCCTGGAGAACCATATGAAAACAAGGCATTTATTGAAGCAATAGATGTGCCTGAAAATCTGAAGATAATAGATTTGTCGAGCGACTACCGCATGGAACCCGAAGATTCGCCATGGATTTACGGGCTGCCGGAACTAAACAGAAAGCCTCTGGTACGTGGCGGCCAATATTCGTCAGTGCCGGGTGCATACGCTACCATCGTGACACTCGCACTACTGCCGATGGCAAAAAATTTACTGCTCAACAGCAATATACATGTTGCCGCCGTTGCTCCATCAAATGAATTTGAGAATAGCCCGGGCGAGGCGATTGCGCTGCTCGACCATCCAGAGGTGGAAGAAATGAAATATGCGCTGCGCAAACTTCAATCAAGTTTTGATTCGGATATAGACTTCGTTGCTACGGCCGGAGGATGGAGCCGTGGCCTGACAGCGACGATATATCTTGAAACCCCTATCGCCGAGGATGAGATAAAGAATATGTATGACGAGTTCTATGAAGACCATAATTTCACGTTTATGTCAGACTCGGTGCCTGCCCTATCGGACGTAATAGGCACAAACAAATGCATAATCCATCTTGAAAAGAATGGCAAGATGCTCGTAGTGACCGCTGCAATCGACGCAAGAATAAAAGGAGAAGCCGGAAATGCAGTGCATAACATGAATCTTCTGTTCGGACTCCAGGAACGCGTGGGCCTGACATTGAAAGCGGCCGGAGAATAATCCCCGGAACCACCGCTTACACATATTCTCACTTTTTTCTGGGAGAAAGTATGCGTTCGCCAAGCAACTTGGCGAACTCTTTTTTTGTATTGTTGAGTTCGGCATTTTGCTTCATCAGCGATGCTATAACCTCGAAATCAGGATTGGGCATGGAATAAACCTGACGTATCTCTTCGGTGAGCTCTTTAATGCGGCATTCGAGCAATGCTTCCATCAAATTGTACATCGCCATAGGCACTAATTCGACCAGTCGCTCCTTTTCGGTTTCGATTTTTGCAAATTTGGTGTGAATCTTGCTCAATTGATGACGTTCGCTAACCAATTCGGTTGAAAGAGCGCGTATACTCCCGTCGGGCGATGACCCAAGATTCTTGAACAGATAGTTGACCGCCGCTGCTTCCATCGCTTCAGAGTAGTCGGTCTGGGCTTTATCCCTGACATTTTGCTCCATGGATTCCATATTGCTCAACCCTACCGCCGACTGACGGATGGACTCTATGCCCTGACGTATGGCAACGTCTCTCCTCTGTTTTTGTAAGTCTTCTATATGACGGCTGTCTTCGGGCCAGTTGCTACGCGAAATTCTGAGTGACTCGTCAAAAATGCGTGCATACACGTCATTACAAAACGACATTCCGTTTGCCTTCATCGAATAGTCGATGTATTCGATAACATTCATAGGCCGGGTGTTGCCCTCTTCGTCGATAGCGACGTCGCATAGGTAAAGCAATCCGTATTTAACGGCGTAGCGCAATATACCCCTCTCGTATGGCTCGAGAAAGCGCGCCTTGTCATGAACAGGGATTTCCGATGGCTTATTTGAATTATGTACGTCAAAAGGAGTCTCTTCTTTGATTTCTTGTAATGGAGCGTCGGGAAGTTTGGCCAAATTCTCACGCTTCATCGATTCCACCTTGTCGCGCTCCATCCGTTCGGCTATGAATTTGGCCACTTGAAGCGTAAGCACTTTTTCATCGATTTGCATTATGCGACTGCATTCGGAAATGTACACCGTGCGTGCAATCAATTCAGGAATAAGCGAAATCGAACGTACGATGTCAGTGATGGCCCTGGAACGAGCCATCGGATCAGACGCTACGTCTGACATCAAAATACGCGTCTTAAACGAAATGATATCGGTTTCGTTTTGCGATATGTATTCTTCAACTTCAGAGGATGTGTGCGATTGGGCGAATGAGTCAGGATCATCACCGTCGGGCAACAACAACACTTTTACATTAAGACCTTCGGCCAATAGCAGGTCAATGCCGCGCAACGACGCCTTGATTCCGGCCGCGTCGCTGTCGTATATCACCGTGACGTTATCGGTGAATCGATGTATCAGGTTAATCTGTCCCTGAGTCAACGATGTGCCCGATGAGGCCACCACATTCTCGATGCCACGTTGATGCATCGAAATTACATCCATATATCCTTCAACAAGTATGCACTTGTTTTTTCTTACTATTTCCGGCTTTGCCTGATATAGGCCATAGACTTCATAACTTTTCTTGTAGACGGCCGATTCGGGTGAGTTTACATATTTGGCTACGTCTTTATCTTTGCGCAACGTGCGTCCGCCGAATGCAACGACTTTCCCGGCAATAGTGAACACGGGATAGATGACTCTACCGCGAAACCTGTCGTAAATTGCTCCTCGCTCTGTCCGGTAGCATAGACCGGTCTCCAGCAAGTATTTTTCATTAAATCCAGCCTTAATGGCCGTATCATATAGTTCAGTGCGATCTTCGAGGGAATATCCCAAATGAAAACGCTCTATCATTTTATCTGAGATACCGCGCTCCCTGAAGTATGCCCGCCCGATATCGCGTCCAGCATCAGTATGGCCAAGCACTTTTTCAAAATGCTTCATAGCGAAATCGTTTACCGCCAACATGCTCTCACGCTCGGTCATAGCTTCACGTTCGGCATCAGATAATTCGCGTTCTTTGATTTCTATTCCATATTTATTTGCAAGATATCTTAATGCTTCACTATACGTCATCTGCTCCAGCTCCATAATGAAATTCACCGGAGTACCACCCTTGCCACAACTGAAACATTTGCATATGCCCTTAGCCTTGGACACAGAAAAAGATGGCGTGCGCTCATTATGAAACGGACATAATCCTATATAATTGGCTCCTCTCCGTTTTAAACTCACGAAATCACTCACAACCTCCACAATGTCGGCTGCGTCCAGAATCCTTTGAACCGTGGCTGAATCAATTCGTCTCATAACGTTTAATGAGCAGGCAGTAGGAAACGCCTTATTTCAATACAAAGATAACTATAACCGCAATAATCTGCAATACCATAGAGCAGCATGGGCATAAAAACAAAGAGGCCCGCGGGCAAAAGCTCGCGGGCCTCGAGGGGGCGGTT
>CAZRJT010000115.1:0-3947 GCA_964600585.1 uncultured Bacteroides sp.
TGATTCTGAGCGGTGAGATGGACGAATATCCCGAGCAGGCATTCCTCAATGTCGGCACTATTGACGAAGCTATCGAAAAAGGCAAAAAAATGCTCGCAGAAGTGGGATGATGAAATACGGTTGGCGTATTATATGAATGAACGATAAACTAATCAATATATGACACTTAAAATCATATCGGCAGAAGACGTCTTATTTGAAGGTGAAGTAAACTCTGTCACCCTTCCGGGTGAAAAAGGGTTGTTTACGGTGCTTCACAATCACGCCTCACTGATATCGACTTTGGTGGCGGGCACTATTCACTATGAAGGTGCGGATGCTCCTGGGGAAACGATGGTGAGTGGCGGACTGGTCAATGTTGATGATAACGTAGTGTCGGTGTGTATTTATTGACGAATATGAAGAAAGCGGTTCTCATCTTGGCAATGTTGGTTGTTGCGGTTGTGTTTCCGGGGCATATGTATGCTTCTTCAACCGGCGAATCCGATAAGATAGATCCCAAAGAAATCATCTTTGAGCATCTTGGCGACGGGTATGGGTGGGAAGTACCCTTTAATCATCATAAACGTATACCTCTTCCAATCATCGTTTTTGGAAAAGATGGCTTCCATTGTTTCAGTTCGTCGCGTGTGACTGACGGTCAGGAATACCGCGACGGCAATGCGTTGTTCAAGATTGCCGGACACGATAGCCCTTATAAAGGGAAAATTGTGGAAATAGTGGATGGCAAGGAATATAAACCTTGGGACATATCCATAACCAAAAATGTGTGCGGACTTTTTATCGCCGTGATTTTGGTGATTTGGAGCATTCTCTCAGTGGCTCGTTGGCATCGCCGTATGGGAATGAAGGCGCCCCGGAAGGTCGTGGGTGCCATTGAAGCGTTGATAACATTCATCTACGACGGCGTAATCGTGCCGACGCTTAAGGACAAATCGCAAAAATTTGCGCCGTATCTGCTGTCGGTGTTCTTCTTCATATTGTATATGAACCTATTGGGCCTGATTGTCGTATTCCCTGGCGGTGCAAATCTTACGGGCAACATAGCCGTGACATTGGTGCTTTCAATCCTTACGTTCCTCGTGACAAATCTGTTTGGCACGAAACATTATTGGAAAGAGATATTTTGGCCCGATGTTCCGCTATGGCTTAAATTCCCATTGCCGATTATGCCGGTGATAGAGATTTTTGGCGTATTTACGAAACCGGCAGCATTGACTGTGCGTTTGTTCGCCAATATGCTCGGCGGCCATATGATTGTCATCGTATTGACATTGCTCATATTCATATTTGCAGCTATGGGAGCCGTGACCACGGGTGTCACAACGGTGGTTTCGTTGTTCTTCTCAATATTTATGTTGCTTATAGATGTTTTGGTGAGCTTCATACAGGCCTACGTATTCACGATGTTGTCGACGCTATTCATATCGTTCGGACAGGAACATGGACATGAGGAGCATAACACGGCTAATGCACAGGAATGATATGATAATAACATTAGACATATAAAAACAAAAATAATAACCCAATAAAACTATCAATTATGTTAGCAATGATTTTAGCAGCAATCGAAGGAACTCTTGGTATTGGAGCATGTATCGGTGCTAGTGTAGCAGCAATCGGTGCTGGTCTTGGCATTGGAAAAATTGGTGCAGCAGCAATGGAAGCTATCGCACGTCAGCCCGAATCAGCCGGTGATATCCGCAGTAATATGATTGTGATTGCCGCTCTTGTTGAAGGTGTGGCATTGTTCGCAGTCATCGTTTGTATACTTTCGCTCTTCCTCTAATCGCTGATTTTAAGCAATGGAACTGTTCACGCCTGATTTCGGCTTGATATTCTGGATGTTTGTGGCGTTCGCCTTGCTCTTCATTGTGCTATGCAAATGGGGCTGGCCCGTCATAATGAAAGGGATTGAAAGTCGTGCCGACCTCATCGATAAGGGTGTGGAGTACGCTCAAAATGCTAAAGAGCAGCTTGATCATGCCCGTGAGGAAGCGGATAAATATATAATCGATGCGCGTCGTCAGCAGGCCGAAATGCTTCGCGAAGCCGATAAAATGAAGTCACAAATCATCGAAGAAGCTAAAACTGCAGCGCAGAAAGAAGCTCAGAAAGTGATGGATGCGGCAAGAGTTTCGATAGAGCAGGAACGCAAGGAGGCCGAGTTGAGCTTTCGCAATCAGGTCAGTGCATTTGCTCTGGATATTGCAGCGAAAGTGGTGCGCAATGAGATGAAAGATCAAAAAGCACAGAGCCGTCTTGTCGACTCGTTGCTCGATGATATGGAGAAACAAAATTAAGCAATCGTAATGAACGAAGGTCTGATACCCCGCAGATATGCCAAGGCACTCTATAAGTATGCTTCTGAAAAAGGCGTTGAGGAGAGCGTATACGGTATGATGAAAAATATCGAACAGTGTTTTTCTGAAATGCCGACGCTTCAGGAGGCTCTTTCAAACCCTTTCATTAGCGTTAGCGATAAAGAGGTGCTGATCATTACCGCAGCCCGGGCTTCGGAGGCAGATTCGTGTCTGACTGACTTCTTGAAGCTCCTTGCTCAAAACCGCCGTATTGACATGATGCGTGGCATTGCGGCAGCGTATGTAGGCATCTATCGCCAGTCACATAATATACATGTGGTGGATGTTGTGTCGGCGAGTGAGCTTCAGCCTGCGGAGGAGTCGCGACTGAAGCAGCTGATACAGTCGCATCTTAAAGGCGCGTCGATGGAGTATAGCCATAGTGTGAATCCCGACTTGTTGGGCGGCTTTGTCGTCAACATCGACAATGAACGTTTGGACGCTTCGATAAGTAATGAATTGAAACAATTGCGATTGAAATTATTAAGTAAATAGAACTATAATGATAAATCCCAGCGAGATATCCGAAGTTTTAAAGCAACAGCTTGAAAACGTCAATTCCAAGGTGTCTTTTGAAGAAACCGGCACCGTGCTTGAAGTCGGCGACGGTGTGGCACATGTCTATGGTCTTGACAATGTGTGCGCCAATGAGCTCGTTGAGTTCGAAAACGGTGTGAAAGGCGTAGCCCTCAATCTTGAAGAGAGCAATGTCGGCGTGATATTGCTTAACAATGTAGATAAAGTTACCGAAAATATGTCGGTACGTCGCACCGGTGAGATTGCTTCGATTCCGGTGGGAGAGGGTTTGCTTGGCCGTGTGATAAACGTGCTTGGCGAACCGATAGATGGGCGTGGCCCCATAACCGGCGACCTGATGCGTCTGCCGCTTGAACGCAAGGCTCCCGGAGTAATTTTCCGTCAGCCGGTTAATCAGCCATTGCAAACGGGTATCAAGGCCGTTGACTCGATGGTGCCCATTGGCCGAGGTCAGCGCGAACTTATTATTGGCGACCGCCAGATAGGAAAAACGGCAATCGCCATTGACACCATAATCAATCAACGACAGAATTTTGAAGCCGGACATCCGGTCTACTGTATTTATGTGGCTATCGGACAAAAGGCGTCGTCTGTAGCTGCGACAGTTGAAACATTGCGCCAACACGGGGCATTGGATTATACGGTCGTAGTGGCTGCCACTGCCTCTGATTCGGCTTCGATGCGTTATTATTCTCCATTTGCCGGCGTGGCCATCGGAGAATATTTTCGCGACACTGGTCGCGATGCACTGATTGTGTATGATGATTTGTCGAAACAGGCAGTGGCATATCGCGAGATATCGCTTATCCTTAAGCGTCCGTCTGGACGTGAGGCTTATCCTGGCGACATCTTCTACTTGCATTCGCGCTTGTTGGAACGCGCTGCAAAAATAATCGACAATCAAGAAGTTGCATCGGCAATGAACGATTTGCCCGAGTCGTTGAAGCCATTGGTGAAGGGCGGCGGATCTCTGACAGCACTCCCGATTATAGAAACTCAGGCGGGCGACGTTTCGGCATATATCCCCACAAACGTGATTTCAATCAC
>CAZRJT010000116.1:0-3777 GCA_964600585.1 uncultured Bacteroides sp.
GCCTGAACAGGGGCCGTGGGCGCAGCATAGCATATTTTGCGGTGGAACGGAGTGAAGTCATAGGTCAGAAAGCAGAGGGATTAGGTTAATGATAAGTGAACGGGGCCGTGTGGCTCCGACGGGTGCAAAGGTAAAACGGGCGATGCGGGGCAAGCGGGCGAATTTTCATCTGCCAACATTAAATTATGTTAATTTTTAGATATGTTTTTGCATATTAAGATTAATGCCGCTAAATTTGGGGAATAATATACTAAACAACTGATATTACCATTATTAATGTATTAACATCATCATCCCATGAAAAGATTAATATTTCTATTTGTTCTGATAGCGATACTTGCATCAGCTAATGTAAATGCACAAGTTAATCCGAATCCAGGTACCACACAGACGGATGTTTATCACTTTACTTATGCCCCAAATCCATCTCCGAATTCCAGTAATTGGCACACATTCAGACTATGCTTTTACCATCAATTAAAAATAACCCTCGTAAATGAGACTATGTATACCTCTCAAGATGCTCCGGGTGACAAATATGCAGAATGCGACATTTTAATAGAACAAAAAGAGTCTTTAGGAGCAAAATTATGGGAAGATGAAAGAAAATCATTTGTATATGAAGTGCCTAATGGTACAATTTTTCTAAACTATACCCTATCGATTGTCCTTTTAACTCCAGGCAGTTCTATTAAAGTGATTTTTGAATATGATTAATTGCTATAAAATCATAAATTCACTCGTAATTTTGCTGATATTATTTCCGCTGAATGGAACGGGACAAAATACGGCGATAGATTCGATTTCGGTGTTTCACGAGTCGACTTCGCTAAACACTGGCAAGGTGCAGCGGGAGATGATATATCTGCATCTGGACAATACGTCGTACTACCGAGGCGACCGAATATTCTTCGCCTGCTATCTGGTGACGGCAGGCAAGCTGAAGCCTTCGGACCTGAGCCAGACCGTGTACGTGGAGCTGCTGAATCCGAGCGGAAAGATAATAGACCGCTGCGTACTGAAGGCCACAGACGGACGTTGCCACGGCTCGCTGTCGGTGGACGAAACGCCGTTCTATTCGGGATTTTACGAGATTCGAGCGTACACGCGGTATATGCTCAACTTCGGCGAAGACGCAATATATTCACGCGTAATCCCTGTATATAACCAGCCCAAGAAGGATGGCGACTGGGCCGAACGGTCGATGTTGGAATATGGCTCGCACGAAAGGACGTTTTCGCGTCCTAAGCCCAAAAAGACAAAAGAAATCGAGGCGAAGCTCTATCCCGAGGGTGGGCGTCTGGTGAGCGGCCTGCCGGCAAGGGTGGCATTGGAGGTGACCGACGCAAACCGCCGGCCGGTGCAGGCGACGGGACGCATAGTCGACGCGAAGGCCGACACGACGGTGGCGCACTTCTCGACCGGACATATGGGGCGCGGCGACTTCAGCTTTGTGCCACGCGGGGAAAAATACCGCGCCATTTTTGACGTCGACGGCAAGAGCCATTCGGTAGAACTGCCGAAGGTGGAACGGGAGGGCGTGACGCTCGCGGTCAACAACCAGGACAACGCGGACAGCGTGAAGATAGAGATTTCGCGCACGGCCGGGTTCCCGACCACGGTAGTCGGGGCAAGCCTTACATGCCGCGGGGAGCTTTGTGGCCGTGCGATTCTCGACCTGACCGAAGAACCGACCTCGGGCTTCGCCATGGCACGCAAGCGTCTGCCGACGGGGGTGATTCAGCTGACGCTTTTCGACGCCGTAGGCAATGTGCTGGCCGACCGCCTGTTCTTCAACGACCGCCACGACGGGATAGACGTCGAGGTGCGCTTCGACAGGCAGATCTACGGGCCGCACGAGCCAGTGGAACTGGACGTCAAACTGTCGAAGCCGGTGCCGTTCTCGATCTCGGTGACCGACGCAGACGGGCAGACGGCCTACGGCTCAAACATTATGGCCGACCTGCTGCTTGCCTCGGAGATAAAAGGATATGTGCACAATCCGGCCTACTACTTCGACGAGCCGGGCGACCCGGAGCGCCGGCGCGAACTGGACCAGCTGCTGATGGTGCAGGGCTGGCGGCGGTATCCGTGGCAGCAACTGGCCGGCCTTGAGCCATACATAATCGACGCGATGCCCGAAAAGGGAATCGAAGTCCACGGAAAGGTGTTGGGGCGCACGGGCAACAAACCGCAGAGCGACGTGAACATATCGGTGCTGATCAACAACAGCGCCAAGGACTCGGCCGACAGGAAAACGCTGTTTCTCGACCACCTTGAGACGGACGAAAACGGGGAGTTCGCCTTCCGGGCCGACGTGAGCGGCGACTGCGTGCTGACGCTGTCGACTTCGAAGAAAGGCAAAGTCAAGCCATACCGCATAATAGTTGATGTGAACCAGCGCCCTGGCATAAGGGGCTACGACATAGCCGAACTGTGTGCCGAAGTCGACACCGTGGCATCGACACTGCTCGTGGCCATGACGGACACGTCGTCCATAGAAGACATAGTGCCTGAAGAACTTCTGAAGCCAGACAAATATCTGCTCGAAACAGTGGAAGTGAAGGGAAAGAGCCAAGAGAACAGCAGAGACCGCTTGATAGAACATGCGACCGTAAGCTACGAGATATCAGACGCCCAGAACGGGCTTATCGACAACGGAGGAAAACCGATGCGCACATTGATCGACATGCTGGCAGAGCTCGACAAAAACTTCACGTTCGGGAATAGAATCTTATACAACGGCAAAGACCCTCTGTTCATAATAGAGGATGAAGAGTATGCTATTATTGACCTAAAAAATGCCATCAGAGCAGCTAAGGAGGCCACAAGATCGACAGCCCCAAAATATGACCGGTTTGATATGTTGGACATGACAGACTTAACGATAACTGACGGCTTCGGAAACCGAAGCCGCGAACGAAGACACGAGTCTAAGAAATTTAATCCGGACGGCTCGGAGAGGACAGAAAAAGAAAGAAAAGAAACTGACAAAAGTGAAAAAGATTCTGAACGAGAGGAGAGAATGCAGAGGGATGCAGAATTTGCATCCGTAGAAGAACAACCACTCGGCAATTTCAACCCACGAATATTGCCAATTGAAAGTATCGAGAAGGTGTACATCAATAACGATTACGCATCAATGCTTAAATACATAGAGCAATTGTCGCCACCAGACATCACCCAAAACGATATTTTAGAGTTCCAGCACAGCCTTGGGTGCCTGGTGTTAGTGGAGCTGAATTCGTCATTGAGCTTGAAGAAAGGGATGAGACGTATGACACTTGACGGATACACTGTGCCCGTCGAGTATTATTCGCCCGACTATTCAGATGCCACCCCATATGAAGCCGATTATCGCCGGACGCTTTATTGGAATCCGGATGTGCGTCCCGATGCCACGGGCAACGCAAAGCTTCGCTTCTACAACAATTCAACTGCGCGACGCTATAACGTGTCGGCAGAATCGGTTACTGGAGTTGGAATTGTAAGGAACCGTTAATCATCTTACGACATACAGAATATCGATGAATCGATGATATAATTAAAATGCGGGATTTTTGTGGAGGTTAGCGGTTTTTTTCTTAAATTTGCACCGCAAATAGGAGTGCCGTATCTGACGTGAAGCCACCAACGGGCATAAGCTATGACGAGGGCGGAGCGCAACACTACGCGGACAAGCGAGCGGATTACGGAACTTAAACAGTGAATATCAAAAATATACTCTAAATAGATTTATGGCAACTACTGCAGATTTTAAAAACGGAATGTGCCTCG
>CAZRJT010000117.1:0-3376 GCA_964600585.1 uncultured Bacteroides sp.
ATTTTGCAGTGGAACGGGGTGAAGTCATAGGTCAGAAGGCAGAGGGATTAGGTTAATGATATGTGAACGGAGCTGTGTGGCTCCGGCGAGTGCAAAGGTAAATACACAAGGCGGGGGGAATCGGGCGAATTTTCCCTTTTTAATCTTATTTTTCCAGCATTTCAGAAAATAGTTTGAGATATCCTTCCGCCATGGCATCCAATGAATACGTTGTGTCAAGGAGTCTGCGCAAATTCATTCAAAATCATTGTCGGTTTGGGTAATTATTGCGATATTTGCAAAGTATATTTGACAATCAGCGTATTAGTTTTTTTGAAAAAATATGATGCGGTTGCCCTGAATGTAATGCTTTTCAATTTGCAGATTACAAAAACAACTAACGAGAACAAAATGAAAGTAAAGCTTCTAATAGTTAATGCGATGGTGTTGAGCCTATTCCTGATGTGTGTCTCAGGATGCTCGACTAAGAGTTTTATGGGAAACAATGATGGGTCTGACACGCCGGTGGATGTGAAGGTTGGAACGGCGACAGTGAGGGTGGAATTGAGGACTATGCCGGGAAGCGAAATCGAAATCCCGGACAGAGTAAAGGGACGCGCTTCGACAATATCGGTGTTCCAACCCGACGAAACGGAACAATTGTTGAAAGAGTTTGACGTTGTGAACGGACAAGGCGAGTGCGAGGTTGAAATGGAATTGACCGAACAATGGGCACTGGTGGGAGTTGAGCTGGCTGATACGATGATATTCAGTCCGGTAATAGCAAAACAAGGTGTTCCGGTGACTCTGACAATCGAATGCGACGGACATAAATGGAAAAACAAAGCGGCGGAAGGTGGCGGAGGATTGGCTCCGGATGACGCTCTCGCCGTGTTGGAGATGTGGGATAGATTCGCGGATGGACAACCTCCACTTGCCGATCCGGAGGCTTACTCCAGTCCCGAACGGTACATTAGATACGAAAGGGATTCGCTGATTCCAGCATACGTGGAATACCTGACGGAGGGAATAGCGATGGATGAAAAATGGCAAGACTGGTTTGTGAATACGTTTAAATATGCATATTGCGACGGGAGGCTTATGTTTTACAACCAGGATGCCAGAGACAGATATGGGCTCAATGTGGGAGTTCCGGGAATTGAATTTTACAATTTCCTGAACGACATAGATCTGGACGACCGAATGCTGATAACCATATTTCCAGGAGAACCGCTAACGATGTTCAAAAGGATACTTACAATGATTCCGGCAGGAGTGAATCCAATAGGCGACACGCCGGTGGAGGAGTGGCAGGAAGAAACGCGGCAAAAGCTTAAAGGGGCCCTGAAGAATCCGTCGGACAAATTGATGGACTTGCTTGCCATGGCCGCTTACAGATTGCAGATGGACGATAAATGCAAGCCGCTAAGCGAGGTGCAACTGGCGAACATAGAGCGGCATTTCACAAGAAACGACATAGGAAAGCTGCTGAAGCAGCGCAACGATTGGCTGGTGAAAAGCATGAGAAATACGGATGAAAACGATTGGCTCGACTTGACAGAATCGGAGGAAATATTTGAGTTGGAGAAGTATATGGAACGATTTGAAGGGAGACCCGTGGTGGTTGACGTATGGAATACGTGGTGTGGCCCGTGCGTGGTGTCGCACGAAAAACTTCGCGACCTGAAAGATGAAGAAAGAGGTGTGGAATATGTGTATGTGTGTGACGAATCATCGCCCAAGGAGACATGGCGCAATATGACCAAACGTATAAGCGGACACCATGTGAGGTTGTCAGATAGGGAGCAGGAAAAGTTTTCGGGGCGATATGGCATCGACGGATTTCCGACTTATCTATTTTTCGACAAGGAGCATAATCTCAGACATAAACATTTCGGAGCTCCGACGCCAGAAGAGTATAAGGAGGCGCTTGACAAGCTGACCGAGTGAGCCGGTGATGTTGCTCGAGGATGGGAGTGTTTAATAGTGGTATCAGAACTTTATGGCGGGTAGTGCCTGATAGAGATAGGCGTTTATGTCGCCATAATAGTGTTTGCCTCCCGGCTTGACAAAGAACCAGACGTTTGCATCGTCGCCGCCGTAGCGGAACAATGGTTCATGCGCGGCAAGGGCTCGGATAAGATTTTTTTCAGGAACAAAGGCGATATCATCAGTGCCGGTGTAGGCATAGACATAAAAATCACGGGAGAAGGGGATGTCGTTCAATCGGCGCACAAGCCATCGCGCCGACTCTTCGACCGACTGCCTGCGGCCATCGGCATCGAAGGTCCAGAGGTCGCCGCTGAGAGGGAGATAGTGAGACACGGCAGCGTTGTCGAAGGCGAGCTGATACCACGTTGCAAGGGCGCCCATCGAAAAGCCACCGAACGCTCGATGACGGCGCGAGGCGGTGACAGCGTCACTATCAGCCGATTCGAGCCACGTGTGATAGGTTGTCTCGAGGGCTGGTATCAGGAATTGCCTCAGTTCTTTGTGGAAATCGCGCGTCATCGCTATGGCATCATCCATGCGGTTGGCTCCAATATTGCGGTCGTCGGGATAGAATGTCGGCATAACGACAATCAGCGGCTGGAGCTTGCCGTCGGCTATCAGATGGTCGAGCACGTTGGCGAGCGGGAGCGGACTACGCTGGTCGGAGCAGAACGATGTCGAGTTATCGCCGCCACCATGCATGAGGTAAAGCACGTTATAGCGGGTGGCGGTGTCGGCGGGATTATAGGAGTGGGGCGTATAGACCTGAGCCCGCTTGGTGAGTTGATTGCCGTCGGAACCGATGACACTGTAATAGAACGTATCAACGGCACCACGGCGAGCAGCAGGTGAATATACCTTAAGGGGCACATCGGCAGGCTGACGAACCGACGAATCGAAATCGGACAGGTCGGATGGCCGGCTCGTCTCTGAGCCGAGGATGTCAGCGGCAGACACAACGGATGCCAACAGGGCAGCGAGGATTGGGACAATGATGCGTTTCATAAATAGAATTTTGATATGTGAGACATCGGTGCCGTAAAATTAGCAATTATCCTGATAATCTGGAAATCCAATCGACTGCAAAAAGGGAGGAAAACACATAAGCCCGCGCTTCTGTGATTGGCGCGGGCTTATGTGCCTTAATTATTAACCTTGAATTTTACCTAAACAATAATACCTTTCCGATTCCCTAATTCGATGTAACCTAAACTTAATATTATGAGTGTGTTTATCATTATCAAACCTTGTCAATCTTTTAACCTTGAAAGCCGGGCGGAAACCCGAGTAGGAGAAGAGAGCTGCGGAGGGAGGAGTATTTTTGTTCAGCTATGGGGATGAGATAATCAGCGATAGTCGGAGAAGCGTTCCTGGAGCTGCTGGCGTGCGACGAATATGCGGCTCT
>CAZRJT010000118.1:0-3031 GCA_964600585.1 uncultured Bacteroides sp.
ATTTGAAAAAATATTACGGAATTGTTACAATATGCGACAAATCGTGTGACAATGGCTGAAAATGTAAGAATGTCGTTTATGTGTATGTCGAGAGATGAAATTAAATTCCTAACTTTGTGTAGGCCGGTTTGAAAAGAGTGTGGTCTATAAACGAATAAATAATGAATACAGTAACTGGAGAAATGAAACGAGTTGTATTTTTGGATTATGTGAGGGTGTTCGCCTGCTTTCTGGTAATGCTCGTCCATGCGAGTGAAAATTATTATGGTGCGGGCGGCGAGTCGGATATGGCAGGACCGCAATCGTTGCTCTTGAATGAGGCTGACCGTCTGTGGGTGTCGGTCTATGACGGCTTTTCGCGAATGTCGGTGCCGTTGTTTATGATAGTGTCGGCATTTTTACTTGTGCCTATGAAAGAAGGCCTCACAATGTGGCAGTTCTACAAACGTCGTTTCGTCAGGATAGTTCCTCCGTTATTGATATTTATGGTGCTTTACAGCGTGCTACCCACTCTCTGGGGACAGATTGATCAGGCTACGTCGCTCAATGATTTGTCGCGTCTATGGCTCAATTTCCCCACTACGGCGGGTCACTTCTGGTTTATGTATCCGCTGATAGGCCTCTATCTGTTCATACCTATGATATCGCCGTGGCTTATGAAAGCGACGGCTAAGGAAGAGCGGTTTTTCATAGGGTTGTTTGTGCTGTCGACATGCATCCCTTATCTCAATCGCTGGTTTGGTGAAGTATGGGGTCAGTGCTTCTGGAATGAATATCATATGTTGTGGTATTTTTCGGGCTATCTTGGCTATTCCGTGCTTGCGCATTACATCAGAGTGCATCTGACATGGGCGCGTAATATGCGCTTTGCCGTAGGGCTCGTGTTGATGGTGGTCGGTGCCGCACTGACCATATATTCGTTTTACGTTCAGGCTACGCCCGGCATAGTGATAGCCACTCCTGAGCTTGAAATCGGTTGGGCGTTCTGCACCATTAATTGCGTGATGCTCACGGCCGGTGCCTTTTTGCTGTTCACGTGCATCGAAGAGGCGCGCACGCCCAAGCTCATATTGGACATGTCAGAATGCAGCTACGGGATGTATCTGATGCACATATTCTGGCTCGGATTGTGGGTTGGCGTGTTCAAGGGACGTATGGAGCTGCCTACTGTTGAGGCCATACCGGTGATAGCGGTGGTCACGTTCGTTTGTTGCTTTGTAACTACCAAGGTGATTGGTCTGGTACCATTCCTTGCCAAATGGGTGGTCGGTGTGGACAAACATTCGGCTCCGCGTCGTGTGAAGTTCGAGCACTGATAAAGGATTATTTAGCGGCCCGCAGGACATATTGCTTGCGGGCCGCTAATTTTTTTGCCTGATTGTGATTATGGACGTATGGTGACGTTTTCGCAGTTCTCTATCTTTACGTAATCGGGTTGGTTCACGCTGTTGTTCAGCACTGATATGTTTGCGCCGTCCTTGAGCAGAATTACAGTGGCTTTGTCGGAGTCGAACACGTTGTTGCGAATTATGATGTTGCGGTTGACGTGAGGCGGACGCTCCGAGGCCTCGGTGCTGAGCATTACGCCCGAAGGGTTGTTGGGATGCGAGCTATGTCCGCACCCCGACACATAATTATCCTCGATGAGAACGTTTTCCACCGGGCCACTCTCGTTCCAGCCAAGCTCGGCCCCAAGCTTTATGGCAGTGTCGCAGCTGCCGGTGATGAAATTGCGGGCCACCACCACGTGAGGGGCTTTTATAAGGAATGCGCGCGCGAGATGGCTGCCGACCGCATTGTCGGTGATGCGCACCGAGGGGAAGCGCGTCAGGTTAGTCATTATGAAATGGTCGGAATCGGCCGATGTTGGCGGGAGTGCCTTGTCAAGTTCGATTACCACCTCCCAGCGGGCCTCTGACGTGTCGACGCGAGTCACGGCATAACGACCGATGGGAGCCATGTTGCGCCGGTCGATGATGGCCATAGTGTCGCCTATGGCCGGATAGTCGAGCGACTGGGCATGCAGGTCGGCATTCTCGATTCGAATTTCGGCTTTGTTCTTTCCGCGGGGGTAATAGCGGTAATAATAGTTGTGTATGTTGGTGCAGTCGTCGCCTTGGCCGCGGAATTTAGAGTCGCATATTGTCAGGTTGCCCGAGCATGATGTGAAGTGTGTGGCATCGGTGTTGGTGGAAATCACGTCGCCTGCCTGCGGCACCACCTGGAGGTTGCGTAGCATGATGTCGGACGACAGATGTCCTACTACCCCCATCCCCGGTTGGCTATGTATTTTTACATTGGAAAGTGTTACACCGTCCGACTCCTTGATGAGGATTGCCGGACGATAGTGGCCTCCGTGGCGCAATATGCAGTAGTCGCCAATTGCCGGGTGCCGGTTCGACTTGAAGCGGATTGTTGTCGGGTCGATTAATGTTTTTGACGATACGCCTCCGGTATAGAGCCTGTTGCGCAAATGGTCGTAAAAATGCACGCGACCGGTCACGATTGAGTCGATGTAAGTGTATCGTTCGGGGTCGAAAGATATGTCAAATGACTCGGCGTCGGATCTCACCACACGTCCTACGGTGTTTGGTGGCCGGTGGTATGCGATGCTGAGTCCGTCGATGGTTACGTTGCGGGCATTGTCGACTGTCACCACTTCATACCATCCCTTGAGTTTGAATGTTGCGCCGGAAGCTTTCACTGTCAGGTCGTTGCAGTGTGAAAGGTCGAAGGCTTTCACGTATGGAGCCCCGGGGTGGAAAAGTCGGCCCTGCACGTTTTCGCCGTATACGCCTCCGATGGCCTCGCGCTCGATTCGCAACGCTGTCGAGTCGACGATGTCGTATACGCCCGGGGGAATTAGCAACGTGGTGCCTGAATGTTGTCGGCAGTAGTCGGTTGCTTTGCGCAGTGCTTCGATGTCGTTGATGCCGTCGTCGGGTATGGCGCCGAAGTCGGACACTGATATCTCCTCGGCCAAGGCCGAAATCAAGGTCGTGGTGCCGATTAGCAGAGAGGCTATGGGTCG
>CAZRJT010000119.1:0-2948 GCA_964600585.1 uncultured Bacteroides sp.
GTGTCTTAAGCGGCAGCTGCCCTCGCGAGAGCTGAATCGTGAACTATCCGCCGTCTGGGGTCCTCACTCCGCGGCGCGACAAGCCCGGTTCAGCCAAAAAGGTAGCAAGAGAACATTGAAATCGTTGGTCTTTAAAAACTGTTTGGCCTTACGGACAATACACGGCTCGGCTGGACTGTAACCTTGAAGTTCGACAAAAAACTTCACAGAGTGCAGTCCATAACCGTGTATTTTACTAATTTTGCAGTCAATTATAAAAAGTGTATGAGACGACAGATACTCCCTGACGACCTTTGGACTCCCATCCACACAGCTTTTTGGGGTCTGACCGTAGCATGTTTCCTATGGTTCGATTTTTTATGGTGTAACGCCACGACGTTCACGCCATTTTCGTCCCCTGAATTATGGCTAAACGCCATCCTTTTAGGCTCCGTTTTCGCCATTCCGGCCCTGCTGTTCAATGCCCGCAAGATTCAGACTCTTATAATAGCCGCTTTGGCTATATGGCTCGAATGCAACATTATGTACAGTCGCACATATTTCACGGCCATACCCCTGAGCAGCTACACGTTGGTCGGAAATCTTGGTGATTTCACGGCTTCTGTCACCGATTCGCTCCACTGGGCCGACTCCGGTTTCATTCTCATTGTGGCGTTAGCATCAATCCTCGCGTTTCGCCACACAAAAGTCGTAGCCACGCGACCCTCCGTAAGCTCATCATCCATCTATGCCCTGTTCATTTTCATCCTTGCCGCCACATCTATTTCTTTCACAGCTACGCGGGGTGGATTCAAAGCGGCATGGAAATCCCTTGAAAACGCCAACTACCATTCGTGCCGAGTGCCTATGTACTCTCCATTCGGAGCCCTCATCTACGACTATCTGTCGTCGGTCGAACCGCTTACGCAGGCACGCTTACTCGAAGTCGACGAATGGTTTGCCGCACATCCACGCCTCGCTCCAGACACCGCATTACATAAGCCCGTCGACAATATTGTCCTCGTAATATGCGAGTCGCTCGAAAGCTGGCCGGTAGGGCTCGAAATCGAAGGAAAGGAAATAACGCCAAACCTCAACGCTCTCATTGGCGACTCCCTCTCGCTCTATGCCCCTACTGTCGTATCACAGGTTGGTGCTGGCCGAAGCATCGACGCTCAACTGCTCATAAATGCCGGAATGTTGCCATTGGAAAACGGTGTTTACAGCATGCTCCAGTCGCCGCGCAGATACTGCACTCTCAATCAGGCATTGCATGAACGCAACAACGCCCGTAGCTACATCCTTACTGTCGACAAGCCCGTCACTTGGAATCAGTCTCTCGTCGCACGAAACTTCGGGTTCGACACCATAGTGGCACGAGACTGCTGGATTAACGACGAAAAGGTGGGCGCCCGGAAAAAACTCGGCGACCGATCGTTTATGCGGCAAATCACCGAGAAGATGAGTCGCGGTGAGATATGGCCCGATGGCGAAAACGCTTTCATTCAGATAGTCACCTACTCCGGACACAACCCATTCATATTGCCCCCGGAGCTAAACGATCTCAGTCTCGACCTCGAATACCCCGAAGTCATTGAAAACTATCTCACGATGGCACACTACACCGACCAGGGGCTCGGCATTCTGATCAACTATCTGAAATCGCGCCCCGACTACGACCGCACTCTCCTTGTCATCACCGGCGACCACGAAGGATTGGCTTCTTACCGCGCCGATGCCGCAAAAGCATGCCGCTTCGTAAGCGACCGACAACTCACGCCGCTTATCATAGCAAACGCCCTTTATCCCGGATATTACGGTGCCACTATGGGACAAATCGACATATATCCCACCATCATCCAGTTGGCTGGCCTAACATCATATTCCTGGCACGGTATGGGACGTAGCATCATCGACTCCGACGCTCCCCAGGTCGCTGTAACATCGCAAGGCGTAGTCGAAGGCGATTCCACCAATGTATCCCCCTCCGGAATCGAACATTTGCGCGCTGCCCGACGCATATCCGACATCGTGATTTCTAACGACCTGATTCCCCGCATCACAAATCAAAAATAAATGGAAACGCTCACATCAATCGTCGGATATGCAGCCGCCATCTGCATGATCTGCGGATACCTCCCGCAAGCCTGGTACACAATCCGCACACGCGACACCGATGGCATTGCGATGCCAACGTTCCTGATGCTCGGATTCGGCTCCCTGTTCTTCGTCATACAAGGCCTGCTCCTCTCCAATCTGCCCTTGGTAATCACCAATTCCATCACAACCGTGTCAAGCACAATCGTATTCTTCATCAAAATCTCAAACGACCGCAAAAGGCGCCCCCACTGACCGCCGTAAAAAAACGCGACACACCGCTTTAACACATTTGCGCCAAGCAGTTATCTCTTTTTTTTTGTGAAATATCGGATTATTTCGTATCTTCGCGGTGAAACTTACGCGCTCACGCGTAGTCCAACCTATAAAGATAATTATCAACCCTTATTTAATCACATAGATTTCAATCCATTATGAGCAAGGAAAAGAAATTTTTGACTTGTGACGGTAATCAGGCCGCAGCACATATCTCGTATATGTTCTCGGAAGTTGCTGCCATTTACCCCATCACGCCGTCATCGACAATGGCCGAATACGTTGACGAATGGGCCGCTGCCGGTCGTAAAAACATATTTGGCGAAACTGTCCTCGTGCAGGAAATGCAATCCGAAGGTGGTGCTGCTGGTGCTGTTCACGGATCGCTCCAGGCTGGTGCGCTGACCACCACCTACACCGCCTCTCAGGGCTTGTTGCTGATGATTCCCAATATGTACAAAATCGCCGGCGAATTACTCCCCTGCGTTTTCCACGTGTCGGCTCGAACCATCGCTTCAAACACTCTCAGCATCTTCGGTGACCACTCCGACGTTATGGCTTGCCGCCAGACCGGTTTTGCCATGTTGGCTGAAGGT
>CAZRJT010000120.1:0-2795 GCA_964600585.1 uncultured Bacteroides sp.
GCCACGGCCGACCTTAACGACGTGAACATGATTGACCCGTTCCATCTCGAGGCATACGGCAAGACGGCCATCAACTATAATCGCGACATCGAAATATTCCCGGTGCTGAACGCTCTGTTCGAAGGGATTTACGGCGAGAATCCATATAAGTCTCCTACCGATATGGGAGTGAATATGGTGGGATTCTGCATCAACGACGACCAGGTGTGCTGCGAAGCTTCTAAAAATGAAATCATACGCCGCTACTATACAGCCGTGAACCGCCTGGCCTTGGGCGACGGGAACGACAACGAGGTGAACAAGATATTGCTGCTTTTCAAGCAGGCTAAAATCGACACATCCTATCGCAAGCCCACCATAGCAGCACGTGAACGCGCCGAACGCAGCGGAGTGCCCTGCTCGGCCATAGAGCTACCTGACGGAACGATAATCACCGCCGAAACATCCTCGCTGCTCGGCCCAAGCGCGGCACTGATACTCAATGCCATCAAATATCTTGCCGGAATAGACCATTCGGTTAAGCTGATACCGCAACAGATGATCGAGCCGATACAAAGCACCAAAATCAATTATCTGCGCAGCAAGAATCCACGTCTGCACACCGACGAGGTGCTCGTGGCACTTTCGGTGCTCAGCACCCATGACGAGAATTGTCGTCGGGCTCTTGAAAAACTTCCCGAACTCAACGGGTGCCAGGTGCATTCTACGGCAATGCTCGGAGAAGTCGACCACAAGATATTTAAAAAGCTCGGCGTAGGCCTTACGTGCGACCCGGTCAGAAAGCATTGAATTGCCAGACAATAACATCCAATCATAGTTGACAATGGCCATTCCGTCCTTCCGCCGGAATGGCCATCATCAATTTAACGCACCTAATATCCATTAAAATTTCAAATCGTAAATCGACTTTACTACCAATGATTAGGCGGGTTGTCATGACATTTCTTACCGGCATAGCCATCCAGTTTGCGCTTGCACACGGCACCGAGCCTGAGCCATATCGGGGCTCACGCATTTTCTGGGACGTAGCGACAGAGACAACCGCGCTAAAAAACGCGATTTATTCCCGCATAACTGAATTGCAAGACGGTTCGCTGCTTGCATGCGCTGAGTCGGACGGCATCGTGGTGGCAAGAAGCTTTGACAAAGGACGCTCCTGGAGCGCACCCGACAAAATAGCGAGGCGGCCTGACAGAGTGGGTCTTTGCGTGCCTGACATCATACAGCTATCGGACGGCACCATAATCGTAGGCTACAATCCGCGTCCGTCAAGGCCTTGGAGCGAGGAACGCAAGTTCGGCATCATGGCAGTCAGAAGCATTGACAACGGCCATACGTGGAGCGATCCCATAACTATCTTCACGGCCTCACATCGCGGAGGGGAAGGGTGTTGGGAACCATCATTCCTCGAACTTCCGTCGGGAGAACTTCAATGTTATTTTGCCAATGAATATGAATTTCCGGAGTCGGATGAACAGTGCATATCTGTTTCACGGTCATTCGACAAAGGAATCACATGGAGCGAGCCAGAAAGAGTCTCGTTCCGCACTGGGCACCGCGACGGGATGCCTGCACCGGTGCTTCTCAACGGGACAAATGAAATTGTGGTGATAATCGAGGACAACGGTTGGGGACATAAGTCGTTTGTAGCTACCACTGTGCGCTGTCAGCTCGATGTCAACTGGCATAGTTATCATGTGGGCACGGACGATGCGAACCGCCAACAAATTTTCCAGGCCACCCCTTCACGAGAGCTCATCTCGGCTGCTCCCTACCTCGCAGTGCTCCCCTCCGGAGAAACCATAGCTTCATATATGGGCAATGAAGGGAGACCACGTGACGACGATGAATACCGCGATATGTTCGTGGAAGTAGGAGACGCCAGGGCGATGAATTTCAAAGGGAGAACAAGGCCTTTCAACCTGGACGACCGACACCGCTCGCTGTGGAACTCCGTGGCGGTCATTGACGGCGGAAAAGTGATGGCCATAGGCTCTGTGGGCGAAATAGGCAAAGGCACGTCAATCAGAATAATCAAAGGCACGCCAAGAGATGGAATAGACATCCCATACTCCGCCAGCATAACACCCGATGGAACAATGGGCGACGAAGAGAAATGGTGGGACTCTGCAGGGGAACAATTTGCAATGGGCGTCAACAGCCGCAACCGATCGACCATAGATTTCGCATATGACGACTCCAATCTCTATTTCATAGCGGCAGTGACCGACAAGAGCATAGCGTTTGACGAAAATGGCGCCGACGGAGTGCGCATCCTAATCGATGCCAATAATGTGTGCGACACGCAGCCCGATGAGGGATTGTATGATTTCCAATTCATGGCAAATGGCCAGGTTATCGGGCATCAAGGCGTGTCAAACCGTCGGGCCATAATGAACGACGTAGCGATTGCCAGGGCGAGATGCGCCGTTAAAACGGACAGTAATGGCTACATTATGGAAGGGGCAATACCCTGGACTTCAATAGGGCTGGATGCGAGGCCCCGACTCGCCACGTTGAGAATGGCTTTCGAGATTGCGGATTACGATGGCTCCAACACAACGACGGAGACCATTCCAGACGCCATGCCATCGCAGCCATGGACTTGGATGGAAGTTAGATGGCATGATGAAAGATGAGCGTGCGTAATCATTTGACGACACTAAGCTGACAACTTTTTTGTGATAAATTGTTGGCCATAGCGAAAAAAGTTGTACCTTTGCAGACGGGTAAGTCCTATACGACCAGCTCCCCGGGAACTCCGTCAGGTCTTGATCGAAGCAGCGGTACCGGGT
>CAZRJT010000121.1:0-2369 GCA_964600585.1 uncultured Bacteroides sp.
ACCCGGGTCTCCACCGTGAGAGGGTGGCGTGCTAGGCCACTACACTAAATCACCGTGATTCGTCTTTTCGACACTGCAAAGTTAATGCAATTTTTATTGGTAGCAAAAATATCGATTGAAAATTTGCGAAATTTTTACTCGAGTATTATTTTGCCGAAGAATTCCGGACGATGGAAGTCGGGCGTAGGCGTGTCGATTGGGGCCCAGCTCAGATAGTGCGGATGCGATGTCGCGTCGGCGCACTTGTAGAAATTTCCCCGCAGTTCCACCGGATTCCCCGGAGTATAAGTCACTCCGATCAGGCTCAGAGGTATGGCCACTATTATATTCCACGAAAACATCCCTTCGACTTCCTGGAACGGACGTGTGCCGCATGATGGCAGACGTTTCACGCTGTCAAGCTCCTCGTCCGACAGCAGTGTGCCGTTATGGCGGTCGATGCGTTTTGCGGCATGTATGGTTCCGATGCAGTTGAATTCGAAATTGTAATAATAGTCGCTACCTTCGGGCGACACGAAAAATTCTACGCATGAATCCTGATATACGTCCGAATTGTTCTTATAGTTCACGGCGCGAAGATAATTGCATCTCACAAAGAAGTCCAGATAGATGTGTGTGCCTGAGTGCGCTATCGAAAAAGCCGTCAGTGGATGATAAGGAAACTCCTCCTTCCAGTTAAGGCACTCTATTGTGCGTCTTTCGCCGCGGTCGTCGAGTATGGTCACTGCCTCTTCGAGCGTTATGTCGTTAAGTTCCGGAATGTAAGGCACGTTGATGGTTTTGGTCAGATTGTTCATTGAATGATTAGGTCTTTGATGCCGAGCACAAATCCCACTGTCGCCATAACGAACAGCAATACGGAGATGATGCGGTTGACTAACCACATTGACCTCACGTTGAAATGTGCCCTGACTTTGTTAACGAAGAAAGTTATGATGAACCACCACCCCAAAGCGCCGATGATTATGCTTGCATACCCCAGTATGTAGTGATAGAACTTATAATGGGTGTCAAGGAAATTGAATCGGGCGAAAAGGCCGATGATGAAAAATAATATCAATGGATTGGAGAACGTAAACAAGAATCCTGTGGCGAAATCGCGCCAATACGAATTCTCTACGATTGTAGGCGGCTTGAGCGAACGCGATGGATTATTTCGGAACAGATACACCGCATATCCGATGATGAGCAGGCTCCCGATGACTTGGAGTATCTTTTGGTTCGATTCTATGAAGTCGGTGACGAACGACAGTCCGAACCCCGTGAGCATGCAATAGAACAAGTCAGATAACGATGCGCCCACGCCGGTGAAAAAGGCCGGCCATCTGCCTTTGTTGAGGGTGCGTTGGATTACGAGAATCCCTATCGGCCCCATTGGAGCCGATATCAGCACACCTATGAGTGCGCCCGTAAGTACTATTGAAAGCAGAAGACTCATAAAGTACTACAAAATTAATACTTCCGTCGGGTTGATGCAAATAAAATTTCAGTACGACAGCTGTTCGCGGCGACCTGCGTCGATTCGAAGCATTATGAACAGCAAGAAGGTAAACCCCCAAAGCGACGACCCCCCGTAGCTGAAGAAGGGGAGGGGAATGCCTATCACGGGGCATAACCCTATCACCATGCCGATGTTTATGGCCAGATGGAATATCAGGTACGACACAACGCAATAGGCATATACACGGCCGAACACCGTCGGCTGTCGCTCCGCAATATGGATTATTCGCAATATCAACACCAGAAACGCAAGCAGCACCAGCGTCGAACCGCAAAAGCCCTGCTCTTCGCCGATAGTGCAGAATATGAAGTCCGTATGCTGTTCGGGCACATACTTAAGTTTCGTCTGGGTGCCGTTCAGATACCCCTTGCCCATAAATCCCCCCGAACCGATGGCTATTTTCGATTGGTTCACGTTGTAGCCCGCGTTTAGCAAATCCTCTTCCAGGCCCAGTGTCACTTTTATGCGCTGTTGCTGATGGGGCTGCAAAACCGACGAGAATGTATAATTCACAGAATAAAGAAACACCACCGACATCACCCCGGCACATACCGTAGTGTAGATTTTGCGCGAAGGCGTGTGTATGGCAACGATTATGCAGTATATGCAGGTCAAGCCGATTAACGTCAGGAAATACACCTGTCCCGGCACGGCGATTCCGCACAGATCCAGCACATACATTGTTCCGGCGCTGACTGCAAAGCCCAAAAAAACATTACGCGCTGCCTTGACCCGGTTGCAATACATTGCGAGCATGCATATCATAAGCAGCATTATGAGTCCGAACACCATCGCCTCTCCAAGCGGAATCCCCATGAACATCGTTTCCGAATACTTTATCGCCAATACGAAAAACACCACCGCACAC
>CAZRJT010000122.1:0-2334 GCA_964600585.1 uncultured Bacteroides sp.
TTTCATTTTATTACGTTTTTATTTTAAATTTCAAACACTTAGATTCGGCACTGGTAAGATGCCAACTCGTAATGGCATGCAAAGTTAGCCATTATTCTTTAATTGACAAAACATTACTCCACTTTTTTATCTGTCGGCCAATACGAAGCACTGACCATTGAATATTGCCGATTTCAAAACGTCAGAGCCGGTTGGAGCCTATCCAGGTCAACTTCTTCCAAAGTCCCTCCATTGGCCCGTGGCTGAATCGCTTCATCCACCAACGGCACAAAATGAACTGCAACACGAAGAGGCACACACCAACTAGGAAACTTGCAGTGATTCCCAGATAACGATACATACCAAGCCCCCAGTTATAGTAGATAAACGAACCCATTATGCTCTGCGACACATAGTTCGTCATACTCATTCGTCCATACGGCTTCAGCTTGTCCATCAACCCCTTCACCGACGTCGTGTAATACAGGAAGAGAGCAGCCGAAACAATCATCACCATAAACGACACATTCGAAATCGACTTCGCTATCAGATTCAACGGCACGAGTATATTGCGGTTTTCAACGTATTTCGGAAGCATTTCATAGAGTCCAACCAGCGGGAAATAGCACACTGCAGCCACGACGGCAGCAACGCCCCAATAATGCAGTTTATCACGAAGCAGCCAGCCATTCCGGCCTATGAGCATACCTGCTATGAACAGTCCCGCCGTCTGGAATATGCGCCCGTTATCCCAAGCCCAGGCCAGGCTCGCAAGCTGTCCCTCCCAGAGATTCACCAAAGCCGTCTCCATAAATGTGCCCGATGTCTGCACTGCCATCGTTGCCTGCCAGAACGAACCGGTGGGCAACGTCGGAGTCACATAATCCGGATTGAAAGTCGCCATCAACGTATGATACAACGCCACCGGCTGAAGCATGCACAATCCCGTCAGCACAACAAGCGTGCGCGTCGACAGTCGGCACGTAAACACGAGCACGAAACCAACCATCGAATACATCACCAATATCTCGGCCGTAAAGAACACCGCATTGATATTGCCTATTATGAAAAGCAAGAACAGACGCCAGCAAAATCTACGCCTGAAATCGTTGCCGCGCATACGGCTGTTATCGTCCTGTATGAAGAAGCTGAACCCGAACAATAGCGCGAATACGGCATAAGCCTTGCCACCGAACATAAAAAACAGACTATTCCAGATGCTCCGGTCGGCAAATGTAAGCCACAGACTCTGTCCGTCCGTACTCGGAAACGAATAAAAGTTGAAATGCTCTATGTTATGCAGCAGCATAATACCCATAACGGCCAATCCTCTAAGCACATCAGCCACATCTACACGTGCGTGCCGTTTCAGCCCGCCATTCAATTCCTCCATAAAAAATATAGCAACAATTACATTAATGTTTTCACTCGCAAAATTAATATTTTATATATCCCCTTCCAAGCCACTTCGCCATATTTTAAAAAATTATAACACTTCGTCAAATAATTACGGAATTTTTTCCTTAATTGCGCGAAATGCACTATTTTTGCTCCCCAAAATTTAATCCAACGTGATGTTTTCACGTTTAAAACAACAATGTATATGGAAACTCGAAAGTTGAAAATCAGAGACCTGACATTGCGTGATGGCCAACAATCGCTTTTTGCCACACGTCTGAGTCAAAAAACAATCGACCGTCTTTTGCCGCTCTACGAAAATGCAGGCTTCTATATCATGGAAGTTTGGGGTGGTGCTGTCCCTGACTCCGTAATGCGATACCTCGACGAATCCCCATGGACCCGTCTACGCAAATTCAGCGATGCAATGAAAGGGAAATCGCTCCTTTCAGCTCTGTCGCGAGGTCGCAACCTTTTCGGATATGTTCCATATCCCGATTCCGTTCTCGAAGGCTTCTATAAAGAAGCCATCAAAAATGGCCTGAACGTAATGCGCATATTCGATGCCCTCAACGACATCGACAACGTAAAAGAATCAATCCGACTCATCAATCAGCTCGGAGGCATAGCCGACGGAGCGGTTTGCTACACTGTCGACCCCAAACCCGAAGCTCCACAGGAACCTCAAGGATTTGCTGGAAAAATCAAAGCACTCTTCGGCTCGAAGCCGCAGGAACCCGAAAAGATTTTCACCGACCAATATTTCGTCGAAAAAGCTCGAGAAATGGAGCGTTTGGGAGCTAAGATTATCACACTGAAGGATATGGCCGGACTCGTAAACCCATTGCGTGCAGCTTCTATAATCAGCAAGCTCAAGAGCGCCCTTTCAGTGCCGGTCGACTTCCACACCCACTGCACTCCCGGCTATGGACTCGCTTCATCCGTAATGGCGATGCT
>CAZRJT010000123.1:0-2275 GCA_964600585.1 uncultured Bacteroides sp.
CCTGCTGGATCAGGACCCTTCGGCCTATGAGTTTTTCCAGACTCTGTCCCCGGAGGCCAGGGCGCTGCTGGAGAACGACGAAAGCATCACGTCTTTCGCCCGATTGCAGTCCAAAACGGCTCAGATGCGGCGGGCGACCCTAATTCGAAAAATGCCCCAGCCGGTAAAATGCTCGGTGACGGCTCGCCAGACTATAAGATCGACGCTGAATTCGTTTATCCCAAGCACTTCCATAAACGTGGTGCATTGGCAGCCGCACGCGAGGGGGACAATGTGAATCCGGAAAAGAAGTCGAGCGGTTCGCAATTTTATATAGTTACGGGAAAAAAATTCAATCCGGCCCAGCTTGACCAGATGGAACATCAACGACTTCAGATGCAGAAAAAGGCTATTTTCGAGGAACTGACGATGAACAACCGCGACTCGATAATGACACTTCGCCGCAAATTCGACCAAGCCGGCCTACAAAAGCTCCAGGAGGAACTGATAAAGGAAACTGAGGCCAAGGCGGCTGCCAATCCAGACTCACTGACAGCCGAACAGCGCGAAGCGTATATGACCGTAGGGGGCACACCTCATCTCGACGGGGCTTATACAGTATTCGGCGAAGTACTTGAAGGAATGGACGTTGTGGACAAAATACAGAAAGTGGAGACTGACCGCAACGACCGACCGGTGGAGGACGTTAGAATTATAAGCGCCCGCATAGTAAAATAACACGATAAAACACCATACATAGGCCTGTTTCGAGCCGGGAACAGGCCTTATTACATCTATAATAAGTGAGCATTTATGATTGAAAGCCGCACATTCACTTTGCCAAACGGCCTGAGAGTGATGCATAACTATGATGACACTACGGCAATGATGGCTATGACGGTGCTATACAATGTCGGGGCTCGCGACGAGTCACCCGATAAAACCGGTATGGCTCATTTATTCGAGCATCTGATGTTCGGCGGCTCGGTAAATGTTCCGGATTATGACGCGGCAATGGAAATGGCCGGCGGATGGAACAATGCCTGGACGAGCAACGACTATACGAATTTCTACGACGTGATTCCGGCGGCAAATGCAGAAACGGCATTCTGGCTCGAAAGTGACCGTATGCTCGGATTGTCGTTCGATCCAAAATCGCTCGAAGTACAACGCAATGTGGTGATTGAGGAATTCAAACAAGTGTGCCTCAATAAACCATACGGTGACATGGGGCATCTCTTACGGCCATTGGTCTACCAGAACCATCCTTACAGCTGGCCTACAATCGGAAAGGAAATCGCGCATATAGCCAAAGTGACCGAAGAAGACGTGAAAGAATTCTTCTACAATCATTATGGGCCAAATAACGCGGTAATAGCCGTTTCGGGAAACATAACATTTGAAGAGACCAAACGTCTGACAGAAAAATGGTTCGGCGACATAGAGCCCCGAACGATAAGTCAGCGCAGCTATGCACCTGTATCTCAGATTTCATCACCCAGACGGCTTGAGGTAATCCGCAGGGTGCCACATACGGCTGTGGCCATAGCATTTCCAATGGGCGGATATAATTCGGCAGACTATATCGCAGCAGACATATTGACTGACGTACTTTCGAACGGCCGTTCGTCGCGTTTCTATCAGGAGCTCATAATGGATTCGGAGATTTTCATCGACGTTGACGCTTCGATACTCGGCAGCGATGAACCAGGCTATCTATTGATAAACGCCAAATTGAAGAAAAACGATCCAACGACTCTTGCTCAAGCCGAGCAAGCTATTTATGCACAACTTGAGCGCATAAAAAGTACTGCACCATCGGAATATGAAGTGGTGAGAGCCATAAATAAATTCGAAAGCAGCCACACTTTCGGCTCGATAAACTTCGTAGCGCGGTCACAGGCACTCGCAATGAGCATGATGCACGGCGAAAACATCAACAGCATAGTGCCTCGATATAGAAATCTGACACCAGCTGACATAAAACGTGCCGCCAACAACATACTCAAATTCGAGTCGTCTGCGACTCTCATCTATCATCCTGAGTAAGCACGACTAAATGTGGCAAAGCAAGTTGTAAAGCCTTACTTTGTCGGATTAAAACCAACGATTTCAATGTTCTCTTGCTACCTTTTTGGCTGAACCGGGCTTGTCGCGCCGCGGAGTGAGGGACTCGGACGTGTATCGGAACCGATGATGTTCGGATTCGGATACTGCGTCGTCGTGGGCTCAGACCGGGATGGCGGATAGTTCACGTTTCAGCTCTCGCGAGGGCAGCTGCCGCTTAAGACACTGT
>CAZRJT010000124.1:0-2157 GCA_964600585.1 uncultured Bacteroides sp.
ATGTTGGGATGTGGTTTCGACAAGGCCACCTCTAAATGACGCCATGTCTGTGATTCAATGGAGGGAGTCGTAGAGTTCCAGTCATAACTTTTTAATTCGTCATAAACATTCATAATGCTTATATGTACTGAAATTATGGTTTTGCAGATTATTTTTTACAATTTTCGGCCACTGATTGCGATATGCGCATGGCGCAGAAGTTGGGGCCGCACATCGTGCAGAAATGGTCGTCGTTTTTATGGCTTTCGACATAATATTGGCGTGCACGTGCTGGGTCGAGTGATAGATTGAACTGGTCTTTCCATCTGAATTCGTAGCGGGCCCGGCTCAAAGCGTCGTCGCGCACTTGGGCTCCAGGATGCCCTTTGGCCAAATCGGCGGCATGTGCAGCGATTTTATAGGTTATCACGCCATTTCTCACGTCTTCAAGATTGGGAAGTGCCAGGTGTTCTTTGGGTGTTACATAGCAAATCATAGCCGTACCCATCCAAGCTATCTGAGCGGCACCTATTGCCGATGTAATATGGTCATAGCCAGGCGCGATGTCGGTGGTTAATGGCCCGAGTGTGTAGAATGGCGCTTCATGGCAGCTTTTTAGTTGTCGCTCCATATTTTCCTTTATCTTGTTCATGGGCACGTGCCCTGGACCTTCTATTAGCACTTGCACGTTGTGTTTCCATGCTATTTCTGTCAGTTCGCCCAGAACGTCGAGCTCCAGAAATTGTGAGCGGTCGTTGGCATCGTGTATCGAACCCGGACGCAAGCCATCTCCAAGCGACACTGCAACATCATACTGTGACAGTATTTCACAAATTTCGTTGAAGTGCGTGTAAAGGAAGTTTTCTTCGTTATGCATAACGGCCCAGGTGGTCATTATCGAGCCGCCTCGTGACACAATGCCTGTGAGACGCTCATCAATCATATCGGCATGTACGCGCAACGCACCTGCGTGTATGGTGAAATAGTCGACTCCCTGTTCAGCCTGTTCTATCAACGTATCACGATATATCTCCCATGTGAGGGATCCGATATCGCCATTCACTTTCTCCAGAGCCTGGTATACTGGCACGGTTCCTACCGGCACCGGACAATTGCGTATAATCCATTCACGTGTTTCATGTATATTGTCGCCGGTCGAAAGATCCATAAGCGTGTCGCCTCCCCAATAGCAGCTCCACACCGCTTTGCTCACCTCCTCTTCTATGCCTGATGAAAGAGCCGAATTGCCTATGTTGGTGTTCAGTTTCACCAGAAAATTGCGTCCTATTATCATAGGTTCAGCTTCGGGGTGATTTATGTTCGCCGGAAGCACGGCTCGTCCTTCGGCAAGTTCTTGGCGCACGAACTCAGGAGTTATATGGCTTTTTATGCCCAGAGCCTCTGCATTCATATTTTCACGTATGGCCACGTATTCCATCTCAGGAGTTATGATGCCTTTTCGGGCAAGTGCCATCTGAGTGATTGCTTCTCCCTTTTTTGCCCGTCGTGGGGCGTAGCGGCACTTGAAACGTATTGAATCAAGCTCTTTGTCGTTCTCGCGCATTTTTCCATACTCCGATGTTATTCCGTCGAGCAGCTCCAGGTCGCTACGTTCGGCTATCCATTTTTCGCGTATTCGTGGTATGCCAGCATTTATATCCGTGGTTACGGTCGAATCGGTGTATACTCCGCTGGTGTCATATACATATACCGGAGCGTTTTCGCGCACAATTCGTTCGCCGTCAACAATCTTTACGGTTGGGGTGAGATTGATTTTTCTCATAGGCACTTTGATGGGATATAAAGCACCGTCAATATAAGTCTTTTCACTACCGGGATAGCTGTGTATATCGATGTTTTCGATTGTCATAACGTTTGTCTGGATTGATTGTGTTAGTCAAGAAATGATGTTAGAGGACTCGTTGCCGATGCGAAATTCGAAATATGGCCGAGTCCAGATAGATAGGCTTTACGGCCGGCTTCTACGGCCAGTCGAAATGCAACGGCCATTTTCACCGGATTGCCGGCAACAGCAATTGCCGTATTTACCAAAACTGCATCAGCCCCCATTTCCATAGCTTCAGCCGCATGTGATGGTGCGCCAAGTCCAGCGTCAATAACCACCGGCACACGGCTTTCGGCGATTATGATTCCTATCTGGTGCTGTCCCATTTCAAG
>CAZRJT010000125.1:0-2034 GCA_964600585.1 uncultured Bacteroides sp.
TGGGCGCAACATAGCATATTTTGCAGTGGAACGGGGTGAAGTCATAGGTCAGAAGTCAGAGTTAATCGGTTAGAAAAGAAATAGGTAAACGGGGCCGCGGGGCTCCGACGGGTGCAAAGGTAAAACACGCAATGCGGGGAAATGCGCGAATTTTCCTTTTTTTAAATCTTATTTAACGTGAGCTCGATATAAGCAATTTTCGGCCTCAATGCGCCGTTTAAGTTTTTTTAACCTTTAAAAACCTACTGCATAAGGAAATAAGTATTATCTTTCAAAAAAATTAGAATATTTGAAGGATATGAGAAGTTTGATATGGACATTAGTGGCACTTGTTTTAGCTCCGATAGTAGCATTTGCCTCGGAAGTTGAAAGGAACGGGAGTAAACGCACAATAGAACTTGGATTTGATAGCATAATGGTGAAAATTGTTCCAATCGAAAAGGATATAAAGACTTTTGATGCAAACAAATTTAATAGGGAAATCGAGGTTTTTTGCTCGACTTTTCCCATCTTTTCGACCGGACACGAAGATTACGGCGAAGTGACAAAATTGACATATGAGTTATCACCAACCGGCGTGCCTTACTATCACGGACTCGTTCCGACTCAAACCTGCGAGGAAATCGGGGGTGTGTTTACGTGTAAAAATGGCGAATTGATTGGTGGAACGCATTTGCTGTTGAAACGAGGCAGGAACAATACGTTGACACTACACGTAAATAACGACGGAGAGATAGCATATATAGAATATCCGGATGACGATGAGATGAATCTGAAGGATTGGATGACGTGTGCCGACGTGTCAATGAAAGCAATTATGATGACACCCAGTGATTATATCCCCTCAGACAAGGAACTTTATACGTCATGGAAAAATGTGAGGGATTATCAGATGGAGAAACTGTGGCCACGGTATGTGGCCACGATACTCAGCCAACCGGTGAACGAAAAAATGAGCATCTGGCTTAATAATAGCATCAAAACGAGATTTGCACGGGAATATATATTGACTTACGTAAAAGGCGCCAAAGAGTTCGCGGGATTGGACGTGGAGACTCCACCGATGGAAGCATATTCATTTTTGGACAGCATAGATTATTCGCCGGAGGTATTTCTGAAAACGCCAATGTATATGCCAATAAAGGATTTACTGGCCGGGATATTGAAATGGTGTGAAGTGGATGATATAGGCGACAATCCAGTGGGCAAGTGGCAGGACTATGCATATGCCAAGCTGCAACCGGCGATAAAGGAGCGTCATCCGTTATTGCTCGACCTTTTGGCAGGGATGTCGTATGTGAATCAAATCGAAGATGGGAAACCATTGACGAATATTCAGATACGCAACATACGCAAAGGCTTTTCGGACGATATAGGCAAAATTGTGCTTGAAGAGAACCAGCGTCGAATAGCAATAGGTCAACCGACGTTACATGACTTGACCGATAAGGCTTTTGATTTACGGGAATTCATAGACAAGAACTATCGTGACAGGCATGTGGTCGTGAATGTACAGAACACGTGGGTGATTCCGGGCTTCGTGGAAATGTCGTCAGAGATTGACAATGCGAGGGCAAGTCACAGAGAGGCAGATGTGGTGTTCATCTATGTGTGCGACGAATCGACGGAATATGACCTTTGGGTCGAAAGGTCGAAGAAATTGGGCGGCGAGCAGGTGCGCATAGGCAAGAATGCGATGAAAGCATTGCTTGAAGAGTATGGACTGACCGGTATGCCGTCGTACATAATTTTCGACAAGGAGCATAATCTCAGACATAAACATTTCGGAGCTCCGACGCCTAAGGAGTATCGGGAGGCCCTGGACAAGCTGACGGAGTGAAACAGTGCCGGCAGATTGGTGGAGCGGAATTGCGCGCGCCATCATCCGGGCATCCGACCGACTCGGAGTTAAGTTTTTTCAAGTGGGATAAAACGACAGGAGGCCGACCGATATCGGTCGACCTCCTGTCGTTTTTGAATCAGTAGCGGGATCGAGAATTGAACTCGAGACCTCCGGGTTATGAATCCGACGCT
>CAZRJT010000126.1:0-1983 GCA_964600585.1 uncultured Bacteroides sp.
ACATACATTCCCACCTTGCCCTCGTTTATCGGTCTGAACAGTTCCTTGTTGCGCGAGAGCGAGTTATATATCGTCAGATTGTTCTCTTTCATCTTCTTGGAGTTTGATTCGTTTAAGCTTTTCCCCCGGTGATGAACGGATTGGGTATTTCGCCAGGATTACCCTGATTTCCGCCATTGGGCTTGTTCAACGGCAGCTTGCGCTCAATTACGCCAAAAGTTGCCTCATAATTCTTTATATTGTCCGAAAGCGCAAACAGCAGATTCTTCGCATTCTCAGGCGTCATAATTACGCGTGTCTGCACACGGGCCTGAGGCCCGTTGGGGGCCACGGCTATGAAATCGAAATACACCTCATTGGCGCTATGCGAAATAAGTGCCAGGTTCGAGTAATGCCCGTCGGCCACTTCGGGCGTAAGCTCTATCTTCAGTTCATTCTTTTTTGAGTCCATATCTATTTCTTTCTTATTGGTTAATTATCTGATTTCAGAAACACGAATTCATTTTTCGATGCATCGAGCGAATTCTCCACATGCACCCTCACGCCCCGACACCCTTCGGCATCCCATACGTCCGATATGTTGGCCGAGGCATAGCCCGTGCGGTCGAACGTCGGATTTTCCGACTGGCGATCGTACACCACATACAGATCAGCCATTCCGTCCTGGTCCAACGCTCCGGCAACCACTCGCAGCTTGCGAGACTCATCCTTATAGTACGGAGCCTGAAACTGCATATTTATGTAATGACCCGTGCGGTAAAGCACCTGCACGCCAAGGCCGTCGCCTTGTGGCACTTCCCCATCCTCGGCTGCAACAACCGGCATATTGGTCACCTTGCCAACGACGAGCCGGCTCACTCGCCCGCTGTCGTTCACCGTCATCCCGGCAGGCAATTCATACGTAAGCAACACCCTGTCGCCAACCGACACATCCCTCGGGTCCAGAGTGCCGCCATACGTCAGCGTTATCAATGGCGAATCGTTGACTATGCGGAGTGTAAATCGCACCGACCCTGACTCATTGCCTTCAAACGTCGCAAAATTCATATATCGCTCCGTCGCGCCCACGTCGGCGTCATCGCCGCAACCGCACGCCAACACGGCAAGCACCAATGCCGCTGCCCACGTAAATCTCACTTTTATCCAACGTCTCATCATCTGCCCTCAGGTTATTTTTATGTTTCGCGCCTCTATGCGCTTAACTCGTCCGTCCTCCATCACCACCATACGGTCTGCCTGCAACGCAAGCGATTCGTCATGGGTCACTATCACGAATGTCTGACCCATATCCCTGCGCAAATCAAAAAACAGCTTATGCAGTTCGGTCTTGTTATGCGAGTCGAGGCTACCCGAAGGCTCGTCGGCGAGCACCACTTTCGGATTGTTCATCAATGCCCGGGCCACTGCCGCACGTTGGCGTTCGCCCCCCGACAGCTCCGCAGGTTTATGCGAGGCGCGCTCCGACAATCCCAGATAGTCAATCAATTTCCTGGCTTTCGACATGGCCTCGCGCTGCCCCGCTCCGGCTATCAATGCCGGCATTGCAACATTCTCTTCCATCGTAAACTCCGGCAGGAGCTGGTGAAACTGGAACACGAAGCCTATGTTTGCGTTGCGGAATCGGGCCTGATCCCGGTCCGTCTTCTTCAGCAGGTCTTCGCCGTCATAATGCACGCTGCCGGCGTCGGCCCTGTCAAGCGAACCCATTATCTGGAGCAAAGTGGTCTTGCCGGCGCCGCTTGGCCCGACTATCGACACTATCTCGCCCTTATCGACCGTCAAATCGATACCTTTAAGCACTTCCAGAAGGCCATAGCGCTTCACTATATTATGTACTTCTATCATACTCATACCACAAATGTACGAATTTTTACAACACTTTTTGGTCTGTTCTCAAAAAAATCATTAACTTTGCATCGCATTAAGGCTATGGGCGAATACCAGAGTGGCCAAATGGGGCAGACTGTAAATCTGCTGGTTTTT